>DASXAM010000238.1:0-3532 GCA_036404275.1 Allostellaceae bacterium
ACCGAAAAGAACGGCCCGATCGTCGCCTCGATCACCAACACGATCCTGCACCCCACGAGCTTTTCCTCGGTGAAGTAAGGGAGGAACCGACATGCTCTACGAATTGCGCATCTATCATTGCGTGCCGGGCCGCCTGCCGGATCTGTTGAAGCGGTTCGACACGATCACGCTCGGCATCTGGAAACGCCACGGCATCGAGCAGGCCGGCTTCTGGACAACCGGGATCGGCGACTCGAACCAGACATTGCACTACCTGCTCAAATGGGAATCGCTCGCCGACCGCGAGAGAAAGTGGAATGCGTTTCAGGCCGATCCCGAATGGATCAGCAAGCGCGCCGAGACCGAAAAAAACGGCGCCATCGTTGCCCGCGTCGAAAATGCGATCTTGCAGCCGACCGCATTCTCCGCCGTGAAATAGCCGCTGTGGGGCAGCGGCCTGCCCTATCCTTTGAAGCCCTTTGGGAAGCCCTGCCAGCAGGAATCGTAATCGCGCTGCAAGGCGGGGCTCTCCAGGGCGAAACGGCTGGGGCGAATCGGGAACCGGGTCTCGAACATAACGGCAAGTGTTCCCTCGATCTTTTGCGGCGTGAGCTCGGCGGCGCTCGCCTTTTCGAAGGTCGCTGCGTCGGGGCCGTGCGCTGCCATGCAATTGTGCAGCGACATGCCGCCCGGCACAAAGCCTGCGGCCTTCGCGTCATAAACGCCATGCACCAAGCCCATAAATTCATTCATGACGTTACGGTGAAACCAGGGCGGGCGAAAGGTGTGCTCGGCCACCACCCAGCGGGGCGGAAAGATCACAAAATCGCAATTGGCGGTGCCGGGCACCTCGGAGGGCGCGGTCAGCACGGTAAAGATCGACGGGTCCGGATGGTCGAAGCCGACCGAGCCCATCGCGTTGAAACGCGCCAGGTCGTATTTGACCGGGGCGTAATTGCCGCGCCAGGCGACGACATCGAAGGGCGAATGGTCGAGCGTCGTCGCCCATAGATTGCCAGCAAATTTGACGACGATCTCGAATTCTCTGTCCTTGTCCTCATAGGCGGCCGCTGGCGTCAGGAAATCGCGGGCATGGGCGAGGCCGTTGGCGCCGATCGGCCCCAATTCCGGCAGCCGGAACAATTGCCCGTAATTCTCGCAGACATAACCGCGCGCCTTTTGGTCGGGCAATGCCACGCGGAATTTGATGCCGCGCGGAATGAGGGCAACCTCGCCGGGTCCGATCCCGACCACGCCGAATTCGGTGACGAGGTCGAGCCGGCCCTGTTGCGGCACGATCAGCAACTCGCCGTCGGCGTCATAAAAGGCGCGCCGCTCCATCGACACGTTGGCGCGATAGACATGAACGGCAATGCCGCAATTGAAGCCGGCGTCGCCATTGCCGCCGATTGTGACGAGCCCGTCGATAAAATCGGAAGGTTTGTCGGGAAAAGGCAGCGGGTCCCAGCGCAGCCGGTTCGGCGGCGGCTCGGCCTCGTCAAAAGGCGCGCTGCGCAGGAGCCCGTTGTCGATGCGCCGAAATGGCGGGTGGGCCGCCGAGGGTCGGATGCGATAGAGCCAGGCGCGCCGATTCTCGGCCCGTGGCGCGGTAAACGGGGTGCCGGAAATCTGCTCGGTATAGAGGCCCAACGGATGGCGCTGCGGCGCGTTCTGGCCCTCCGGCAACGCGCCGGCCACCGCTTCGCTCGCCGCTTCGCCGCCAAAGCCGCCCTGATGGCCGGGCATCGCGGTCACTCCGACACCGCCGGAATGATCACCTTTTCCTCGACCACAAAGCTCTTGATGCGGCCGATGAACAAGGCGCCGTCGTCATGCAGGCGCTTCGCCTCGGGGGTGGCGTTGGCGCGCTCCATCGCCGCCCGGTCGTCGTACCACAATTCGGCGATGCCATCGATCTCGACCTCGGTCGCCGGAATGTCGGGGCGGGTGCGCTCGCCCAGGATGTGCGACTGGACATAGCGCCGCACCCCGGGCACGGCATGGGCCAAGGGTGCGTGGATTTCGAGCCAATGCTTGACGAAGTCTTCGTGGCTCAGGCCCGCCTTGCGGGTCAACAGCCCGACGGTCTTGATCATCCTCGTCGCTCCCTCGCTCGACAGCCGGCAAACGGCGCCGCTCGCCTCACCGTTGCCGATCATGATACCGTTCTCGAAGCAGGGCCAAGAGCGAGGTTCAACCGCCATGGATGCAAAGCTCGTCCGCGAGCAGGCGATCGCCGCGACCACTCGCTATTTCTGGGACCGTCAAGGGTTCGAGCCCGACCCGGACAGCGAGGAATGGGAGGCCGAATACCGCCGCCAGTTCGATCTGGCAAAGGAGCGGCTGGCCGAGATCGGCCCCGAAACCGGCGCCGGTGCGGCGACAGCCGTCTCCGAACCGGCGAGCTGGGCGGAGTTGACCGGGCCGCCGACGCAAATCCGCTGGGCCATGGCATTGCGTACCGAGCGGATCCATGAAATCCGCGATCCCGGCATGCGCGACTGGCTCGCGACTACCTGGACCAGGGCAAAAAGCTGGATCGACACGCGCGAATTGCCGACCCCGGTGTTCCTGCAGCGGATCGGCCCGCATTACGCCGAATACCGCAAAAAGGCGGACGAGCAGGCTCGGGTCGCCACGACGGCGCGGCGCGAGCAGCAAAAGGCGGCCGAGACGCTCCGGCGCGAGGTCGCGGAGGCCGGCATCACGGTCGCGGGCCTGATCGAGCTGATCGACATCAGCGACCGACTGCCGCCGGTGCCGCTGCAGAAAAAGCTCGCCGAGCTCGACCATGAGGGCCGCAATCTGCGCGTCTTCGACACCGCCGACCCGGCGATGCTGATGGTTCTCGAAAAAAGCGCGGACGGCCGCAGCGAATACGGCATCGAGCGCGACGAGGGCCTCGTCGCCGATCTCGCCTTGTTCGCGCGAGCAATGGAATTGTCGTAGCGGGAGGACAGAGATGGCGGCAATGGCGGAGGCGCCGGCATTCGATGCCAGGGCGGCGATGGAGCGGCTCAACGCCGAAGCCGCACCACTCCATATCTGGCTGCGGACCCAGGCAAACGCGCCGGCGCAGCGACCGTGGTTCCGCGAGACCGGGCTCGAGGCGAGCGGCCAGGTCGCCGCCGGCCGGGTCGGCGCCGCTCAGATAAAGCCGGTCGCGCATCATTGGCGCTGGCGCGAAATCGCGCCCTATCTCGACCGCATCGCCGCAATCGCGCGCGACGCCGAGGTGTCGCCGATCGAGTTCGCCGAGCGCCAGCAGTTTTTGTTGACCAATCCGGGGCTCGGCGGCCGGCTGCAAGTCACCTCGACGATGCGCTGCGCGGTCTCGATCTATAATCCCGGCGATGTGGCGCCGGTGCATATCCATACGCCGAACGCCAGCCGCACGATCCTTTCCGAGCATGGCGGCTACACGACGATCGAGGGCGAGCGCTGCGAGGCGGCGCGTGGCGATTTGATCCTGACCCCGAACGGCACCTGGCACGACCACGGCAATGACGGGGTCGTGCCGGTGGTCTGGATCGACGTCCTCGATTTTCCGCTG
>DASXAM010000239.1:0-3872 GCA_036404275.1 Allostellaceae bacterium
GGCGGCCGATCTGATGACCCGCATGGACGCCCGCCTCGCCGACCGCGTTCCGTGGACGCTGATCGTCTTTTTGGCGGCGTGCACGGTGCCGTGGCTCGGCAGCCGCTACGACACCTTTCTCGCCGCGCAGATCGCGATCGACGCGCTGTTCGCGGTCAGCCTCAACCTGTTGCTCGGCACCACCGGCCTCGTCTCGTTTGGCCATGTCGCCTATTTCGGCGTCGGCGCCTATGTCTGCGGCATCCTGATGAAAACCTACGAGATGCCGTTTGTCGTCGCCTTTCCCGCCGCAGGTGTCGGCGCCGGCCTTTTTGCCCTCGTCTCCGGCTATTTCTGCGTGCGTCTGATGAAGCTCTACTTCGCCATGCTGACGCTCGCCTTTTCGCAGATCGTCTGGGCCATCTGCTACAAATGGAACGACGTGACCGGCGGCGACCAGGGCCTGCCCGAGATCCCCTACCCCAACCTCGATTGGATGAGCGCCATTCCCGGCTGCGCCGATCTGAGCATCGGCGCCCGGTTTTATTTGCTGACGATCGCGCTCGTGGCGATCTCGCTCGCGATAATACGGCAGATCACGCGATCGCCATTTGGCCGAATGCTGACGACGATCCGCGACAACCCCGAGCGCGCCGCCTTTATCGGCCTCAATGTGCGCGCCTACGAGCTTGCCGCCTTTGTCGTCGCCGGCGTCTTTGCCGGGCTCGCCGGCGCGCTTTATGGCCTCTTCAGCCGCGGCGTCTTTGCCGATTACGTGTTCTGGTCGAAATCGGCCGAGGTCATGATCATGACCATTCTCGGCGGCATGGGCTATTTCTGGGGACCGCCGGTCGGCGCCTTTGCTCTCGTCTGGCTCAATCAGCAGATCACCGCCTACACCCAATATTGGCCGTTTGTGCTTGGCGCCATCCTGCTGATTTTGCTGTTTGCGTTTCCGGGCGGGATCGTCGGCGGGCTGGTCGCCGGCTGGCGTCTGGCGCGCCGCCGCCTCGTCGGCCGCGATGCTTGAAGTCCGCGACCTGAGGAAATCGTTCGCCGGCTTTGTCGCGGTCGGCGGCGTCAGCCTGACCGTCGAGACCCGGCAGATCGCCGCGGTGATCGGCCCGAACGGCGCCGGCAAATCGACCTTTTTCAACCTGATCACCGGCCATCTGCGGCCGGATGGCGGCGAGGTATTGCTCGACGGCCGCGACATCACCGGGGCGCCGCCGCACCGCATCTGCCGCATGGGGGTCGGGCGCTCATTTCAGCGCACCAACATCTTCGCCCAATTGACCGTGTTCGAGAACGTGCAGGCGGCGATCCTCGCCCATCGCGGCGAGGGCCGCAATTTCTGGTCGCAATCGGAAAAGCTGTATCGCACCGAAACCGCGGCGCTACTCGCCGCGATCGGGCTCGAGGGCGAGGCCGACACGGTCGCCGGCACCTTGAGCTACGGCAACCAGAAGCAGATCGAGCTCGGCATCGCGCTCGCCAGCGAGCCGAGCCTCTTATTGCTCGACGAGCCCACCGCCGGCATGTCGCCGAGCGAGACGCACGACGCGATGCGCCTGTTGCAGCGCATCGCCGCCGAGCGCGGGCTGACCCTGCTCTTTACCGAGCACGATATGGAGGTCGTGTTCGCGATCGCCGAAAAGATCGCGGTATTGCATCAGGGCCGTCTCTTGGCCGAGGGGACGCCCGCCGAGGTCCGCGCCGACCCCGAAGTCCGCCGCGTCTATCTGGGCCAGCATTGACGATGCCGCTGCTCGCGGTCGAGGACATCCACACCGCCTACGGGCTCAGCCGGGTGTTGTTCGGCGTCTCACTCGACATCGCCGAGGGCGAATGCGTTTGCCTGTTGGGCCGCAACGGTGTGGGCAAGACGACGACGATGCGCTCGGTGATGGGGCTGACCCCGCCCTCCGGCGGCCGCATCCGGTGGCAGGGGCGCGACATCACCGGCTGGGCGCCGCATCGGGTCGCCCGCGCCGGGATCGGCTTTGTCCCGGAGGACCGGCGCATCTTCGCCGAATTGACGGTGCGCGAAAACCTCGAGGTCGGCGCCCAGGCGGCGCGCCGGCCCGGCCGCTGGACGATCGAGGCGGTCGGCGACTTGTTCCCGGTGTTGCGCGAGCGCCGCGACCAGCGCGGCGGGTTTCTGTCGGGCGGCGAGCAGCAGATGCTGACCATCGCCCGCACCTTGATGGGCAATCCGGTCCTCTTGCTGCTCGACGAGCCGTCGGAGGGTCTGGCGCCGCTCGTCGTCGAAACGCTCGGCGAAAAGATCGCCGAATTGAAGGCGCAAGGGCTGACGATCCTCCTCGCCGAGCAGGGCGCCGATTTCGCCCTCGCCCTCGCCGACCGCGTCTACGTCCTCGAAAAGGGTGCGGTCCGCTATTCCGGCGCCGCCGCCGAATTGCGCAACGACCGCCCCCTCCTCGACCGCCTGCTGGCGGTGTAGCCCCGAATATGCCCTGTGAGGGCGGCAACCCGATCAATAGGGCGGGTGCCCCTGCCCCTCTTACCGGACCGGTCCGGTGCAGCGCTGCATTCTTATATTCAGGGCGAGCTTCAAGGTGTCGATCGTCGCCATGACGCCGGAATATCATGAATTGCCGGCAATCGGCCAAGGCAGCGTGTCACCTCTTGGCCGCTCGGAGTTTCGAGTAGTGGCAACGGTGGGCGAGCGGTCCTTTGCCCGGCTTGCGACTTCCGGCTTTGCGCCGAGGCAGCGGGTAAAATCTCGCCGATTGGATTTTTTAATGCAACTCCCGGCAGAGCGGCGTCTCAGTACAACCGGGTGCGGTAGCTTTCTGCAGTGGCGCGCTCGCCTTCGTCGGGGTCGGTGCCGATCTGCTCGGCGATGATACGGCCCAAGGACGGCCACGCGCCGCGCGGCACGTGCTTTTCCGGGTTCCACAAATCGGAGCGAATCAGCGCCTTGCCGCAATGGAAATAGATTTCCTCGGCGGCAACGAGGATGGCGCTGCGCGGTATCTTGCCGTGGACTGCGAGCGGCTCGAGCAATTCGGGATCGACCGTAACACTGGCGCGGCCGTTGACGCGTAACGTTTCGTTGATGCCGGGGACGAAAAATATGAGCCCGACGCCAGGCCGCGCGAGCAGATTGCCGAGCGTATCGGTGCGATTGTTGCCGAGCCGGTCGGGGATCAGCAAGGTCCGGTCGTCGATGACTCTGACAAAGCCCGGCGCGTCGCCCTTTGGCGAAGCGTCGCAGCGGCCCGATGGATCGGAGGAGGCGATCACCAGAAACGGCGACAGCGCGATAAAATTGCGCGCATGCTTGTCGAGCCGGCTCAGCTGCTTTTTGACCGCGCGTTCGTGCGGCTCGCCGTAGATTTCGCGCAATCGGACGGCATTCTCGATCGTGTCCACTCTCGCCTCCTCCGCGATCCCAAGGCATTATGCGATAAAGCCGGCGGCTCGCAAAGACGGCCGCGCCCCCAAGGAGAATGCGACGTGAACACGGTGCCACCGCCACGCGACAGGGTCGGGGCAACCACCCTTCTCGCCGGCCACGACCGCGCTCGCTCGAACCGATGACGGGCGCCAATCGCTTTATCATTGAACTGCAGCCCTGCCCCGAGGGCGGCCGCCTCGCCCGGCTGACGATCGACAACAGGGCCAAGCTCAACAGCCTCAATTCGGCGCTGATGAACGAGATTGTCACCGGCATGGAGCGCCTTGCCGCCGACCCCGAATTGCGGTTGGCGGTGTTGACCGGCGCCGGCGGCCGGGCTTTTGTCGGCGGCGCCGATCCCGGCGAAACCGCAGCGCTCGACCCCACATCGGCGCGGCGCTTTATCACCCTCGGCCACCGCTGGTGCGAGGCGATGCGCCGTCTGCCGGTGCCGGTCAGCGCCCGCATC
>DASXAM010000240.1:0-14108 GCA_036404275.1 Allostellaceae bacterium
CTCGAAAACCGGACCGACCGGCTGTTCGGCCGCGCCGCCGATCTCGACCATGTGCTGCAACGCACCCGCCACACCGGGCTGACCGCGATCGTCGGTGAGCCGCAAATCGGCAAGAGCTGGCTGCTGATGGAAGTGGCCCGCCGGCTCGACCAGGAGACCGACCCGCGCGCCGTTGTCGGCTTTACGCGCTCGCCCAAAGGCGCGACCGATCCGCTGCTGCACGTCGTCAGCGACCTCTATCAGCGCTGGCTCGCCGACGCCGGCACTTGGGAGCAGCTCAAAACCGTCTGGGAGCAGCAAAAGGACGGGCTGCTGCCGGCCTTCGCCCGGTTTGTCGGCAAATTGTCGGAAAAGGCGACAAAGCTCGTTCCGCTGCTCGGCGAAATCGGCGGCGTGGCGATCAAGGAATCGCTCGAGGGCCTGGTTACGGCGAGCGAGACCCTGCGCAGCGGGCCAATCGTTTCGCCCCTCGAATACACCCAAGCGCAGGAGCTGGTCGGCTCGGTTCAGCGGATCGCCGGGCACCCGATCGCGCTCGTCATGGACCAGTGGGACGAAACCAGCGACCTCGTTCGACAGCGCAACACCTTCCGCGATGTCCTGCGCGAGCCGGAGCAGTGGCCGGATTGCCACATCCTGCTCGGCGCGCAGCAAGGCAGCGAGGCGGCCGGATTGCTCGATGAATTGCAGCGCGAATTTCCGGGCGCCGCTCATGTCCACACACTCGGCACGATGGACCTTGCCGGCGCGACCGAGCGCCACCGGCTGATTTCCTTTTTGCGCGCCCAGCCGCAGCTGCGGGCGATTGAAAACGTCGGGGACGGCCGGGTCCTCGACCTGATCGGCGGCTATCCGCGCGTGGTCGCCCGCTGGACCGGTCCGGATGTGCGCGAAACGGCGCAAACCATCGGCAGTTTGGAACGTCTCGCAACGGAAGCGAATGGATTCCGCTACACCGCCTTGGAAAGGCTGCTGACCGGGCTCGACCGCGATCACCGCAAGCTCGCCGTGCGCATTGCTTTGGTCCCGCTCGCCGAGGACGGCGATGCGTGGTCTGCGCTGCGGCTGGTCGTTCTCGCCGATCTCGACCCCGACCTCCTCGACGACCTGAAGCTGGGCGACATCCTCGACAAGACGGTCGAACCGCCAAGCTTCGGCCATGCCACGCGCCGCGACGCCGCCCGCGCCTTTCTCAAAGCAAACCGGCGGGAGACGGTCAGGTCCGAGTCGGAAAGCTTGATACTTGCCCTCGCCCGCTCGATCACCGCGATCGACGCCAGCGTTGTTCCTTATGCCGCCTCATTATCCGCCCTCCGCGAGGAAGCCCGGCAGCAGCAGCTCGGCGCGTTGCCGCTGGCATTGTGCGAAGCGGTGTATCAGCCATCTCCGGATGCCCTGATCAACGGAGCCCGCCAATTGCAGCGATTGCGCGAGCCCGGACTCGCGCCCGTAATCGCCATAGGCCTCACAGCGCTGATCGACGCCTGCTGGGTGGAGGGTGATGTCGCCCGCCGCGACGTGCTGCTCAATGAGCTGCGCGCGCTGGCCCGGGCCTATCCCGACGACGTCGCAGTGCGCACGCTCCTTGCCATGTGCCTTCTCAGCACAATGAACCACGCCAAGGAGGCGAATGACCTTACCCTCCGCGACGATGTGCTCGACGAGCTGCGCGCGCTCGCTCAGGCCTGTCCGGACGATGCCGCGATGCGCGAAGCACTGGCCATGAGCTTCGTCAACATGCTCGACCACATCAGGACGGAGGGTGATCTCATCCGCCGCGACGTCGTGCTCGCTGAGCTGCGCGCGCTGGCTCAAGACCATCCCAACGACGACGGGGTACGCCAGCACCTGGCCAAAGGCCTTTTCGCCACATTGACCGATACCAAAGCGGAGGATGATCTCGCCCGCCGCGACGCCTTGCTTGGCGAGCTGCGCGCGCTGGCCCAGGCCTCTCCAGATGACGCCGCGGTGCGCCAGCCTCTGGCCGTGGGCCTCCTCTACACGCTGAACGATGCTAAGGAACAGGATGATCTCGCCCGCCGTGACGCCGTGCTCACCGAGCTACGCGCGCTGGCCCGGACCTATCCGGATGACACCGCGGTGCGCCAGCACCTGGCCGTGGGCCTCGTCAACACGCTGATCAATGCCGAGGAAGAAAATGATCTCGCGCGCCGCGACGCTCTGCTCGGCGAGCTGCGGGTGCTGGCCCGGACCTATCCCGATGACTCCGCGGTGCGCCAGCGACTGGCCATGGGCCTGTTCAACACGCTGAACGATGCAAAGCAAGAAAATGATCTTGTCCGCCGCGACGCTTTGCTCGGCGAGCTGCGTGTGCTGGCCCAGACCTATGCCGATGACGCCGCGGTGCGCCAGCAATTGGCCATGGGCTTCGTCAACACGCTGAACGATGCCAAGGAAGAGGATGATCTCGCCCGCCGCGACGCTTTGCTCGGCGAGCTGCGCGCGCTGGCCCAGGCCTTTCCCGATGACGCCGCGGTGCGCCAGCACCTGGCCATGGGCCTCTTCAACACGCTGATCGATGCCAAGGCGGAGGATGATCCGGCCCGTGGCGATGCGTTGCTCGCCGAGCTACGCGCGCTGGCCGAAGCTAATCCCGACGATGCTGCAGTGCATGAGGTGGTTGCTCGTCTCGAGCAGGAGTGAGGCTTGGCGGCCAGGTGTCGCCGTGCGGATATCCTGACCACTCCGCTTGCCCGCTGATTGCAAGGTGGCCTCTTGTCGAAAGGGCTGAGGCCGCCCAGATTGAGGTGCATGCGATCGAAGCAATGTTGTCGAAATAGCACAAATTCCTTGAGATCAGGCCGGCGCCGACATGGCGGGTCTCCTCGGACTTTACAGGCTATTCAACCGCAAAGCGCGGTTTCGCTGCAAACCTGCTGCAAACCTGCTGTATCATCAGCCATCGCCAAAAATTGATCAATCGCAAGTTGGGTCACGCTGGTTCGGGGTGGTGTGGCAGGACCCTGCGTCATGCCAGGCAAACGATGGTTGGAGGCCGTCGGCTTCGGGTCTATAGCGCGGCGGGTCGGGCGCCGGGGCGATGGCGGTGCACCGCTGGTTTTCCGATCTCGACCATTGGCGCATCGTTTCAACCAGCGCGGAACCAGCCGCGCGAGCCGGCTCGGCGAAACCCGACAATTCGCTGGCGCATCGTGTCGCCGATATCGAGCGGCGGCGTCACGAATTGCGGATCGAGAAACGGCCCGTTTTGGTGGCTACTGGGGCTCGACATGGCGCTCGCTGATGCCGAAGTCCATCCCGAGGGCCGCGCCGGGTTGGTCGACTTGCCGCGGTCGCCATGCAAGAATGTCCCGCGACCTCTGCCTGGAGGCATTCCGATGACCGAGAAGACCGCGCAATCCGTCGGGAATTTGGGCTATCACGCCCACATTTATTATGATCCGGCGCAGACCCGCGGCGTTGCCGAGCGGGTGTGCGCGGCGCTCGGCGAGGCGTTTCCGGTCGAGATCGAGGGCTTTCGCGACACGCCGGTCGGGCCGCACCCGATCTCGAATGTCCTGGTCGTCTTCAAGCCCGAAGCGTTCGCGCGGGTGGTGCCTTATCTGATGCTGAACCGCGCCGGGCTCGACGTGCTGGTGCACCCGCTGACCACCGACGCGGTCGCGGACCACAGCAGCTATGCGATCTGGCTCGGCAACCCGGTCGCGCTGAAGCTCCACACGCTGCCGCACGGCCGCGGCGGCCGGCTGCCGAGCGGGGTCAGCGCATAGAACAAGAAATCATGCCGACGCCGCCGGATTTGGCGCCGGCGGCGAGTGCGGCGTATTCCGCGCGCAACACGGGCTTCTGATGGATTTCGAGCTTTCCGACGAGCAGAAGGCGTTTTGCGAGGCGGCGCGCGATTTCGCGCGCGAAGATTGGCTGCCGCAGGCGCCGGGCTGGGACGAGCGCGGCGAGTTTCCGGTCGCCGCCTTGCGGCGCGCGGCGGCGCTCGGCTTTGCCGCGATCTATGTCGGCGAGGAATTCGGCGGCAGCGGGCTCGGCCGCGTCGATGCCGCGATCGTGTTCGAGGAATTGGCCGCCGCCTGCCCCTCGACCGCCGCCTTTTTGTCGATCCACAACATGGCGTCGTGGATGATCGACCGGTTTGGCACGGCCGCGCAGCGCGCCCGGTTTTTGCCCTCGTTGACCCGCATGGACCGGCTCGCCAGCTATTGCCTGACCGAGCCGGGGAGCGGCTCGGACGCCGCAGCACTCGCCACCCGCGCCCGCCGCGACGGCGACGATTATGTGCTGAATGGGACCAAGGCGTTTATCTCCGGCGGCGGCGAGAGCGACCTCTATGTCGCGATGGTGCGCACCGGCGGCGAGGGGCCACACGGCATCTCCTGCCTCGTCGTGGAAAAGGGCACGCCGGGCCTGTCCTTTGGCAAAAAGGAAAGAAAGCTCGGCTGGAATTCGCAGCCGACGGCGATGGTGATTTTCGAGGATTGTCGGGTGCCGGTCGAAAACCGGCTCGGCGCCGAGGGCGACGGCTTCAAGATCGCGATGATGGGGCTCGACGGCGGCCGGCTCAACATCGCCGCCTGCTCATTGGGCGGGGCGCGGGCTTGTCTCGAAGCGGCGCGCGCGCATGTTCTCGAACGCCGCCAGTTCGGCCGGCCGCTCGCCGATTTCCAGGCATTGCAGTTCAAGCTCGCCGATATGGCGACCGAGCTCGATGCGGCGCGGCTGATGGTCTGGCGCGGGGCGGCGAGCCTCGACCGCGCCGACCCGCAAGCGGTCAGCCATTGCGCGATGGCCAAGCGCCTTGCCACCGATGCCGGGTTTCAAGTCTGCAACGAGGCGCTGCAATTGTTCGGCGGCTACGGCTACCTCAAGGATTTTCAGGTCGAGCGCTATCTGCGCGATTTGCGCGTCCACCAGATCCTCGAAGGCACCAACGAAATCATGCGCGTGATCATCGCCCGCCGCCTCCTCGGCCCGTCGAACGCGTGACCGCACCTCGATCCCGCCTACCCGGCGGCGCCGTGTTGTGCTATTGCTCGCCGCCCGCCGCGGATGGGGGATCGTCTAACGGTAGGACAGCGGACTCTGACTCCGCCAGTCTAGGTTCGAATCCTAGTCCCCCAGCCAGCGCCGCGCGCGGTCAGCGCGGCCCCCGGCCACTGGTCGGGCCGCGCCCGGCGGTATTGCGGCGGGCAGGCGGTTACGGCGCCGAGCGCATCGGCGGCGTGCCACGCCCATCGCGGATCGTCGAGAAAGGCGCGGGCGAGCGCCACCCAATCGGCGCGGCCCTCGGCGACGATCGCTTCCGCCTGATGCGGCTCGACGATCATGCCGACCGCCTGCACGGTAATGCCGGCCGCCTTCTTGACAGCCGCGGCGAACGGCACCTGGTAGCCGGGAGCGATCGCGGGCCGCGCTTGCGGGCTGATCCCGCCCGAAGAGACGCAGACATAGTCAAACCCGATCTCGCGCAATTCGGTGGCGAAGATGCCGGCTTCCTCGGGCGAAATCCCTCCCTCGATCCAATCCGATCCGGTGATGCGCATGCCGAGCGCTTTTTCGCGCGGCCACACCCGACGCACCGCAATCGCCACTTCGAGCGGAAAGCGCATGCGGTTGGCGAGGCTGCCGCCATAGCCATCGTTGCGCCGGTTCGAGACCGGCGACAGAAAGCTGTGCAGCAGAAAACCGTGTGCTGCGAGCAGTTCGACGAGGTCGAACCCGAGCCGATCGGCGCGTTTGGCGGCCGAGGCGTGCGCATTGCGGATGCGCGCAAGTCCCATTTCGTCGAGCGCCTGCGGCACCGGCCAGTGATCGTCGAACGGGACCGCCGAGGGCGCCGCCGTCGTCCAGGCGCCGGCATCGCCGGCAAGCGGCCCGCCGCCGTGCCAGGGCAGCCTTGCCGAGCCTTTGCGGCCAGCATGGGCGAGCTGAATGCCGAGTGCGGCCGAGCCCCAGCGCCGGCAGAGCGTAACGATCCGTGCGAGGGCCGCCTCGTTCTGATCCGAATAAAGGCCGAGACAGCCATGGCTGATGCGTCCCACCGGCTCCACCGCGGTCTGCTCGACGATGACCAGCCCGGCGCCAGACAGCGACAGCGATCCCAGATGCTGTGCATGCCAGTCGGTGGCCGAGCCGTCTTCGGCGCTGTATTGGCACATCGGCGACACCGCGATCCGGTTGGCGAGCGACAGCCCGCCGAGGGCCAGCGGCTCGAACGAGCGCGCCATCAGTGCTGCTAATCGCGGAATTGGGCGGAGCGCCAGCGGACCGCGGCCGGCACCCCTTCGGCGGCGACGATGTCCCGGAACTTGGCGCCGAATTCGGTCTTGGTCGCGTAGAGCGGGCCGACCACGTCGAGGCCGGCATAGAGTGCCGTGCGAAAACCGGCGGCGTCGGCGGTGCGGTTGACCGCCCTTTTGGTCGCGTAAAGCGCTTCGGGCGAGATCAGCGACAGCCGTCTCGCCCAGCGCAGGCTCGCCGTCTCGAGATCGGCGAGCGGCACGACCCGGTTGACCATGCCGAGCGCCAGCGCCGCCGGCGCGTCGATCGTGTCGCCGAAATACAAGAGTTCGCGCGCTTTTTTGTAGCCGATGATCGCCGGCATGACGATCGCCGGGCCGACGCTGGAAAACCGAACCTCGGGTTCGCCAAAGACGGCGTTGTCGGCGGCGATCGTCAGGTCGCACAGCATGACGAGCTCGCAGCCGCCACCCATCACATGACCCTGAACGGCAGCGATGACCGGCTTGGTCATTCGCCACGGCGCCATTTCGAATTCGAGCTGGACCAGGAGGTGGGCGTGCGCCTTTGTCGGATCGCTGCGCCAGTCGTCGACGTCGGCGCCCGGTGGCTTTGCCCCGATATCATAGCCGGCGCAAAAGCTGCGGCCGGCGGCGCGCAGCAGCACCACGCTCGTCGCCGGGTCGGCGTCGGCGCGGGCGAAAGCGTCGAGCAATTGCTGCTGCAATTCCGGGCTGATCGCGTTCAGCTTCTCGGGACGGTTCAGGGTGATGATCCCGACCTTGTCGTCGGGGTCATAGAGCACCACGGGATCGGCCATTGGCTGCACTCCTCGGCTGCGGATCTTGCGCGAGCGACCAGCGGGCGAGCCGGTCGATGGCCCGGAGGCCTTCGCCCAGGCCGCCGACGGCCGGAACGCCGAGCCTGCGCAGCTGCGCAACTTGGTCGCGGTCCATGACCCCCGGCCGGGTATGGAGCAGAAAATGCGGCTTCGTGCTGCGGGCGGCTGCGCCGGCGAACAGGTCGAGATAGCTGCGGGCGAGCCCGGGCGTGTCGAAGGGCTGGCCGTCCTCGCCATCGCGGCAGAGAGCGATAATGTCGTGGTCGGGGCTCGCCTCGAAGAGGGCGAGCGCTTGCGGCAGGTTCCGGGCAAAGGTGCCGCTGCCCCAGGCGTCGAGCGGGTTGCCGTCGCCGGTTACCGGGCCGATCCGGGCTTCGATCCCGGTCTTGGCCGCGGGCGGCAGCGGCGGCAGCGCTATATCGGGCTCGGCAAGGTCGAGGATCAATTCGGCGAGCCCGCCCGACGAGGTGACGATGCCGATCCGGCGTCCGGCTGGCGGCTTCCAGCCCTGAAATGCGGCCAGCACCTCGGTGAGTTCGGTCAGGTCGGCGACCTCGATCGCATGGTGCGCGCGCAGCAGCTCGGAAGCCGCGACACTGTCCCCGGCTTCGCCGCCGGTGTGACTGGTGACGGCATACCGCGTGCGCGGCGCACGCCCGACTTTCAGCACGACGGCCGGCTTGCCGTTTGCCGCCGCCCGGTCGAGTGCCACGGCAAAGCGCTCGGGCTCCCGGATCGTCTCGATAAAAGCGCCGATAATTGCGGTGTGCGGATCGTCGGCCAGATATTCGAGATAATCGGCGGCGGTCAACACCGCCTCGTTGCCCGACGACGCAACATGGCTGAAGCCAAAGCGGCGGATGTCCGTCAGCAGGCTCACGCAAAAGGCGCCGCTCTGCGCGATGAGGCCGACATTGCCGGCGAGCCCCGCCGGGTCGCGCAGCTCCTGCAGATAGGTCGTGCTCGGATGGTGCGGGCTCAGCACCCCCATGCAATTCGGCCCGCACAGCGCGATCCCGGCCTCGCGGCAGATCGCCGCGATGCGAGCCTGGCGTCGCCGCCCAGCCTCGTCCCGCTCGGCAAAGCCGCCGTCATAGACGACCGCGGCCTTGGCACCGCGCCGCGCCGACGCCTCGACGGCGGCGAGCACCCGCTCGTGCCCCATGCACAAAACCGCGGTATCGGGCGGCTCCGGCAATTCGCCGACATCGGGCCAGCAAGCACGGCCCAGGACAGTCCGGTAATTGGGATTGACCGGAAAGATCGCGCCTCGGTAGCCGATCCGCTCGAGCGAAAGGATCAGCCGGCGGCCGATCGTCGGCTTTTCCGACGCGCCGACAACGGCGACCGATTTTGGCTGAAAGAGCGGGTCGAGCTCCATTCCTCTTCGCTCCCTCGCGGATCGCGCCGCCCTTCATACCGCCGCTGCGCGCGTCGTCAAAAGGTTGCGCGTACCCCGACGGTAATTGCAATCGGCGCGGCCGGGGCGAAGCTGCGCGGGTTGGTAGCGCCCGGCGCCTGGGCGATCGGCACTGCGGCGGTCGGCGAAAACGTGCCGAAGGTGTAATAAGTCGCGTTGAACGCGTTTTCGAGCAGCGCAAACGCCTGGAAGTGCGGCGTCAACTGATAGCTTGCATGCAGGTTGGCGACGAAATAGGACGGGGTCTTCGGCGTCAGATTGGCCTCGTCGCCGAACAGGTATTGGCCGCTGGCAAAGATGCCGCCGCCGCCGACGGTCCAGACCGGGGTGACCTGGTAATCGACGCCGAGCTTCAAAAGATTGATCGGGATGCCGGGCAGGTGGTCGCCGGGATGGACCTGGATATTGCCGTCGATATCGGCAAATGGGTTGTTCTCGCTCGATTCGGTGAAGCCGGTCTGGAATTCGGCGTCGATATAAGAATAGGCGATCCAGGCGAGCAGCCGGTCGGTCTTGAGCCCCAGATCAATATCGATGCCCTGCCGCAAGGTCGAGCCGACATTGGCAAAAAACGCCCTTCCTTGGATCGAGCTGTTTAGGAACTGGATGTCGTTGGTCAGCTCGGTGCGGTAGAAGGCGAGATCGCCCGATAAAGTCAGGCCCGGTGCCGGATGCGCGCGGCCGCGCACTCCCGCTTCCCAGGTATGCGCCACGACCTGCTGCAAATCGGGGTCGGCGACGAGAAAGTTGGCGAGGCTACAGGGGCTTGCCGCGCTCGAGCAGGTCAGCTCGGCCGGGGTGGGCGCCCGGTTTGCCTCGGCATAGCTGGCGTACACCGAAAGCTCGGGCAGGATTTTCCAGGTCAGCCCGGCCGAGGGGTTGAACCGACCGAAGGTGTGGTTGCCGGTCAGCGCCGTGCCAAGCTGGTCGTTCAGGTCGATCTGGGCAAAATTGAAGCGGCCGGCAACGTTCGCCGCGAGCGTCGGGGTGATGTCAAAAGTGTCGGTGAAGAAAGCGCCGTAATAGGCGTTCGCGATCGCCACCCGGACCGGGGCGATCGAGCCATCCGCCATATCCACAGTGACGCCGGGACCGGCGAATTCCGAGGTCGGCACGTCGAGCCCGCCGATCTGAGTGCTGGCGCTGAACAAGGTTTGCGCGCCGTCGAAGCTGAGACCGGCGACGAGCTGGTTCTGTCGGTTCCACAGCTCGCGTTGGTCGGTGACCTGCATCGAGGCGCCATAGCCATTGGTGTTGGTCGATTGCTGCTGCAAGTCCGAATAGGGCCCGCCATGCAGAAAATCGGGGATCGGGTTGCCGGCCCGGTTCGTGGCAACGAGCCCTCCGGGATCCCCCTCGCACAGAAACCCGGCCGGCATGTCGCACTGGGCAAATTCGGTCGCATCGCCGTTATAGACCTTTTGCACCAGGTAGTCGTAATAAGCGTTGCCTTGCAACGAGGTGTGATCGGTCAGGTCGTAGGTCCCCGACAAGGCGACGTGAGCATAGTTGTTAGTGACGAGATTGGGGGCGGTGAAGACGCCGGCCGGATCGGCTGCGAGCTGCTGGATCGGCGAGGTGCCGGGCTGGTCGAGGCGGTTCACCGCACCTGTTACATTGACGTGGACCTCGCCTTTGCTGCCGCGCCAACCGAGATCGCCATAAAAATTCCTGAGCTGCGAGGACTGCACATCGCGCCAGCCCTGCTCCTGCAATCCATTGGCGGCGACGTAGGCGGCGACGTTCGCGGCCTGGATGCCGTATTGCAATTCGCCCCGGTATTTGGCGAACGAGCCGCCGAGCGCGTCGAACTCTGTTCCTTGATAGGTAAACCCGTTTTTCATCTGCACCGAGATGGCACCGCCAAGCGCGTTCAGCCCGAAGACCGGGTTCGAGCCGACGATGTTCATCCGGTCGATCGCGATATCCGGGATCAAGTCCCAGTTGACGGTGTCGCCAAAGGCCTGGTTGAAGCGGGTGCCGTTCAGATAGACGGCGAGCCCTTGGGCATTCCCTTGCAAGGGGGAAGCCTGAAAGCCGTGATAGAAAAGGCTCGGCTGGAATGGGTTGCCGGAGGTGGCGTCGAGCGTCACGCCCGGCACCTGCTGGTTCATCGCACGCAGCGCGTCGGGATAGCCGTCGCGGCTGATGTCCTGGTCGGTCAGGATGCGCGTCTCGGCCGGCACCTTGGCGCGGTCGACGCCCGAGCCCAAAAGCGGCGTCGGCGCCACCACCTCGACTGTCGGCAGCACCGTCTCCGACGGCGCCGGGGCCGGCGCGGCTGCGGTCTGCGCCCGGGCCGGCGCCGCGAGCGCGAGGGGCAGTAGGACGAGCCAGATCCGCGCCACGTTGCGTGACCGTCGGCGGGCCGCCTCTGCAGGATCAGAAATCACATCGGTCTGTCCGAGCGATGCCGCCGGGCATGCGGCCAACTCGGATTTTGTCGAAAGACGGGCTGGCTGAAAAGCAAGCCGGTGCTGCGGCAGGGTTGCGTTTGAGAGGCGTCGTCAACGGCGGTAAATCGCCGATGCCGATTACCACGCTCCGGTTGATGCGCTTGATCTTGTTGGTGCGGGCGGGGAGACTTGAACTCCCACGTCCTCTCGGACAACAGATTTTGAGTCTGCCGCGTCTGCCATTCCGCCACGCCCGCGGGCCGGCGCGACTATAGCAGCGGCGGGCGGGTGGTCAATCGATCGGGAGGAGGGGCGGGTGCCTCATCGCATCAACCGCGCCGTGGAATTATTGGGCGAAGACCAGGCGATCTATTACGTCGGCGGCCATAGCGGCCATGTCCTGACCCGCGCGCAGGGCCGCGAGGATGCGCAAACCTGGGCCGACTATATCAATGTCGGGATGGAGCACGGCGCCTTCGACATGGCGGGCCTTGCCGAATACATGCAAGGCTTGGTCGAGGGCGGGCCGATACGCTCCGGCCACCCTACGCCTACGGTCATCGTCGAAGCGCCGGTCAACGGCACCGACGCCGCGAATGTCCGCTACAATGCCTGGCAGTTCCGCCAGATCCTCGGGCGCGGCGTGCACGGCATTTTGCTGTGCCAGGCCGAAGCGGCCGATGCGGTGCGCGCTTTTGTCGAATCCTGCCGCTATCCGCACCATGCCGCGGGCGTCGATCCGGCATTGCCCGCGCCGGTGGCGCGGATGCATGGCTCGGTCGGCCCGGCGGGCAGCCGATATCTCGGCATCGGCGCGCGCGGGCGCGGCTCGGAGGCGACGGCGGCGCCAGTCTGGGGTGTGGGCGCCGAGGAGTACATCGCCCGTTGCGAGCCTTGGCCGCTCAACCCCGGGGGCGAGCTATTGCTCGGGGTCAAACTCGAAAGCCCCGAAGGCATCGCCAATTGTGAGGCGATCCTCGCGGTGCCGGGCCTCGGTTTTGCCGAATTGGGTCCGGGCGATCTCGGCTTGGCGCTCGGCTATACGACGGTGCCGCGCGACCCTTACCCGCCGGAGATGGCCGAGGCGCGCGCCCGCGTCTTCGCCGCCTGCCGCCGGCACCGCGTCGCCTTTCTCGAAACCGCGACACCTGAAACGATTGTCGCCAAGCTCGACGAAGGGGTGCGCGTCATCGCCGGCCATAACGAGGAAACCGCGCGCATCGGCCGCGCCTACCAGCGCCGCACCATGCCGGTGTGATGCCCCAGGGCCTGTCCGGAACGGCCGTCCGCGTGAAAGCTGTCTGATGTGGCAAAAGAGGAGAAGGTTGAGCAACCTCGGCTGTAACATATAAAAATTGCCGTCGCGACGAGCATCGCTTGCCAGAATGATGCCGCCGTGGGAGGGCCGCCGATGAAGGCAGAGGCGTTCGCCCCGGTCCCCAACCGCGGCATGATCACCATTTCGATCATGCTGGCGAACATCATGCAGGGCGTCGACAACACGATCCTCAATGTCGCCCTGCCGCACGTCCAGGGGAGCCTGTCGGCGTCGCTCGACCAAATCGCTTGGGCGTTGACCTCCTACATCGTCTGCGCGGCGATCATGATGCCGCTGACCGGCTGGCTCGCCGGCCGGTTCGGCATCAAATATGTCTTTCTGGCCTCGGTTATCGGGTTCACCCTCGCTTCGGCGCTGTGCGGCGCCGCCACGAGCCTCGGAGAGCTGGTTTTCTTTCGCGCGCTCCAAGGCGTGGCGGGCGCCGGGCTCGTTCCTCTGTCGCAAGCCACCTTGCTGCGGATCAATCCGCCGGAGCGACACGGGCAAGCCATGGCGGTGTTCGGCATCGGCACGATCTTCGGGCCGATCATGGGGCCGGCGCTCGGCGGCTGGTTGACCTATGACTACAGCTGGCGCTGGGTTTTCTACATCAATGTGCCGATCGGTGTGCTGTGCACGATGGGCATTCTCGTTTTCATCCGCGAAACCCGCCACATCCATCGCGAGCCGTTCGATTTCGTCGGATTTCTGGCGCTGAGCCTCGGCATTGGCGCCTTGCAATTGATGCTCGACCGGGGCCAGCTGAAAGACTGGTTCGATTCAGCCGAAATCTGGATCGAGGCGACGGTCGCCGGTCTTGGGTTCTACCTCTTTACCGTGCATACGGTGACGACCGACGAGCGTTCATTTCTCAATCGCGATTTGTTGACGAGCGCCAATTTTGTTGTCGGCACGGTGCTGATGTTCTGCGGCGGGTTGATCATGACCGGCACCTTGGCGCTGCTGCCGACGATGCTGCAAAACCTGATGAACTATCCGGCGCTGACCACCGGCCTCGTTACCATGCCGCGCGGCATCGGCAGCATGGCGGCGATGTTTCTCGTTGCTCCGCTGATCGTTAGGGTCGACAACCGGCTGCTCATTCTGTTCGGCTTCGCGCTGACCGCGGTCGCGATGTGGCAAATGAGCCAGTTCTCGCTGCAGATGGGCATGACGCCGGTCATCATCTCCGGATTGCTGCAAGGCTTCGGCCTCGGCTGCACTCAGGTGCCGCTCAACACCATCGCCTTGTCGACCCTGCCGCGCCATATCCTGACCCAAGGGACGGCGATCCGCAGCCTGATGCGCAATCTCGGCGGCAGCGTAGGGATCAGCATTCTGGTCGCCGTCCTGGCTCAGAATACGCAGGTCGTTCACTCGCGCCTGGTCGAAGACCTGCGTCCGGACAACCCGATCGCGCGTGCACCCTATCTCGCAGCGCCGTTCAGCCTGAGCACACCGGGCGGGATAGCGGCGCTCGACGCGGAAGTGACGCGGCAAGCCGCAATGGTCGCCTATGTCGATGATTTCCGGCTGATAATGTTGCTGGCGCTCGGCTCGCTGCCATTGCTGCTGCTGATGCGCGACCCGCGCGGCCGGCCGGCACCGGCCACGGCTGTCGCGCCCGCGCCGGCCGACAATTAGCCATTGGTCCTCGGCGCACGGCGATAACCAGCGTCACTCCGGTCCGGGACGGCCGCGTTGAAAGCGCCGGGCGGGGCGCCATATCGTCGGGGGTTTTCGCCGCCCTTTCGTCCGACCGCGCATGAGCTCATCGTCTGCAGCCGCCGGCCCGCTCGTGGAGCTGGACGACGTGCACTTGACGCTGCGAAGCGCGGCGGGGCCGGTCGAGATTTTGCGCGGCGTGTCGCTCGAAATCGCGGCCGGCGAGACGGTGGC
>DASXAM010000241.1:0-10735 GCA_036404275.1 Allostellaceae bacterium
TCAAAACGAGCGAGCGCCAATACGAATTCGACATCATCATCTATGCGACCGGGTTCGATGCGATCACCGGCAGCTTCGACCGCATCGATATCCGGGGTGCGGACGGCGTGTCGCTGAAGGAGAAATGGCAAAACGGGCCGCGGACCTTTCTCGGCATCCTGGTGGACGGCTTCCCGAACCTCCTGATGGTGATGGGGCCGCATGCCGGGCTCGGCAATTTTCCGCGCGCCGCCGAATACAGCGCCGACTGGGTGACGGGGCTGATCCACTTTGCGCGCGAGCGCGGCCTGACCCGCCTCGAGGCGACCGCGGCGGGTGCCGTCGCCTGGACCGACCACGTCATCACGGCGAGCGAGGGGCTTCTCTTCACCGAGGTCGATTCCTGGATGACCGGTATCAACCGCAATGTCGAAGGCAAGCAAATCCGCCGCATCATGCGCTATTCCGGCGGCCACCCCGCCTTTCGCGAGCGCTGCGACGCCGTCGCCGCGGAGGGCTACCGCGAGCTGACGCTGGCTTAACCGTGCCGTGTTAAATGGCTCGGTTGCCGACTTTGCTTCTTGCCGGGTGCGCGGTCTGCGCTGGCCTGACCCTGACCGAATTCGGTTTCAACGATAAACGCGCCCCTGCGATCGAGACTCGCTTGTCGCCGGCGGCAGTCAAACCCGCAGCGCCGGACGTTTCGAGGCTCGTCGATCGATCGGCACATGATGCTGGTTCATCACTGCGCGATGTGAGGTTGACCGGCGTCGTGATCGGACCGGATTTGCGCATCGCAATCTTCGCGGTGGCTGGCGCCAACCCGCTCGTGCTGTCGGAGGGCGAAGCGCTTAAAGATTGGCGGTTGGACCGCATTTCACTGGAAAAGGTCGTGCTTAGCGGCCCGGAGGGCATTATAGCGCTCGCGCCTAAGCCCGACGCGAACCTGGTTCGACAACCTGCGCCTGATGCGGGGCGGTCCGACCAGCTCGAGCCTAGTTTACCGCCCGCAGCGGTGATGGCCGGTGCGCCGGGGCCGCCGCTTGTCGCGACCCCTATTGCTGTCGGCAACTTACCGGCGGCCATTCCGGTGCCGGTGCACGGCTATCCTTATTATTCTCCTCCGACATACTACGCTGGATACGGCCAGTATTACCCGTCATACGACTACTATCCATTTCCGTATTTCTACCCGTATTTCGCCTACATTTTTCCGAGAAGGGTCGGGTTCGGCTTGGGCTTTTTTCACCATCATGGAATCCATCGTGGCGGTTTCCATACCGTAGCCTTCCACGGCGGCGATCACACTCGCCATCGCTGACAAATCCTCGACGTTGTGACCTACGGCGCCAACGGGTGATCCGCTCCGCGTCTTTGCTGCCGGCGCCGGAAAGACATTGGATAACCAGTTCAAGTCCGGCCGAGACGAGTTCTCGGCCCGCGCGAAACTAGAATCGCGGATCCAAGAACTTCTGGCGACGTCGCCGGCCCCTGCTCGCGCACAAGCAGGGGCCATGAGGGCAGGGGCAAAGCCCTTGTCTTACTGTGCCGCGGCGGCGAGCTTGTCTTGGGTCTTGGTGTCGAAATCGCTGGCGTCGTGGCGCTCGTGCAATTGCTCCGATGGGGCGCCCGAAAGACGGTTGACCATGCGGCCGCGTTTGACCGCCGGCCGCTCCCAGACCATCTCGGTCCAGCGCTGCACGTTTTTGTATTCGTGCACCGACAGGAACTCGGCCGCGCCGTACTGGTTGAACTTGGCGAGCCCGCCATACCACGGGAAAATGGCGATGTCGGCGATCGTGTAGTCGGGTCCGGCGACGTATTTGCTCTCGGCCAGCCGCCGGTCGAGCACGTCGAGGAGCCGCTTGGTCTCCATCGCAAAGCGGTCGATCGCGTATTCGATCTTGACCGGCGCATAGGCGTAAAAATGCCCGAAGCCGCCGCCGATATAGGGCGTGCTGCCCATCTGCCAGAAGAGCCAGGAGAGGCACTCGGCCCGTGCTGAGCGCTCGGTCGGCAGGAATTCGCCGAACTTTTCGGCGAGGTACATCAGGATCGCACCGGTTTCGAACACGCGGACTGGCTTGGGCTCGCTGCGGTCGACGAGCGCCGGGATCTTCGAGTTCGGGTTCGCCGCGACAAAGCCGCTGCCGAATTGATCGCCCTCGCCGATCTTGATCAGCCAGGCGTCGTATTCGGCTCCCTTGTGACCGCGCGCCAAGAGCTCTTCGAGCATGATCGTGACCTTGACCCCGTTCGGCGTGCCGAGCGAGTAGAGCTGCAGAGGGTGCTTGCCGACCGGCAATTCCTTCTCGTGCTGGGCGCCGGCCGTCGGGCGATTGATGTTAGCGAACCGGCCGCCGCTCGGCTTGTTCCAGGCCCAAACCTTGGGTGGGGTGTATTCGGACGTATCGGTCATTCTTGAGCTCCGTGCTTTATTGTTTCAGCGCGGGACGAGGTTCGGCGTCACCTCGAGCGGCAGGCCCGGATGGCCGGTCAGCCGCTCGCCTTCGGCCTGCATGTCGCGCGCCTGTTTTTTGACCGCTGGCAACACCGCGGCGACCTTTTCGAGGTCGAGATCGGCCGCAACCCCCGGATAGCCGGCGCGCTCGATCATTGCACCCAATTTGCGGTTCTCGAGCTGCTCGAACACCCAGCCGAGCGGGTCCTCGACCAAGGTCTTGTCCCAATAGATGCGGTGGTTCTTGTTGCGCGGGCCGTAGTGGTAATGCGGCGACTGCCAGAAGCAGTCGAAGGCCAGCAATTCGGTTTCTTCGACATAGCTCTTGCCGGGCGTGCCCCCGATATCGGACAGCACATGCACCGCGAGGCCGCCGTCGCCACCCGCCTGGCGGCGCATTTCGAGCCCGAAGCGGATGTTGCCAGCCTCGAAGATATGCGTGCCGCGGTTGTGCTTGACGGTATTGCGCTTGGTTGCGAACAACTCACGGGCGCAGGCTTCGAGGTCGGGCAGCACGTCGCGCACTTGGGCGAGGTCTGTCGCCGCGGCGATTTGCGGATAGCCGGCCCGCTCCAGCATTTTCGGCAGCTTTTGGCCGAGGGTCTTGACCGTCCAGCCGATCGGGTTGCCGTCGGCGATCGGATCCATGCGGAAAAACCGGCCGCTATCGGCGAGCGTCGAATATTCCTCGCCCGCCGCGGCACTCCCGGCCGCGGGCTCGGCCTTTTCCGGACCATAGACGTAGCTTTTTTCCTGGTCGAAGCAGTTGAACCGCAAAAGCGCCGTCTCCTTGCCGTCGACCTCGGCTACGACGTCGATCGACACACCTTGATCGGCATGGTCGTGGATGTTGCCGTCCCACAGCTCGTGCCTGACGACGAGGGTCAACGGGCCGGCGGTAAATCTCGTGCCTTGCAATGCTTGTGTCATGTCTGGAGAGCCCCGTTGGAGAGATCAGCGGGAGTGTATATGACCGTTGCGATCGTTGCACGAATTCATCGCCGGCTCGCCGGAGTCCGGTCTCGGCGTCGAGGTTGACAGGGGGCGGTCGGCGGACCTAGCGTCGGCTGTACCAAACGCGCGTTTGGTTTGGCGGCCGCGCCATCACCCCGAAAGGAGCCGGGTCAATGCGCAATCAATACAACGTCATCGACGCCGACGGCCACATCCTCGAACCGCTCGACCTGTGGGACAAATACATCGATCCCAAATTCCGCGACCGGGCGCCGAAGATCGTCAAGGGCGAAAACGGCAAAGAACGGCTCGTCATGGAGGAGCAGGCGGTCGGCGACGGCAATCGCGGCATCGGCCGGATTGGCGCGGTCGGCGCGCGCCAAGGCGTCGTCGCCGCCGACACGATGGAATACAAAGACGGCAAGCCCGGCGGCTTCGACCCCCACGCACGCATTCCTGACATGGACGCCGACGGCATCGACGCGGCGTTTTTGTACCCGAGCCTCGGCCTCTTTTCCGGGGCGATCCACGATCCTGAATTGGCGGCTGCGGTGTGCCGCGCCTACAACCGCTGGCTTGCCGATTACTGCAAGCCCTATCCGGACCGCCTCTTCGGCGTGGCGATGCTGCCGTTGCAATCGGTCGACCTTGCCGTCGACGAGATCAAGTTCGCCAAAAAGGAATTGGGCTTCCGCGGCGGCTTTATCCGCCCCAACCCCTACAACAACAAGATGGTCCACGACCCGATGTACGAGCCGTTCTGGCAGGCGGCCGAAGACTATGATTTTGCCATCGGGTTTCACGAGGGGGCGTCGAGCGGCATGCCGACGGTCGGCGTCGACCGCTTCGAGGGCCGCGGGGCGCGCCACATCATCAGCCATACGATGGAGATGATGCTGGCCTGCATGAGCGTGATTTGGGGCGGTGTATGCGAACGCCACCCAAAGCTCCGCATTGCCTTTCTCGAATCGGGCGGCGGCTGGATCGCCCCCTGGCTCGACCGCATGGACCGGCATTTCGACGACCAGGGCTTTAACGACTCCGGGCTCACCACGCGGCCGAGCGAGCTATTCCAGCGCAATTGCTGGATCTCGTTCGAGCCGGTCGAAGGCAGCATCAAGGCGCTCGCCGACTATATCGGCCCGCACAAGATCCTGTGGGCAACCGACTACCCGCACCCGGACGGGTTCTTCCCCGGTGCGCCGAAGATGATCATGGACCGCATGGCGGGTTTGTCGCCCGAAACCAAGCACCAGGTCATGGCCGGCGGTGCGATGGGCCTCTACGGATTGAACTGATTCGCACGAGACCCGGGCCCGCGCGATCGGCATCTTACGCCCCTTTCCGCCGCTGGCGGCGGAAAGGGGTGTCTCCCCGTGTGTACATTGGCCAGCGGGCTGTGAAAGGCGCGCGGTCTGCCAAGGTTAAGTGTCACGAGAACCGGAAATTCACGGTCGCCTAGAACATGGCGACACAAAACCGTTTTCCCGCTTTTCGTAGGGCCGCTCAGCGAGACAATTTGATTAGGCGTGGCTATCGCGCGCGCGAGACGTCGCTCCATATCCAACTCTTTACGATCCACATAAGTAATCGAAGGCTGGCCTCCCGCGATAAAAACGGTATCCCGCGATGCGACTGCCATAGACCGATGCCTGACAAAATTGTAGGAACCCGCTCGATCTTGATTCAATTCGTGCCCGCCGCTAATGTTTTCTGCGCGCCGGTGGGGCTGGTGACTCAGCTCCATAATTCCGGAGTTGTCCAATGCCTTTCGCGAGCGCTGCCTGAACGTCGCTAAAGCGTAGGCGGGCTGGGGCACCCCGTTGGCCGGCCGCAACGCATAGCAATCGGTTGCTATTTGGCGGCTGATTGCACTTGCCGAAGATATTAAGAACGTGATAGTATTGTCAAGTTTCCCTAGGACGCGTGTCTGCGCGTTGGCGCGCCCTGCCGTAAGGTGAATGTAATGAAACCAACATTTGGTGCGCTGCTACTTGCAGGCGCGCTGACCGTAGCGTTGCCGCTATCGGCCAATGCCGCGAGCAATTTCACCAGTGGCAACTTCAACGAACAAGACACGGCGGGCACGAGCTTTCACGACCAGGGAACCTGCGTTCTGTTTGCTGGTCCGCGCGGCACCCTCGCCGCTAACCGTTTTTTGATGAAGCTCGGCGATCGGCACTCGTCCGACCATGACGAACTGCAGATCACCGGCGACCTCACCACCTTTAAGTCCAATCTGACCGGCGATACCGAATACCTGCTGTTTCCTGACGACCCGAGCGCCGCCAACTTCTTTCAAAATGTGCTGCGGCGACAGCTGCACGACCCGAGGGCGATCTTTATCCCCTATGGTTTCACGGCGCGGGTCTCCGACGTCTTCGGATCCGGCTCCGAGGACGCCTTTACTTGCCACGTCAGCTTGACCGGCCGAGTGAACCGCGCCGGCAAATCGACGCCGGTCAGCCTCACCTTCAGCGGCGGCGGTCAGTTTATTGCCGGCATCGACCGTCCGAAAAAGCCCCCAGCCAATCCTGCGGTACGATTGGCGCAGGTGAAGGCCGGTCCGTCCTGCCCGACCAGCGAACTGGCGCCGGACGGCCTCAACCCGCTGCCGGGTAACGGTCAATGCCCCAAGGGATCAAATTGCCTGCTGAGTTTCAAAGGCTATCAATGGTGGACCAGCTTTAATTTTCGCGGCCAAAGCTTCCCCGACCATAGCGGGTATTGGAATGACGGCCTGAAAACGCCGTTTGCCCCGGCAAACGCGTCGGTCGATGCTACGGGCCTGCATCTCTTGATCCAAGATCAGGATCTGGGGGCGCCGAGCGGTCCGGCGCCGGCCGGTTCTGAGGTCGTCCTGATGTTCAACAGCGACGGGTCGCCGGCGAACCTCGGCTACGGACAATATCTCGTCACGGCGACGGCGAAGACCGCCGGCACGTGGAACGGTCTCGATCTCAACGCCGCCTTCGGCGCCTTCACCTTTGAGCGCTTTGGCACCGGCGGTGGCACCGGGACCATGAACAATCCCAATCGCGAAATCGACCTGTCGGAAATCTCGCGCTTCGGTTGGCCGGCCAACGACCCGTCTTGTCCTAGCCAAGCGAACCCACCGCAACTGTGCCAGGGCAACGCACAGTTTACACTCCAGGATTGGTGGGAAAACCCAAACAACGTCCATCGCTATTCCATTGGCAATACCCCCGCTACCATAACCTTGGTGATGACTTGGCGGGGCCAAGGGCAGCCGGTTACCTTTCAACAATACAACAAGGGTGGCATCCATCTCGGAAATTTACCGGCCGCAGCCGACAACACGTGGACGTCTGCTAGTAACCAGAATATTTACATTCCCGGCACAAACTGCGAGCGGTTTCATCTGAATTTATGGATGGGGAATTATCGCGGGGACACGTCGCCGCATCCGCCGCCGAAGATGCTGCCCTACGAGGTCGTAGTGACCAATTTCGAGTTCGCTCCGATCAAATAATCACCATCGGCAATACCGGTGTGATAGGCTGGTGCTGAATGGAAGCGTTCCGCCTGGACAGGCATCAAAGCCATGGCTGGGAGTGCTGTGGGCCTCTCCGCTTCAGTTGAGGCCCACCGCGCCGTGCCCGTGCACCTCGCGCAGCGGTGTGGTCTGACATGCTGAGCGGCGCTTATCGCTTTCCGCAGATGGAGAGCGTCGTTTTCGGCACGCCCTATGCCGAGGCGCTGGCGCGCGAAGTCGATCGCTTCGAGGCCCGCGCCGTCTTTGTGCTGGCAAGCGGCACCTTGGCGCGCGAAACCGATTTGGTCGAACGGCTGCGGCAGGTGCTCGGGAACCGCTGTGCCGGGCTCTGCGCCAAGATCGGCGCGCACACGCCGCGCAGCGACGTGGTCGCGGCGGCCAATATGGCGCGCGACGCCCATGCCGATTTGATCGTGACCTTGGGCGGCGGCTCGGTCACCGACGCGGCCAAGATGGTCGGGCTCTGCCTCGGCAATGGCGTGACGGCTCCCGACGAGCTCGACCGCTTCCGCGCGCGGGTCGCCGCCGACGGCAGCGCGCAGCGGCCGCCGGTCGCGGCGCCGGGTGTGCGCATGGTCGCGATCCCGACGACGCTCTCGGCCGGCGAGTTCTCGGCCAGCGCCGGCTGCACCGACACGGTCCGCCACGTAAAGGAAAGCTTCAGTCATCCGCTGATGATCCCGCGCACGGTCATCCTCGATCCGGCGGCGAGCGTGCCGACCCCGGAATGGCTGTTCCTGTCGACCGGCATCCGCGCCGTCGATCATGCGGTCGAAGACATCTGCTCGGTCGACAGCCAGCCGCTCTCGGAGGGGGCGGCCTATCACGCGCTGCGCCTTCTCGGCAAAGGGCTGCCGGCGGTCAAGGCGAACCCGGCCGATCTCGACGCCCGGCTCGACTGCCAGATCGGCGCCTGGATGTCGATGGTCGGCTCGCAGACCGGCGTCAGCAAAGGGGCGAGCCACGGGATCGGCCATGTGCTCGGCGGCACCGCGCATGTGCCGCACGGCTACACCTCCTGCGTGATGCTGCCGCATGTGCTGCGCTTCAACCATGTGGTCAACGCCGACAGGCAGGCGCGGGTCGCCGAGGCGCTGGGGCGGCCCGGCGAGCCGGCGGCCGATGCGGTGGCCGCGCTGATCGTCGAGCTCGGCCTGCCGACCCGGTTGCGCGATGTCGGGGTTAGGGAGGGCCAGCTCGACCGGATTGCCGAAAACTCGATGCACGACCGCTGGGTTCACACCAACCCGCGCAAAATCGACGGCCCCGCAACAATCCGCCGGCTGCTCGACACCGCCTGGTAGACGGCGCGTATGCCATGCCCCTCAGCGGACGAGCGCATAGCTGAAGCAATCGCGCGGCTCGGGCCCGATATTCGGATGAACGAGCCAGCGGCGCAGGACGCCTTCGCGGACGAGCCCCGATTTTTCCATGACCCGCGCCGAGGCCGGGTTTTCGACATCGCACACCGCACCGATCCGCCAGATGCCGTCCTGTCGCATCGCCCAGCCGACCACCTCGCGCAATGCCTCGGTCATCAGCCCCTGCCCCCAGCTTTCGCGCGCCAGCACATAGCCGCAATCGAGCCGGTGCGGCTCGGGCCGGCGCAGCTCGAAGGAGCCGGCGAGGCGGCGGTCGGCGCGCCGGATCAGCGCATAGGTGCGAACGCGGTCGCCGGGGGCGGCGAGGCAGCGGGCAATATGGGCTTCGGTGTCGGCGACGGAGCGATGCGGCCGCCAGCTCAGATAGCGCACGACCTCGGGGTCCTGCGCGTAGCCTGCAAAGATCGCCGCCGCATCTTCGGGCGCAATAAGGCGCAGCAAAAGGCGGGCGGTTGCGAAACGGTCGGGCAGCAGCATCGGCGGCTATATTGCCATGCCTGAGACGGAAAGAGCCCCGCTCTTTGCGGGGCTTCTCTCGATGCGCCGATCGAAGCGACGCCGAAATCTTTTTGCCTTTTGCCGATCGGGCGAGACCGAACCCCAATCCCAAAACGGTCGATAAACCATCCGAGGCCGGTCTCGGCAAGGATCGGGCTGACCCGTGCCGGCAATCTGCTAAAGTCGCCGGCCGATAAAGAGGGAGAACGCGATGACCGCCTTTGCCTACGACCATATCCATCTGCGCAGCCCCGACGCCGAAGCGACCGCACTCTGGTACGAGCGGATGTTCGGCGCCGAGGTCATTCGCTCGGTCCAGTCCGACGGCCGCTCGCGCATCGATCTCAATCTCGGCGGGGTCTCGGTGTTTATCGCCCAGGTTCCGGCCGAGCAGGCGATCGCCCCGCCGCCCGAGCCGCCCTATCTCGGGCTCGAGCATATCGGGCTCCGGGTCGAAGACATCGATAACGTCGTCGCCGAGCTCAAGGCCAAGGGGGCCGAATTTACCGTCGAGCCAAAGACGATCCGGCCCGGCGTGCGCATCGCCTTTCTGCGCGGCCCGCAAAACGTTCATATCGAGCTTCTCGACCGCAACGCCGCCTGATTGCGAACGAGCGGTCTTGACCAGCTTGGCCCGCCCCTTCCCTTTCCCTCCGCCGCAAGCGGGCGAGGGTTAGGGTGGGGGACCGATCAGGCGCCGAGCCGAACCCACTGACGACATTGCGCCGCGGATTGCCGTCCTGGCTGAGCCGGCGGCTGCCGTTCTTTTACGGCTGGGTGGTGCTCGCCTGCCTGTGCTGCGCCGGGTTCTCGCGCCAAGGGGGTGCGGTCGCCACGCTCTCGATCTTTGTCGAGCCGCTAACCCGTTCGTTCGGCTGGTCGCGCACCGCTCTCTCGGGCGCGGTGTCGCTCGGCGGCATCCTGGCGGCGCTGGCGGCGCCATTGATCGGCCCGCTGCTCGACCGCCACGGTTCGCGGGTGGCCCTGTCCTTGGCGATCCTGGGCACCGGGGCGGCCACCCTGCTACTGTCGCTGACCCAGTCCTTGTGGATGTTTTATCTATTGTTCTGCCTGGCGCGGATGAACTGGGCGGGACCGTTCGAGCTCGGCATCTACAGCACCCTCAACAACTGGTTTGTGGCGCGCCGCCCGCTCGCCAATTCGATCGCGACGGTGGCGCAGATGGGCGGTCTGGTGGCGATGCCGCTGGTCGCGCAATTCGCGATGCGCGGCCGCGGCTGGCCCGCCGGCTGGCTCGCGATCGGGGCGACGGTTCTGGCCGTCGGCCTCGTCCCGACCTGGCTTTTATTGGTGCGCCGGCCGGAAGATCTGGGGCTGGTGCCGGATCGCTCGCTGCCGGCGGCGACCTCCGTCCGCATGGCCGCGGCGCCGCGCGAGCCGCGGTTCTCGCGGCGTCAGGCGATACGGGTGCCGGCCTTCTGGCTGCTCTTGCTCTACACCGTGCTGGTCTATCCGGTGCAGGCCGGCGTCAGCCTGCATCAGGCCGCCAACCTCGTCGAGCACGGCGTGGCGCCGACCATCGCCGCCACGATCATCAGCCTGTTCTCGCTGATGTCCGCGGTCTCCAGCGCGCTCTGCGGGCTGATGCCGCGGTCCTTTCCGATCCGCTACGCGCTGGCGTTGAGCGGCGGCCTGATGGCGCTCGGTGCGGCGGCGATGATCGGCATCGCCTCGGTGCCCGAAGGAGCGCTCGCCGCGGCATTGTTCGGGCTCGGCCTCGGGGGCATGCTGACCCTGCTTCCGGTCGCCTGGGCCGATTATTTCGGCCGCGCGAATTACGGCGCCATCCGCGGGCTCGCACTTTCGGCGCAGGTGGTTGCGCAAGCCTCGGGGCCGCTGATCTCGGGCGCGCTGCGCGACATGACCGGCAGCTATGTTCGGCCGCTCGAATTTTTTGTCGCGCTGGCGCTCGTCAGCATCCTC
>DASXAM010000242.1:0-2769 GCA_036404275.1 Allostellaceae bacterium
TGGCATCAGCGGCGTGATCGGCGGCGGCTCGGCCGAGGGCGGTGCGGTCGAGCGGCACATGCTGGGATTTCAGGCGGCCTATGCCCGCCGTGGCGTCAAGCTCGAACTGGGCGAGCGGCTGGCGCTCGGCTACCAGTTCCATATTGCGGCCTCGCGCGAGCAGGCGATCCGTGAAGCCGCCCCGCATTACGAAGAAAACATGAAAATGTTTGGCGAATTGCGCCTGGTACGGGCCTTGACCGACGAGCAGATCGCGGCGATGCGCGACCCGGCGCTCGCCGGCACGGTCAAATTACCGACGATCGAGGACGCCGTGAAGGCCGGCGGTTTCTTGGCCGGCCGCCCCGAAGACATCGTCGAGCAGCTGAAGGCGGTCGAAAGGCGCTACCCCGGCCTCGACCGCGTCATCTGCGCGACCCCGCTCGGCACGCCCCTCGACGTTCAGCTCGAAGACCTCGACCGCTTCGCCAAGGAGGTGATCCCCGCCTTCCGCGGCTCCGGGCTCGCCGCCGCGGCGCAGTAAGCCCGAGGCCACGGCCGCCGGACTCCGCCGTCCGGCGCACGGGCGCTGTGGGTAAGCGACCGCCGCATACCCACGAGAGCTGGCATCCGCGCGCAAACCTGGCCCATTTAAGCAGGCAGCGACGAAGCCTGGCTCGACAGAAGTGGGGTTCCGCTGCCGGCGGCGCGGGCGAGCTCGGGCACGGCGGTGCCCGCCGGCTGGGCGGCGGCGGGGAGCGCGCAGCGGACAAACGCTCCGCTGCCGTGTTCGGCGAAGAGCCGGCCGCCCTCGACGACGACGCGGCCACGGCTCAAGACGATCTCGGGCCAGCCGTGCAAATGGCGGCCTTCATAGGGGGTGTAGCCGACATTGTCGTGCAGCATCGCGGCGGTGATCGTGACCTCGCGCTCGGGGTTCCAGATCGCGATGTCGGCGTCGCTGCCGACCGCGATTGTGCCCTTTTTCGGATAGAGCCCGTAGATCTTGGCGTGGTTGGTCGCGGTCAAGGCGACAAACTGGTTGAGGTCGAGCCGGCCCTGCCGCACGCCTTCGGAAAACAGGAGCGGCAGGCGGAGCTCAATGCCGGGGACGCCGTTGGCGATTTCCTTGAAGCTCGTCCGTTCGCCGTGCGGCAATTTGCCGGAGGCGTCGAAGCGATAAGGGGCGTGGTCGGAAGAGAACACCTGAAAGGTGCCGTTTTTGAGACCGTTCCACACCGCCTGTTGCGCGGCCACATCGCGCGGCGGCGGGCTGCAGCAGAATTTGGCGCCCTCGACCCCCGGCTTCACAATATCGTCGGCGGTCAAAAACAAATATTGCGGACAGGTCTCGCCGTAGACCTTGAGGCCCTTCGTTTGGGCGTTGCGGATCACCTCGATCGCCTCACCGGCCGAGACATGGACGATCAGAATCGGCACGTCGAGCAATTGCGCGAGGGTCACCGCGCGGTTGGTCGCCTCGCCCTCGGCGAGCCGCGGATGCGCGACCGCATGCCATTGCGGGGCGGCGAGCCCGCGTTCGAGCAGGCGCCCGGTCAGCCATTTGATCATTTCGTGGTTTTCGGCATGGACCATGACCATGGCGCCCTCGCGCCGGGCGAGCGCCAGGATGTCGAGCATCTGCCCGTCGTCGAGCGCCAGCAGATCATAGGTCATGTAAACCTTGAACGAAGTGTAGCCGTCGCGGATCAGGGCCGGCAATTCTTGGCCGATCACCTGCTCGGTGGGATCGGAAACGATCAAATGAAAGGCGTAGTCGATGACCGCCTTCGGGCGCGCCGCCTGATGGTATTCCTCGACCACCTGCCGCAGCGACTGGCCGCGGTGCTGGGCGGCAAACGGAATGACCGTCGTCGTCCCGCCAAAGACGGCGCTGACCGTGGCGCTGTAAAAATCGTCGGCGCAGACGACCCCGGCCGAGGAGCGCTGCTCGATATGGCAATGGCTGTCCACCCCGCCCGGCAAGACGAGCTTCCCCCGCGCATCGATCTCCCGCGCCCCATCCCCGAGCCCGCGCCCGAGCGCCAGGACGATCCCGTTCCTTATGCCGACATCGCATTCGGCCACATCCGCCGCCGTCGCCACCGTGCCGCCGCGGATCACCAGATCAAATTCGGGCATGGCTCACTCCTTCGCGCGACGGAAAACACCGCAGATCGTATCCCGCAACCGCCGCCTCGCAGACTCCCGATTTCGCGCCGACCGGCGGTCTGAACCGGCATGGGTTTTGGAAGGCGTTGCGCGGTGCGCGGTCCTGCGACAGGCTGGCGTTTTATGCAAACCGGAGGAGGGGGCGATGGCGGAGCGCTTGGCGGGACGGGTGGCGCTGATCACCGGCGGCGCCAAAGGAATTGGCGCGGCGACGGCCGAGCGGCTGGCCGAGGACGGTGCCATGATCGCGATCTGCGACCTCGATGGCGACGGCGCCAGGGCGACGGCGGCGCACATCGCCGAACGGCACCGGGTCGGCGCGCAAGGCTTTACCGCGAATGTCGGCGTCGCCGCCGAGGTCGACGCATTGGTCGCCGAGATCGCCGCGCGGTTCGGGTCGCTCGACATCCTGGTCAACAACGCCGGCATCACCCGTGACAATCTGATCCACAAAATGACCGAGGAGGATTGGGATGCGGTCGCGCTGGTCCATCTGAAGGGCTCGTTTTTATGCTCGCGGGCGGCCCAGCGCGAGATGGTCAAGCGCAATTGGGGACGCATCGTCAACCTGTCCTCGGTTTCGGCGCTCGGCAATCGCGGCCAGACCAACTACTCGAC
>DASXAM010000243.1:0-16560 GCA_036404275.1 Allostellaceae bacterium
CTCGAAGTCGGCCCGGCCCACATCGGTAGGACCGCGTTCCCGGACGACGACATCAACGGCATCCTGCACGGCTGGAAGTGGGATACGACCGCGAGCACCCTCATCTATTTCGAGTTCCCGCAGTCAACGACGGAGTATCTCGACACCGGGAACGGCAACCCGGTCCAGACCGGCTATGAATCCGGAGCGATCGTCGGTTTCCAGCCCTTCAACCCCGCGCAGCGCGAGGCGATTGGGCTGATCCTGGCCAATGTCGCCAGTTTCGCAAAGCTGACCTTCACCGGGCCATGGTTCGGCCCCCCGGACCCGCTCGCCAATTACGCTGCGAGCTTCCGCTACGCGATGGCGACCACGATCGACTATACGAGCGACGGCAGCGGGGTGCACGTCCCGGGCAACCCCCCGGCGCCAGGCACCGCTGAGGCGAATTGGCCCGAGTCGCCGGGTAACTATTACCAAGGCGATGCCTGGTTCAACTCGGCGAGCTACAATTCTCCGGCACCCGGCAATTACGCCTACAGCGCAGGCCTGATGCACGAAACCGGGCATTTGCTCGGGTTGAAGCATGGCCATACCAGCCAGGTTGCGCACGGTGTCACCTTCCCGACCTTGCCCAGCGATCACGACTCGCTTGAATACTCGATTATGACCTACCGGGCCTTTCCGGGCGCGCCCATCCCCGGGGGCACGCAGATCGTTACGCCGGAGAACGATTTCCCACAGACTTTTATGCAGGACGATATCGCTGCGCTGCAATATTTGTATGGCGCCAATTTCGACTACAACAGCGGTGACACGACCTACACCTGGAGCCCGGACACCGGTCAGCTATACATCGACGGGATCGCCAACGGCGATCAACCGAGCGCCAATATGGTCTTTCTGACGATCTGGGATGGCGGCGGCTTCGACACCTACGACTTTTCCAATTACAAAACCAATTTGAAAGTCGATCTCGATCCAGGCGCCTGGACAATCCTTGACACCACGGGCATTGCACAGCGCCCCGATCTCGGCGCCACTGGACTTCCCGGTCCGGACTATTACGCCCGCGGCAACATCGCCAATGCGCGATTGTACCACGGCGATACCCGCTCGCTGATCGAGGAAGCGATCGGCGGCTCCGGCAACGATTACCTGCTCGGCAACAGCGCCGACAATGTCCTCAAAGGCGGTCCGGGCACCGATATCCTCGACGGCCGTGGCGGCGGCGACACAATGTACGGCGGGCCGGGCGACGATTGGTTCGAGGTCGATAATTCCGATGACGTGGTAGTCGAGAATCCCGGCGAGGGTACCGACCGTTACGATTCCTACATTTCGATCGATGCGCTGCCCGCAAATGTCGAGAACATCGTGCTTTACGGCAGCACGAACCTCTATGCCATCGCCAACGATCTGCCCAATGCCATCAGCGGCAGCCTCGGCAGCAACGGGCTCTATGGCCTCGGTGGCAACGATACGATTTACGGCTATGCCGGCGACGATTGGATCGATGGCGGCCCCGGTGACGACCGCATGGTCGGCGGCCCGGGCAACGACACCTACCAATTCGACAGCCCAGGCGATGTCGTGGTCGAGGCCGCCAATGAAGGCATCGACCAGATCGATTCCTATTTTTCCTTCACACTCATCGCCAACGTCGAAAATCTCGTCCTTTATGGCTCGACCAATCTGAACGGCACTGGCAACGGGCTCGACAACGCTATCAGCGGCAGCCTCGGCAGCAATGTTCTCAAGGGCCTGGCCGGCAAGGATTCTTTGTACGGCTATACCGGCGACGATACGCTCAACGGCGGGACCGGCGCTGATACGCTGACAGGAGGAATCGGCAACGATATCTATATTGTCGACAATACCGGGGATGTGGTTGTCGAGCTGCCGAACCAGGGGATCGATCTGGTACGCTCCAGCGTCAGCTATACCATCGGCGCCAATGTCGAGAACCTGACGCTGACAGGCTCGGCGGATCTCGGCGGGGTCGGCAACGGGCTTGCCAACACGATCATCGGTAACACCGGCAATGACGGCCTCGACGGCCGCAGCGGCGCCGATACGATGAAGGGCGGCCTCGGCAATGACATCTACGAAGTCGACAATCCCGGCGACGTGGTCGTCGAAGACCTCAATCAGGGGATCGACCGCCTCGATTCATATATCTCGGTCACACTCCCGGCGAATGTCGAGAATCTCGTCCTTTACGGTTCGACCAATCTGAGCGGCACCGGCAACGGGCTCGGCAACGAGCTCAACGGCAGCCTCGGCAACAACGTTCTCAAGGGCCTCGGCGGCAACGATTCGCTGTACGGCTACACCGGCAGCGATACGCTCGACGGCGGGAGCGGCGCCGATACGATGAAGGGCGGCCTCGGCAACGACACGTACATCGTCGGCAATTCGGGCGATGCGGTTGTCGAGTCGCCAAACCAGGGCACCGACACCGTCCGGGCGGCGATCAGCTATGTGCTTCCGGCAAACGTCGAAAATCTGACCATCACCGGTACCGGGAACCTCAGCGGTACCGGCAATGGATTGGCCAACCGGATTGTCGGCAATGCCGGGAACAACATTCTCGACGGCAGGGCCGGCGACGACGTGCTGACCGGTGCTGGAGGCCGCGATTCCTTCCTGTTCGACACCGCGCTGAGCGCCGCGACGAACGACGACAGGATCACCGACTTCGCCGCCACAGACCGGGTTCAGCTGGACCGGACAGTCTTCAAGGCGTTCGGTACCGTCGGAACGTTGCCGGCAAACGCTTTCTTCGCCGGCGCCGCAGCGCACACTGCCAGTAATCGGATCATTTACAACGCGGCGGGCAGCCTGTTCTACGACAGCGACGGCACCGGTCCGGCAGCTGCGGTCCGCTTCGCCGAGCTGAGCGGCGATCCGGCGCTGACCAACGCCAATTTCTTGATCGTCGCGTAAGCGCGTCGGATGGCGGAAAACCACCGTCACGCCGCTGCCAACTCCAGCACCGTCAGCGCCAGCGCCTGGGCGCGCGGCACCATTGTGTCGATCCGGCACCACTCGTCGTCGGTATGGGCGTTGCCGCCGACGGGGCCGGTCGCGCACAGGGTCGGCGTGCCGAGGGCGGCGGTAAAACCGCTGTCGGCCGAGCCGCCGGTCGCCTCGCCGCCGACTTCGAACCCGAGCCCCTTGGCGGATCGCGCATAGCGTTCGAGCAGCCCGCGGCTCGCCTCGTCCTGCTCCAGAGGCAAAAAATTGCCCTCGCTCAGGATGCGACTCTCGCTTCCGGGCAGCTCGCAGCAATTGCAAATCTCGCGCACCTCGCCGAGGATCTTTTCCATGATGTTGAGCGTCGGAAAGCGGACATCGATCGCCGCGGTGGCGCGCGGGGCGACCGTGTTGACCGACTGGCCGCCGCGCATCAAGCCGACATTGACTGTGGTGCCGAGGTCGTAATCGGTCAGCCGGTGCAGCCGCTGGATCTTGCGCGCCATCGCCTCAATGGCACTCACCCCTTGGGCGTGTGCCGCGCCGGAATGGGCGGCCCGGCCGGTCACCTCCACTTCGATAAACGCCGCTCCCTTGCGCCGCGAGACGAGGTTGCCGGAGGGTCGTCCGGGCTCGGCGTTGAACACGGCGCGGGCATTTTTTGCCTCCGCCTCGATCACCGGGCGCGACGACGGCGAGGCGATCTCCTCATCCGCCGTGTAAAGGCCGGTCACCGGGCAAGCGACGCCAAAGCGGCGCAGCGCGCCGAGCACAAACGTGTTCATGACGAGCCCGGCCTTCATGTCCGCAACCCCCGGCCCGGTCGCCCGATCGCCGTCGATCCGAAACGGGCGCTGCGCCACAGTGCCTTCGGGAAAGACGGTGTCGCAATGGCCCATCAGCACGATCGGGCGGCTGTCGCTGCCTTGGGCCGGCAGCCGCGCCGCAAAGCAGTTGCCGAAGGTCGAGTTCGGGAAGGTCTCGCAGGCAATTCCCGCCGCTTCGAGCCAGGCCCGCAGCCGGTCTTGCACCGCATCCACCCCGCCCTTGCTGTAGCTGCCGGAATCGATGCCGACGAGCTCGGCCAACATCGCCACCATCGCCTGATGCTGTCCGCCCAGATATTCGACAACTGCCGATCCCACTTCGTTCATCAGCCTACCTCCGACCGCGCAACGGCCCCGACACTAGAGCGCTGGGCTGTCAGTGGCGAGCGTCGAATGATGCTCGGCATCCCGTGATTCGCCGCCATAAAATCAGAAGCTGGCGGATGGTGCAGAGCTTGGCATGACTGGGATTCGCGCCCGCATTTCCGAATCGGGACGATTGAGCATACCAGCGGCGGTTCGGAAGGCTGTGGGCCTGGATCGGGGCGGCGAGGTTGTGGTCGAGGCAGTCGGACGGGAAATCCGCATCAGGACAATCGACGAAGTCATAGCCGCAAGCCAAGCGATCGCGCGGCGCTTGACCACCGGCAAGCCGAATGTCTCGGTCGATGCGTTTCTTGCGGAACGTCAGCGTGGCATCGCGTCGCCAGAGCGGTGCCGGTCGCGGTCGAGTTGATACGGTGAAACGGCGCTACACTGCGGCTGCAGTTTCCGCGGTGCCGACCTCGCCGAGATAGGCGCGGCGGATCAGCTCGGTCTCGCGCAATTCGGCCGCCGGGCCGCTCAGCACGACTTGACCGGTTTGCAGGACATAGGCGCGGTCGGCGATGGTCAAGGCCATGTTGGCGTTCTGCTCGACCATAAAGATGGTCGTCCCCTGCCGGTTGATCTCGCGCACAATGTCGAAGACCTGCTCGACATAGGCCGGCGACAAGCCCATCGACGGCTCGTCCATGCACAACAGCTTGGGCCGCGCCATCAATGCCCGGCCGATTGCGACCATCTGCTGCTCGCCGCCCGACAGCGTGCCGGCGGTCTGGCGCAGCCGCTCCCCCACCCTCGGGAAGAGCGCAAGAACGCGGGCCAGATCCTCGTCGAATTCCGGGCCGCGGCGGCGCGTATAGGCGCCCATTTCGAGGTTCTCGTAGACGCTCATGCGCGGAAACAGCCGCCGCGCCTCCAACACCGGGGCAATGCCGCGGCGCACCCGCTCGGCGGTGCCGACGCCCTTCAACGACTGCCCCTGATAAAGGATGTCGCCGCGGCGCGGGACGACCGTCCCCATGATCGCCTTCATCGTCGTCGATTTGCCCGAGGCGTTGCCGCCGAGGAGGCAGACGATCTCGCCCGCTTCGATCCGGTAATCAACTGATTTCAGCACATGCAAATCGCCGTAATAGGTGTCGACGGCCCAAAATTCGAGCATTCGGGCTTCAGGCAACAGCCGCGCTCCGGCCGAGATAGGCGCGGATCACGGCTTTGTCGCGCCGCACGAGGTCGGGCGGTCCCTCGGCGATTTTTTCGCCATGGTCGAGCACGACCACCTTGTCAGCCAGGTTGACCACGACATCGAGCTTGTGCTCGATCAGGACGATCGTCATGCCGGCGCGGTGGAGAGAGCCGATTTGCTCGGCGAGCTCCAGAGTTTCGGCCGGGTTCATGCCGGCGGTCGGCTCGTCGAGCAGCAGCAATTTCGGCCGCGACGCCAAGGCACGGGCGATTTCGGTGCGGCGCCGATTGGCGTAGGAGAGACTTGAAGTCAGGTGACCGGCACGCGGCAAGAGCCGGTTGCCAAAGAGCGCCAGGATTTCCAGCGCCTGCTCCCGCGCTGCGGCTTCCTCGCGACGAGTTCTCGGCAGGCGCAACAGCGCCCCCAGAGAGCCGGTGTGGAGCCGGGCATGCATGCCGACCAGCACGTTTTCGAGCACGGTCAGGTTCGGAAACAGGCGGATGTTCTGGAATGTGCGGGCGATCCCGCGTTCGAGCACGGTATGCGGTCCTTTATGGGCGATCTCCGCGCCGGCAAAGCGGATTGTGCCGCTGTCGGGCGACAGGAGCCCGGTAATCGTGTTGAACAGCGTCGTCTTGCCCGAGCCGTTTGGGCCGATGACGGCGACGACGCTGCCGGCGGGAACTGTCAAATCGACCGAGCCGAGCGCGACGAGGCCGCCAAACCGCACCGTCAACCCGCTGACTTCGAGGAGCGGGCGGCCTTTATCTTGTGCCGCGGCTCCGATCCCGCGGAGCGCATCGAACCCGCCGCGAACGATTTGGGCGGTCTGCTCTTCGAGGCTCAGCGCCGCGGTCGGCCGCGATGCCGGGATCAGCCCTTGGCGGCGGTAGAGCATCATCACGACCAAGATCACGCCAAAGATCAGCTCGATCGAGGACGCCAGCTCTACATGCTGCAGCCAATCGACCGAAACGAGCCGGCCCAGCGCATGCAGCCACTGCGACAGGTCTTCGAGAAACCAAGATTGCAGGATCTGCAGCAGCAATGCACCGACAACGACGCCCCAGACATTGCCGATGCCGCCAAACACGATCATCACCAGGATCATGACCGAAACCGGAAACATGAACATTTCCGGCGTCGCGGTTTGCAGCTTGGCGACATAAAAGGTGCCGGTGGCGCCGGCAAAGGCGGCGCCGATGGCAAAGGCAAGGAGCTTGAAGCGCACCCGGTTGACACCCATCGCCCCGGCCGCAATCTCGTCGTCGCGGATCGCCATCCAGGCGCGGCCGACCCGCGAGACTTTGAGCCGCTGGCTGGTCAGGATCAGGAACGCGACGAGCGCCACCGCGACATAATAGTAAGGGGTCGCGTTGACGCCGAAATCATAGCCGAAAAAACGCGGTGCGGCGACGCCGTTAAGACCCATCGCACCATTGGTCACGGTCGGCGTATTGCGCGCGACAATCGGCACGATCTCGCCAAAGCCCAACGTCACGATCGCCAGATAATCGCCTTTGAGGCGCAGCGTCGGGGCGCCGAACAGGATGCCGAAAAAGGCGGCGATCGCCGCCGAGATCGGCAGCATCAGCCAAAACGAAACCTGAAAATGGACAACTTCGCCGGCACCGCTCGTCCCTTGCGCACGGGCGACGAGACCGAGCCATTGGAACGGCTCCCAAAAGCTCGTCCATTCCGGCTGCAATTGCCAGGAGCTCGCCACCCCATAGGCATAGGCGCCGATCGCAAAGAATGCGGCGTAGCCGAGATCGAGAAGACCGGCAAAGCCGACGACGATGTTGAGGCCGAGCGCCAGGGCAGCAAAGGCGAGCGCGTTCGCCGCCGAATCGATGTCGGCATCGTTGCGGTGCAAGAGCGGAAACAGAAGTGCTGCCGCGAGGATGAAGAGTGCGCCGAGCCGGGCCCTCGTCGTCGGTGCGATCCGCGCAAAGGGTCCGGCCAGTCTGAGCGCCCCGCCTCTGACCTTGGGCTCGCCCAGCTCGACCATCTCAGGACTTTGTCGGCGTGGCGCGGCCGAGGATGCCGGCAGGGACAAACACCAGAACGAGGACGAGGATCGAAAAGATGATCACATCGGTCCAGCGCACCGCGATCAGCTGCCCGCCCAAAGTCTCGATGAGCCCGATCAAAACGCCGCCGAGCATGGCACCCGGAATGCTGCCGATGCCGCCCAGCACCGCCGCCGTAAAGGCCCGCAGCCCGGCCGAGTAGCCGATGATAAAGCTCGTGTAATTGTAATATAGGCCGAAGATCAGCGCCGCCGCGCCGGCCAGCGCCGAGCCCAGAAAAAACGCAGTGACGATGACGCGATCGACCTCGACCCCCATCATCCGCGCCGCTTCGGGGTCCTGGGCGGTGGCGCGCATGGCCTTGCCCAAGCGGGTGCGGCTGACAAACAGGTGAAGGGCGACCATCAACACGAGAGCGACAGCCCAGATCAGCAGCTGCTTCAGCTCCACCGTCACCTCGCCGAAGTGCCAGCGCACGACCGGCAGCGGGTTCGGATAGTTTTCCGAGCCGGCGCCGACGGTCAGCAGGATGATATTGAATAGAATGTAGGAGACGCCGATCGTCGTGATCATTGCCGCGGTGCCGCGCACGCCGCGCAACGGTCGCAGCGACAGGCGCTCGATCGCAACCCCGAGAACGCCGGCGGCGAGCATGGTCGCGGCGAAGGCAAACAGCAGCGCGCCGGCCAGCGCCAACCCGGTCAGGACATGGGCCTGGCCGGAAATCCCGAGCAGCTGCAACGTCCACATGCCGACAAACGAGCTGACCATAAACACATTGAAATGGGCAAAGTTGATCAGCTCGAGGATGCCGTAGACGAGGGTAAAGCCGAGCGCCAGCAGGGCGTACATGGCGCCGAGGCTCAGCCCGTTGACGACCTGCTGCAGCAGCACCCCATAGTCGGACATGACCGCGCCGAGCGTTACGAGCTGGCCGGAGCTACCCCGACATATTTGTATTGGTGGAGCACGTCATCGAGCGGATATTTATCGTTGCGGGTGATCTGGAAGACGCTGATCACCCGATTCTCGATGTCACCGTTGGCGTCGAACGCGACCTCGCCCTGCAATGTCTTGACATGCGACTGCTGGATCGCGTCGCGCACCGCGTCGCGGGTCACCTCCTTGCCGGAGGCGGCGACGCGCTTGACGGCATCGAGGATGACAAGCGCCGCGTCGTAAGCGGTAATCGAGTAATTGTCGGGCTGCTTCCCGTATTTTTTGCTGAAGCGCTCGATCCAGGCGGCGGCGTCGGGATTGTCGAGCACATTCGGCGCGGCAATCGTCGCATACCAGCCGGCGGCCGCCGGGAAACCCGCGCCCTTCAAGATCTCGGCGCCATAGACGCCGTCACCCCCCGCCTTCACGATGCTCGGGAGGATGTCATAAGACTGCTTGACCAGCTTGACCCCGGCCTGGGCGACCCCGCCGTAGTATAAAGCATCGGGATTGAGCGACTTCATCTTGGTCAGCGTGGTCGTGTAGTCGGCTTCCTTTGGGTTGAGCTGATCGCGGCCGAGCACCTTGATCCCGCGCTTTTTGGCTTGCGCCTGGAACGTGTCGGCGATGCCGACGCCGTAGGCGCCGCTGTCGTCGAGCACGTAGACCGATTTGACCTTCAGCGTGTCGGCGAAATAATTCGCCATATTCGGCCCTTGATAGGCGTCGGTCGTGACCGTGCGGAAATAGATCGCCTTGCCCTTGGGCCGGTACTGCCCGGCAAATTTGGGGTTGGTGATGTCGGGATTGGTCGAGGAGGGGGTGATCGTGGCGAGCCCACCTTGGCTCAAGATCGGCGACATCGCCTTGCCGGAACCGCTCATTTGCGGGCCAATCGCGGCCACGACCGCGCTGTCGGAGACCATCTTGCGAGCGTTGGTGGCGGCCTGGGCCGGGTCGTATTGTCCGGCGGTCGCGGTCCCCGCGTCGAGCAGCAAAACGTCGATCTTGTAGCCGGCGGTCCCGCCCGCGGCATTGGCTTCGTCGAGCGCCAGCAAGGCACCGTCCTTGATCAGCTCGGCATCATGCGCATCCGCTCCGGTGAATGGCAGGTTGATCCCGATCTTGACGGTCTTGTCGGCGGCAAACGACGGGCCCGCCATGCCGGCCAAGGTGCCGGCGAGGGCGGTGCTCGACAAACCGATTAGGATGGACCGGCGCGACAGCATATTCCTTCTCCCCGTTTACAGCCTTCTGCGACGATTCCGGCAAATGCCCAGCCGAGCGCCTGAATCTACACGATCTCGCGGCGTCGTTCAGCTTCCTCGTATGGCCTCACCGCGGGCGTGGATCAGGCCCGTAACGATGCCGGCGAGCGAGGGTGCTTCACCCGGACGAAAACCGACCGGTCGGCACAACGCCATCGCGACGATACCGAGCCGCGCCATTTTTTGCGCGGCATAGGCGCTCTCGGCGGCGTTGGCGCTGAGCCATTCGAGGACGGCGCCGCCCAATTGCTGGGCCAGAATGCTCCCGACAACATCGACCGCCCCGACGAGCCCGGCGCCGCCGACGAGCTGCCGCAATAGATGGAGGGTGCCGGCAATGCCTGGACGCTGGCCGTAAATCTCGGCGATTTCGCGAATGAGCCGCAGCGCACGCGCCGCAAAAAACAAGGTATCCGTCAGCACCGTGGGGCTCACCGCGTTGATCGCAAAAGCCTGCGCCGCGGCGCGGCGGACCGCGGCCAGGCCCAGGCTGTCGGCAGGGGTCAGCACGAACCGGGAAAACAGCTCGAGCGCGTCGCCGCCGGTGTGATGCGTTTCGAGGACGCCGCGGTACTGCGCGACCGCCGAGCGGAGCAAGGGATCGCGAGCGAGAATTGCCCCGGCTTGGTCGAGCTCGCGTTTCAGATCGCCGGTGAGCGCCGAGGGGATCAGTCGGCGCAGCCGCTCGGCCGAGCGCAGCCGCAACAGCCCGCGCAGCTCGCAAACGAACCAATAAAGCGCACCGCCGGTCCCGGTCGCGACCACTGCCGTAGCGGCAATGCCGATGACGGTGCCGCGATCGAATGCGCCGCCGACAAAGCTGACAAGATCGATGGCGATGATGCCGAGCACCAGAACGGCGAACCCGCCGATTGCGATGACGGCAGGAGATCGCGGTCGGCGGCGCGCGGGAACTGGCGCCGATTCGCCCTCGGGAGACAGCGCCGGCACAAAATCGAGCCGGCCCCGCTGCTCGGTTTCCCAGATGCGTGGCCGAAGCCGATCTGTCTTCCCCGCGGTGTCCACAGTCACGCGAGCACGTCCTCCAGCAGGAAATCGAGCGCTTTGTCGAGATTGATATGGGGAATGCCGTTGCCTGCCGCCGTATCGATGATGGGCGGCTGGAACACCGGAAATTCGGTGAAACGCTCACCCCAGAAACCCGGCGGCGGGGGCGTTACCGGCACCACCCCGGGAAAAAACCGGATCCTCCGAGCACCGCCCAAAGGCAAACCGACGACAACGTCGACCTTATGCCCGTCGATCGTGTCGGTGCTGTCCTCGGTGCAACGGATCGAAGCCAGCGCCGTCGCGGCGACGCGAGCCTTGGCGCGGCGCGCCCGCAGCGTCGGCGCCTCGACGAGATTCGCCATCAGCGTTTCGAGGTGATCGCGCTGCACGGCCGGCACATGGTCGGCTTTCGTCGCAGCGAAGAGCACTCGGTCGATGCGTGCGGCAAACAGCCGTTGGAGCAGCCCGCCGCGGCCGAACCGAAAGGCCCCGAGGATAGCCTCGAGGGCCAAGCGCTGATCGGTAAAGGCTGCTTCTCCGGCGTTGAGCGTGCGCAGCACATCGACAAGGACGATTTGACGATCCACCTCACGAGCGAGCGCGGTAAAGAACGGCTCGACGATCACCCGTTTGTAGGTTTCATATCGCGCCTCCATCAGTGCGCCGAGGCTGCCCGCCGGCAGATCGCCGTTAGCGGCGTCCGGAAGCGGGCAGAAACACAACAGCGACGGATCGGCAATTCTTCCGGGATTTACGACCCGCCCGGGCTGCAGCAGGCTCAGCTGCTGTTTTGAACGGCACGCCGCGACAAAATCGCGATAAAGAGCGTGCGCTCGAGCCGCCGTTTCGCTGTCGCCGGGCGCGTCCACGCGATGAGAGCCGAGAAAATTGAGCCAATCCTTTGCGAGCGGAGCGCGAACACCGCTTTTGGCCAGAGCCAAGGTGGCGCGCGACCAGTCGCGATAGCTTTGTTGCATCAGCGGAAGGTCGAGCAGCCACTCTCCCGGATAATCGAGGATCTCGAGGTCGAGCTCGGCGCTGCCTCCAACGAGCCGGCCGATGATGCTCTCGCTGCCCAAGAGACCGGTCGGCAGAAAGCGCAATGCCATTCGGGCACGGTGAAAATCCTTTGTGCTCGGGGGCCATTGCGGCGGATCGGCGGCGAGGGCGGCGAGAGTCTTTCGAAACGGGAAGTCCGGAACCGACTCGGTTGCGGCCGGTTGCAGGCGAACCGTGATAACGCGCGCCTCCGCGGCGGCCCGAAAAAACGGCAGACGGGCGGGGCGCCCGATGATCGCCAGCAGATTATGGATGAGGCTGGTGGTGAAGGTAGTTTTTCCCGATTGGGCAAGGCCGGTAACGGCGAATCGCACTCGCCGATCGCGAAAGAGTTCGGTCAGGGTCGGCAGTGCACGCTCCGGCACTATCCCGGAGGCTTCATCGCCACGTCGAGCATGACATTGGGCAGAATTTCCCGGATCACCCCGCGCAGCGTCGCCTCGTCGGCTCCGATTGCCGCCGCCAATAGCCGGCGCGAGCCGCGGCGCAGCACGCGCGCGGTGGCGCGGCCGTCGCGGCCGGGGCGAATCGTGGCAAAGGCGTCGGCCGGCTCGATCCGTTTCAAGATTCGCTTTAGCGCCTGCAGCCCCTCGGCGGTTTCGACGTCGTAAATCGGTGTCTCGGGCGTCTGCGGCTCCTGCTCCTCTTCAACCGCGGCGTCGATCGCCTCGACCGGGCGATACCGGGTCAAGGACTGATAGATCGCACGGCCCGGCTCGGTGTCGATCCGAGACTGCAATTCCCAGCTTTCACCGCGCGCCGAGAGCTCGGTCACCAGTGCGAACAGGTCGTCGCTATCCTCTTCATGCGAGCAGGTCAGAAAGGCGAGGCGGCCATCGTGCTCGACGACCCGGTCATCATCCTCCGCAAAGCCGAGCTCGGCGAGCGCGTTATCGAGGGCGCGCCGCGACGCGACGAGCAAGGTCGTCACATGCAGCCGCCGTCCGCTTTCCGCCGGGTCTTTCTCCGCCATCGATTTCTCCCTCCGCATCGCCGCAACCGGCCCGGGCGCGGCGATTCTAGGCGCCGATCGACGACGAAGCGACGCAAAATATCGGCTAAAGCTGGCTCTCACCACTCCGGTTCAAGCGCACCTCCCGGTGCACGCAGACATTGACGAGCAGGCCAAAGCCGAACATCGCCGCCAACATCGCGGTTCCACCATAGGAGATGAGCGGCAGCGGCACGCCGACGACCGGGATCACTCCTATAACCATCGCCGTGTTGATAAAGACGTAAAGGAAGAAATTGGTCGCAATCCCGAGGCCTACCAGCCGGCCGAAATGATTGGTGCTGCGCAGCGCGATCGCAAAACAATAGGCGATGATCAGAGAATAGATTGCGAGCAGCACCATTGAACCGATAAAGCCAAACTCTTCAGCCAAAGTGGTAAATATAAAGTCGGTCTGCTTTTCCGGCAAAAAATTGAGATGGCTCTGGGTGCCGAGCAAAAATCCCTTGCCGAACAGGCCGCCCGAGCCGAGCGCGATTTTCGACTGAAGGATATGATAGCCAGCGCCGAGCGGGTCGCTGTCGGGGTCGAGGAACGTGTAGATGCGGTTTTTCTGGTAATCCCGCAGAAAGCGCCAAGCGAGCGGTATCGCAGCGCCGGCCGCGGCGCCGATCAGCGTCAAGAGGCGCAGCCGAACCCCGGCAACGAAAAACAACGCCGCGCTGCACAACAGCAGCACGATTGCGGTGCCGAGATCAGGCTGTTTGAGAACCAGCGCCGCCGGCAGCAGCACCATCACGGCGGGTGCGACCAGATATCGAATCCGACCGAGATCTTCATTGGCAAGCCCGTGAAAGTAGCGCGCTAGGGCCAGCACCAGCGCCACGTTCATCAGCTCGGACGGCTGCAGCTGGATCACCCCGAGATCGATCCACCTCTGCGCTCCCATGCCGACAAACCCGCGCAAATCGACTGCAACCACCAGCGCCAGCACCGCCGTATAGATCCAATAAGCTGCGCGGAACCAATACCGAATATCGAGCAGCGCGCAGGCGAGCATTATCATCAACGAAATCACGAACCGAATCGTCTGCTTGGTCGCCCACGGCTCCATGTTGCCGTCGGCCGCTGAATACAACACGCCGACGCCAAATACGGCGACGAGGCAAATCAGCGCCACCAACCCCCAGCTGATGCTCCGCGCTTTCTCCAGCAGCGTCTGCTCGCGCCGGCCGATTTCGGGCAGCGGGTTTGCCAAGGTTCAGCCGCCGACATTGCGCGAGGGCGCAGGCGGCGCCGCAAACGCCGCCACGGAATTGGCGTCCGGCGCCCGCCGGCCCGGATCGCGACGCTGGATCTCGAGCAGCACGTCGCGGACGATCGGCCCGGCCACCTCGGACCCAAAGCCGCCATGCTCGACCAATGTCGCGCATACGTATCGCGGCGCCTCGACCGGCGCAAAGCCTACAAAGAGTGCGTGGTCACGGTCCTTCCACGGGATCTGATTGGGTTTGCGCAGCCCGTGCTCGCGCTCGGCCTCGCTGATTCTGCGCACTTGCGACGTGCCGGACTTGCCGCCCATCGCCATCCCGGGCTCGGCAATGCGCGCGGCATAGGCGGTGCCGCCGCGTTCGTTGACGACGGCGTTCATCCCGTCCATAACCAGCGCCCGCAGCGTCGGATTGAAGTCGAGCGGGGCAAAATCAGGGGCCGCCGGATCTTCTCCCGCCGCCATGACCCCATTGTCTCGCACCAGCCGAGGCACGACCGTCAACCCGGTCACGAGGCGCGCAGCCATGACGGCGATCTGCAACGGGGTCGCCAGAACCGAGCCTTGGCCGATGCCGGCGATCAGCGTTTCACCGTGCTGCCAAGGGGTCCCGGTCGTCGCCAGCTTCCAGGCGCGGGTCGGGATCAATCCCGGCCGCTCGCCCGGAATATCGAGACCGAGAACCGCGCCATATCCGAACTGTCGGGCGGTCGCCGCGAGCCGGTCGATCCCCAGTCGCAAGGCGGTGTTGTAGAAAAAGACATCGCACGATTCCTTGATCGCATCGCGCACCCGCAAGGTGCCGTGCCCGCCATGCTTCCAGCAATGAAAGGTGGCATTGCCGAGGGTGAAGGAGCCGGGACAGAAGAACGTCGTTTGCGGCGTCAGCACGCCGGCTTCGAGCGCGGCAAGAGCGACGACCGGCTTGAATGTCGAGCCCGGCGGGTAAATTCCACTTATTACTTTGTTGGACAATGGCTTGCGCGGATCGGTGGCGAGCTGCTGCCACATTGCCCGGCTCAACCGACTGGAGAAAGCCGCTGGGTCGAAGCTCGGGCTCGAAACGAGGGCGATCACCTCTCCCGTCACGGCATCGAGAGCAACGCAGGCAATGCTCTCCTCGCTGCTGCAACGCCGTGTGACAAAGTCCTGCATCGTCATGTCGAGCGCGCTGACAACATCGCGTCCCGGTGTCGGCTCGGTGCGGCCCAGCTCCCGCACTACCCGCCCGAGCGCGTTGACCTCGACCTGGCGGTTCCCGGCGTGGCCGCGAAGCTCCAAGTCGCGGGATTTCTCGATACCGCTCTTGCCGACTCGGAAATCGGGCAGCTCCAGCAACGGGTCCGAGCCCAGCTCCCGCTCCGACACCGCGCCCACATAACCGAGAATATGCGCCAGGGTCTCGCCGAACGGGTAATTCCGGGTCAAGCCCTGCTCGATCGAGACCCCCGGCAGCTCCGGGATGGCGACCTCGACGCGCGCCATCTCGTCCCAGCTCAGGTTGTCGCGGACGACGACGGGAACGAAGCTGTGCTTGCGCCTTACTTCGTGCAGCACTCGATGGCGGGTCTCGTCATCGAGCGCGATCAGCCGGGCGAGCGCGTCGAGCGTCTTGGCAAGATCGCCGGCCTGCTCGGCAACGATGACGAGGCGGTAGTTCTGACGATTGCCGGCGAGAGCCACGCCGAAGCGGTCGAGGATGCGCCCGCGCGGCGGTGCCAGAAGCCGCATGCTGATGCGATTTTCGTCGGCCAGGACCTTGTAGCCGGCCGCATCCAGAATCTGCAGCTGGTACATGCGCCCGGCGAGGCCGGCAACGAGCGTCGCCTGACCCAAGGCGAGAACCGCTGCCCGCCGCGTGAGCAGCTTTCGACGCTGGATTTCTTGCTGCATCGCCGATCCGACCGGTGCGCCGCCGCAAGGCCGGCGATCAGCCCGCGCCCATCAGCGCGCGCTGGGTGCGGCCAAGCAAAAAACTGAAGAGCGGAAACAAAGCAATCGTGAGGACCCCGCGAAAAACAGTGCCGCGAAAATCGAGCAAGGTCCCGGCGAGCAAGCAATGCACCAGCCATGAGAACGGCATCGCAGCGCCCGTCAAGACCGCAAAGCCGGCCCACACAAACGGGAACGGCCGATTGAGAAAATGGCGTCGCTGGCGTAGCACGAGAGCGCGCGTGGCGAGCAGCAGCAGCGGCGTCACGCCGAGCGGCGCGGCCGCCAACAGATCGTAGGCAGCGCCGATCAGAAATAACGCCAGCGGCGGCAACAAGTCCGGGCGGTAGATTGTCCAATGGTAGGCCGCCATCAATATGAAGGCGGGGATAAGCGCCGAAGAGCCGGGAAGGTGCACCGGCTCGATCGACAGCAGCGCCGCCAGCATCGTCGTGACGATCGGCAACAGGCGCGACATCGCGTTGTCGGTGCCGGGCATGGCCGGGGCAATTGGTGCTTTGAGCGGCATCGACGATCAGCCGCGGCGCTCGCCGGCGGAAGCGGGCTGGCGATGCGGGGCGGGGCGCACGGGAGGAGGCAAGCCGTCGGCGAGCCCGTAATCGACGATGCGCAAATATTCGGCGCGAGAGGCGTCGGCATAGGGCTCGACCCGCGGCAATCCGCCATCGACCGCGGCAACCACCCCGATCGGCAGTCCCGGCGGGAACACGCCGCCCTCGCCCGAGGTGACCACTCGGTCGCCGATTTTCACGGTTGCGACGGCTTCCAGGTAGCGCAGGC
>DASXAM010000244.1:0-12389 GCA_036404275.1 Allostellaceae bacterium
TCGGCGAGAGACACCGCATCGATCATCCGCTCATAGGCTTCTTGCGCGGTGTCGCCGAAGGTGAAGATGCCGTGCTTCAGCAGCACCAGCCCCTCGACTGCGGGGTCCCGCTCGAAAGCCTCGGCCGCCGCCTTCGCCAGCAAAAAACCCGGCATAATGTAAGGCACGAGACCCAGCCGCCCGCCATAAAGATCGCCGCAGCGTTCGACGGCATCCGGCTGGTCGGCGATGCTCAATACCGCAGTCGAATGCGTATGATCGACGAATTTGTGCGGCAGAAAAGCATGCAGCAGAGTCTCGACCGACGGATTGGGGGCGCCGGGGTCGATCAAATTGGCGCGCTGCACCCGCACCATCTCCTCATCCGGCAGCGTCGCCCGGCCGCGCAGCTTGCGCAGCGGCGCAAGGCGCACAGCCGGCAGCCCGGCCGGCTCGATCGCCGCCATGTCCCAACCGCTGCCCTTGACGCACAACACTTCGACCTCCTTGTCGAGGAGGTCCTTGATCACGGTCTTGACCGAGGTGTTGCCGCCGCCGTGAAGGACGAGCTTTGGCTCGCCGCCGAGGAGCCGTGAGGTATATACCCGGAGCGCGATGTCGCGCGGCACACCTCGGCCCGTGTAGTGCTCGACCAGCCGCTCCGCCTCGGCGTCGGACCACGAGCTCTGCATGACGACGACCTCCCTCTGGCTCGGCAATCAATGCATCGGGCGGTGCTCCGAGACAAGGCACGACCCCGTCGCCTCCGGACGGACGGAGGCGACGGGGTCACAAGATCAGATCGTCGTCAGGCGGGGGTCGTAAACAGGCGCATGACCGCGCCGCTGAAGCTGGCGCTGACCATCAGCATCGCCGCGCCGACCGCGATAAAGCCGACCAGGACCAAAACCCACGAGGCCATAAAGATCAGCGACAAGATGCCGAGCACGATCGCCGCCATCCCGATCAAGATCTCCATGCCGCCGGCTGCTGCCGAGCCTTGATAAGAGACGATCTGCACCGGACCGGCCGCGGTGTTAGCCGTGGTCGCCGTCTTGGGCCGCATGCCGATCGCGCCGTCGAGCAGCAACGCGCCACCGAACACGATCAGCGCCGCCGGCACGAGATGCGTAGCATTGATGCCGACGAGGGCGAGAATACCGAGAATGATGCCGGCAATTCCGGTCAGGCAATCGACCATCACCTCCCCGCTTGCTTCGACCCCCTGGACGCCCGCGGCCGTGCCGGCAGGCAGAACCTTCGAGGCTTCGGCAGCAGCGTTGAAGGCCTGGACCGTCAAGCCGACACCGATCACGATCGTAGCGATCGACGCCAAGGTGCCGGACGAAATACCGGCAAGCGCGATCACCGCGAGGACGATCGCCGCAATGCCGGCCGCCCCTTCTGACAACAGACCGACCGGTTCGACATCGCTCGCGGCACTTCGCCCTTCGACATAAGTTGCCATGTTACTCCTCCTTTACGTTTGGCCGCAGGGCCAGGTCATGACGGCATCCGCCGTGACGCCCGCTCGCATCAGCCCACGCCGGACTAACGCTTGATTGCGAGGAGGAGTTCACATTCAGCTCAATATACGTTTCTTAATCTATATAGAGAATATAAAAGAAAGTTCTCTACTTCGAGTTTCCGGTCGAGACCGCTTTCAGTGCGTACCGCTCTTTTTGCAACAGACCTCGCTGGAATGCGAGATAGGCCCCTCTGTTATCGCGGACACAAAATCGGTCTCGCGGGCCGCCGCGGCATCGTCCCACAGCAGGTCGATCGCCGTCATCGCCGACAGCTTGGCCGAGGTCAGAGAGGCGTGCTTGGGGTCGCCGATCCCCCAATCGAAATGGTTTCGCCGAGACCACACTCGCCTCGCCTCGCCGTGCCGGTCCGCCGCGGCGCACACCGTGCCGCTTCCATTTCTTTATCGCCGGTCATTCCTGCCCCTCCACGACTCAGCGCAGCAAAACCAATTTTGCCGGTGCGTTCGCGCTGATGTTCCGTCCGGCTCGACAACCGTCAATTTCGCGTCAGCACCGGTTGAAAAAAGGCGCCGAATGGCGGCCCGGTTGCCTCATATCGTCAATCAATCGTCAATATTCGTTGGTTTCGGATGTCATGACCGATATGAGCCATCCTGGCATAGCGGTATCCATGGTTAAAGTGGTAATTAATTATTGACATTCTACTAAAAGAAGTTAGCATTCTCCGGGTCATTTAGCCGAGCCCGCAAGCGGGTCCCGAGGCCCCGGGCGATTATCGGAGTGCTGCGATGGCCCTGATCTATCCGAATATCGTCCCCGAAAACAATTTGCGCCTGCCCGACGCGCTGACCATCAAGCATGGCCCGGCACCGCTGCTCGCGCGCTTTGTCCTCGAAGGCGACAAGGCGGCACGTGAGCACGGTATCCGTCTGCGCTTGCGTCATGATTTCGGCGAGCTCGTCTATGTCAATAAGCAACAGACTAGTCGTGGAAACTGGTTCAAATTAGTCAACATGTTTAATCCTAATTATACGGACTTAACTCCAGAAAATTCATATTGGATCTCCGGGGAAAACGAAGAGGGCGAGATCATCGTCACTCAGGCCGGCCGTGTATATTACTGGCCGGATACGACTTTGGAGCAAGAGGCTCGGTTGATGTTTTACGGCGGCCGGGAAGAAGGGCAACGCTGTGTCGTGACTGCGGCGGATGCGAAGCGAATAACCGGCGTTGTATTCTATGGTGGATCGGTGTGGGTGCGGCCTGATTTTCGCGGCAGGCAGCTGTCGCGGCTGCTTCCCAGGCTCGGGCGGGCCTATGCGCTTGCCCGTTGGCCAATCGACTGGGGCATTTCTTTTGTTGCGCCGACCCTCGTCGAAAAGGGCATTGCCGTCGGTTACGGCTACAAGCACGCGAGCTATAGCATCTCCTATCCAGCGTCGCCTTGGGGCGACCTCGAGGTCGTGCTCGTCAGCCTGTCCGCCGAGGAGGCCTATGACGACTTTGCCGAAATGCTGCTCGGCTCGTCCGCCGTGTCCTCTGCCTCCGGCTCGATCGGCCCCGTTTCGCCTATTCTGGCCGACGACAACGTTACGAATACTTCCTCGGAGGGCGTCCTCCACGGTAGCAGCAGCCGCTCGTAGCGCGTCATGAACAAATTGGGGTTGTCCGGTCCGGGCTGTATCGCCGCGGTTACAATATCGTATCTGGGTTCGCCGGTGCTGGCCACGGATCGATAGAATTGCGCGACCCACGTCCCATATTCCTTGTCCGGTTGATTTTCAATCTTTTCACCGATTCCGTAATATTGGTAGTCGTTTTCAAGCCATTTGAAACCGTCGCCGATAAAACGAAATATCGGATCCGTATGTCGCGGCTTGATGCCGACCACCATCATCCGCGACAGGAGTTGATGCTTGATCGCAAAGGAGATGACCGACGGATCGAACGATCCGAAAGACATCCGCCACTTCTGCGCCATCAAGCCCAACGGGTTTTCCGAGTTTGTAAACAACACCCGATAATCCTGCTGATCCGAGACAAATCTGTCGCTGCAGCGAGGTGCAAACGCCGGACCGCACAATTCCGAGAGCCGGGCGACCGCGGATTCGGCCGAGACCATAATCTCGGATTTCCACATCGTGTCGAAATATTTTATCCGAAACAACCTGACCGGCGAGGTCAAGAGCTGCTGCTGCACGGCGAGCAGAGCAGGAAGCTCGACATTACGCGGATGAAGCTCGACTTCGACAACCGAATCGGCGAATGTTTGGAATCTCATGAAGCCGAGATTCTTTATGGCAAACAATCCGGCATCGTAATCCGGGCTGCGATCGCCTAGCGCCGCGAAAAAATTGTCGCTGCCCTCATGCACCCACTGCCCGTCGGAAGTCACGAAACTCGTCGATTGCTTCACCGGAAACCTCTCCATATCGCGTCACGGTTGTTGGACCGGTGCTTGCGCACCACATCGTCGCGTCACCAAGTTAATTAATGGTAAATCGGTTGGATCGGATTGTTAGGCATTACCGATCGATAGAGTTTATTAACTCTTCTTCGTATAACCTTATCCCATGGTCGCAGTCGGTGTTGCGTTGTCGCGGCGGTCACCGGTCGCATGCAACCGCTCGGCCGCCGGGTTCTGACAGCGTGCTGACGATCGATCGGGCGCTCTTATGACGCATCACCGCTACCCTCAGCCGCACCGTGCGGCCCCTCGATAGCCGAACGACAGCTGGCCGGGGGAGGCGCGATACGAGGCACCAAGTCGGCGGGCTCGGCGATCCGCGGGGACGGCGCGCCGTTCGGGGCGGGCACTGCGTCGCAGAACTCGATTGTTTTTCCGCGTCGCGCTCCCACTGCGGCAATTCGATGCGCGCTTCTCGTCGGTCCCCTCGCTGCCGCTTCCTCGAATGAGCCGTTTGCGCTCGTCGAGGCCGCAACTCGCATCGGCGACGCCGGCGCCGATACCGGACGCCCGCGGACCGGCCGAGGGCGGCCTGGCGTCGGCCGGCGCCCGCCGGCGGGCAACCATCGGCCTGTTGATCGCCACTGCGATGCAGGCTTTCGACACGACGATCGCCAATGTCGCGCTGCCGCAGCTGACGCGGTCGTTGAGTGTCGGTTTCGATCTCGGCATCTGGGTGATGACAAGCTATTTGTGCGCATCGGCGGTGACCACCGTCATGACCGGCTGGTTCCGGCGCCGTCTCGGCGCGCGGCCGGTCTTTGCCGGCGCGATCGGCTTGTTCGTCCTCGCCTCGATGCTGTGCGCGGTTTCGACCTCCGCCGTCGAGCTGATCGCGTCTCGGCTGGTCCAGGGGGCGGCGGCCGGGATCATCCAACCACTCGCTCAGGCGATCCTGCTCGACATCCACCCGAAGGCCGCGCACGGTCGCATGCTGGCGATCTGGGGCGCCACGATCATGACCGGCCCGATGCTGGGTCCGCTGCTCGGCGGTTTGATCACCGATTTCTCGTCGTGGCGCTGGATCTTTGCCTTCAACCTTCCGCTCGGCGCCGTTGCCGTGGCCGGGCTGCGGCAAATCCCGTCGCCGCCGGACCCGGCGGAACGGGCGCCGATCGACGGCACCGGCATCGTGCTGCTCGTTGCCGGCGTGGGGGCGCTGCAGCTCGGACTCGAGCGCAGCGTCGGCCGGCTTTGGCCGCCTTCGCCCGAAACCGCGGCCGAGCTGGGAATTGCGTTTCTGGCGTTTGCCGTCATCGCAGCGCGCAGCCGGCGGTCCCGCTTCACTCTGCTGCGTCTGGCAGTGCTGCAAAATCTGAATTTCGCCGCCGCCGCCGCCTTCAACTTTATGGTCGGCGCATTGTTGTTTACGACGATTGTGTTTTTGCCGGCGCTGAGCGAGGGGCCGCTCGGTTATGACGCTACCGGCGCCGGTTTGATCATCTTCCCGCGCGGCGCCGGCACGATGGCGACGATGCTGGCGGTGCGCTGGCTGATCAACCGTGCCGACCACCGGGTTTTGCTCGGCTGCGGCTTGGTCCTGGCGGCTGTCGCGGTCGGCTTGATGGGGCAGTCGCCGCTCGCCGCCACGGGGCCGTGGCTGGCTGGATGGAGCAGCGTGCAAGGAGTCGGATTTGGCCTGATGTTCACGCCGCTCAGCACGCTCGCTTTTTCGACCCTCCCGCCGGCGCTGCGCACCGACGCGGCCGGTCTTTACAACCTGATGCGGCAGCTCGGCTGCGCCGGCGGTGTGGCGTTGATGACCGCCTTTCTGCAAGCGCGGATCGCGGGCGAATTGGTCAAGATGGCGGCAACGGCGCCCGGCATCGGCGCACCGCCCGGGATATTGCTCGAGGCGGCAAAATCGGCGGCCTATGCCAGCTCTTTTCAGGTGCTCGCAATCGTCACCGTCCTGCTGATCCCCGGGATTTTCTTGTTTCAACCGTTGCGCCACGAAACCGCCGGTCGGACGACAAGCTGACGCCTGCGGGTTTCATGAAAACGCGCGGCTCGGACCGGTCAGCCGGATTGTGCCGCATCCACCGGCGCGACCACCGGCCCCTCGGTCGAGGCAAGCTCCCGATGGCTCGGCAAAACGACGCGCACCGTCGTTCCGAAGCCGGCGCGGCTGTCGATCGCCAGGGTTCCGCCATGCGCCTCGACCAAGCCCTTGGTGATCGGCAGCCCGAGCCCGGTGCCGCCATAATCCCGTGTGATTGCAGGCTTTGCCTGGCCGAACGGCTGCAGCGCCCGCGTCTGCTCGTCCGTCGTCATGCCGATCCCATGATCCTCGATTGCAAAGGCGACAAAACCGGGCTGGCCGGTCGCGACGCGGACCGTGACCTGCCCGCCTTCCCGTGAAAACTTCACCGCATTCGACAACAGGTTGAGAAATATCTGCCGCAGCGCCCGCGGGTCGGCAAAGATCACCACCCGATCGGAGGCCAAGTGCGAGATGATGTCGATGCCGCGGCTTTGCGCGCGCTCCTGCATCATCCGCACCACATCGGCAACCACCGTGCCGATATCTACCGGCTGGCTGCACAATTCGAGCTTGCCTGCCTCGATCTTCGACATGTCGAGCACATCATTGATGATCGACAACAGATGCAGGCTGCTGGCATGGATGTCGTTCATGTATTCGAGATATTTTTCATTGTCGAGCGGCCCGAACAGCTCGTTGCAGATGATTTCGGAGAAGCCGATGATCGCGTTGAGCGGCGTGCGCAATTCGTGGCTCATATTGGCAAGGAACTCGCTCTTGGAGCGGTTGGCGAGCTCGGCCTCGCTGCGCGCCCGGATGATCTTGCGCTCGGCTTCCTTGATCTCGGTGATGTCGGAGTAGATCGTGACAACCGCGCCGCCCGGCATGCCGCGCCGCCGGATTTGCAAGGTCCGCCCGTCCGGGGTGACGCGTTCCTTGACCGTCGGCACTTGCCGATAGAATTCGGCGACCCGCCGGGCGGCTTCGGTCGCCGGCTCGACAGTGCCGAAATCGCCGCGCGCCGCTTGCCGTGTCAGAATCTCCTTGAGCGTTGTGCCGAGAGCCAGATCCGGCGGCAGATCGAGGAGCTCGCAAAACCGCAGATTGCGTGCAATCAGCCGGCCGGCAGGGTCGAACACGCTCAACCCCTCGCCGATATTTTCGAGGGTGCTCTGCAACAGCGCGGTTTGCCGCGTCAGACGCCCCTCGCTGCGGCGCAAACCGGCGGCGGCAAACTGACCGCGGCGCAAGGCGCGCGAGGCCAGCCAGGCGAGCGCCGCGGCGGTCGAGGCAAAGAGGCCAAACCCGATCGCCGAGGCGGTGCATTCCCGATCCCAGCGGCGCAGAATTTCCGCCCTATTGCGCGATGCCGCCACCATCAGCGGCAGACCCGGAACGGCGCGGGTCACCTGCATCCGTGCTTGCTGCCTCGCGGCCGCGGCGTCGGGAGGCGGCGCGATCGCTGCACCGTCGTCACGCAACAGAACGATGCGTGTCTCGCCGGTCGTCGCGATCGTGCCGAACAAATCGGTAAACGCCGCTACCGGCACTTCTGCGGCGGCGACGCCGGCCAGGCCGCCATGGCGCATCAGCCGGCGGCTGAGAATGATCGCCCAGCCGCCGCCGATTGCCCGTAGCGGCCCGCTGATGAAAAGGCGAGGCGCAATTTCCCGGCGGTGCGCGGTCAAGAGCCTGTCGCGCGCATAGCTTGTCCGGCGAGCTGCCTCGGAGTTGGCGCGGTTCGCCTCGCGGCCGGCAGTGTCCAGGATCAAGATGTCGCTGACCGTCCGACTTTGCCGATCGAGCTGCGCCAGCAGGATCGCGACGGCGGGATCGTCGAGCAGCGCTGCAGGCAGCACCTGGTCGAGCAGCCGCTCTACTCCGGAAAGCATCGCATCGATTTCGAACAGCGAATGCGAGGTGCTCAGCGCCGCCGAGCGCGCCATGCTGTCGAGTGCGGCCCCGGCATCGTGGAGCGCCTGGCGATGGCTGCGCCACAAGGTGACCGTCGTGCTGGCGGCGACGACGGCGATCAGCGCCGTGGTCAAGCCGATCACGGCATGCTGCGGCCGGACGCGGCGCCACCGTCCTAGCCAAAATGGCCGGCGATGCCGGATGCCGACCGCGTTGCAGCAAGCGGCCCAGCCTCGCCACGGCCACTCGATCGACAATTCCTCGCCTCCGCAGCCACGGGCACGCGCCGCGCCTACGATCGCCGGGTTGGGTTTATTTTTGCTGAAAGGGCGGCGCCGCTGCGCCACGCCGGGTCAGTAGAGGTGGCAGGCGACCATATGGCCGGGGGCCATTTCGCGCGCCGCCGGCGTCTCGCGCGAGCATTGCGGCATCGCATGCGGACAGCGCGGGTGAAAGCGGCAGCCCGAGGGCGGGTCGAGCGCGCTCGGCACCTCGCCGGCGAGCGCCAGCTTTTCGTGGCGCTGGTCCGGGTGGGCGGGCAATGCCGCGGTAAACAGCGCCTGGGTATAAGGATGCAGCGGCTTGGCGCACAATTCGAGGCTGTCGGCCATTTCGACGATCCGGCCCAGATACATGACCGCGATCCGGTGGCTGATATGCGCCACGGTGGCGAGGTCGTGGCCGATGAACAGGTAGCTGACCCCGAGACTCGCCTGCAAATGCTCGAGCTGGTTCATGATCTGGGCGCGGATCGACACGTCGAGCGCCGAGACCGCCTCGTCGAGCACGATCAGCCGCGTGTGCGTCGCCAAGGCGCGGGCGATCGCGATCCGCTGCCGCTGGCCGCCGCTGAACTCGTGCGGGAAAAGCCGCGCCAGATCCGGCTGCAGACCGACCAGCTCGAGCACTTCGCTGACTCGGGTCGCCAGCGCCTCGCGCGTCATATTGGTGTGAATCTGCAACGGCTCGGCGATGATGTCGCCGACCCGCATGCGCGGGCTCAACGAGCTGTAGGGATCCTGAAACACGACCTGGACTTCGCGCCGGTAGCGCATCAGCTCGGGCCCGCGCAGCGCGCCGACATCTTCGCCGTCGAAGCGGATCGCGCCCGCGGTCGGCGCCTCCTGCAGCAAGATCAGCTTCGAGGTCGTGGTCTTGCCGCAGCCGGATTCGCCGATCAGCCCCAGCGTCTCGCCGGGATAGACCGAGAAATCGACCCCGTCGACCGCCTTCACCCAGCCGATCTTGCGCCGCGGAAAGGTGCCGGTGCTGACCCGAAAATATTTCTGCACATCGTGCAGCTCAAGCAACGGCGCCGGCATATTTTTCCTTTGCGTCCTCTTCGAGGAGCCAGCAGCGCGCGCTCCAATCCGCGGCAAAGGCCCGGTCCGCGGGCTCCTCGGCCGCGCATTTCGGCATCGCCTGCGGACAGCGCGGATGAAACGCACAACCGCCGGGCAGCCGGGCGAGGTTCGGCGGCTGGCCGGGGATCGCGAACAGCGGCTCCTTGCTGCCGAGCTTTGGCATCGAGCCGAGCAGCGCCCGCGTATAGGGATGCTTGGCCGAGCGGAACAGGTCGCGCACGCTGCCCTGCTCGACGATCTTGCCGGCGTACATGACCGCCATCCGGTCGCACATCTTGGCGACGATGCCGAGATTGTGGGTGACAAAGATCAGCGCGACGCCAGTGCGTTCCTGAATGTCTTTCAGCACATCAAGGTATTGCGCCTGGATCGTCACGTCGAGATTGGTGGTCGGCTCGTCGGCGATGATCAATTTGGGGCCGCCGGCCATCGCGATCGCGCCAACGACACGCTGCCGCATGCCGCCCGACATCTGGTGCGGGTATTCGCGCATTCTGACCGCGGGCGACGGAATGCGCACCGCGCGCAGCAGCTCCTGCACGCGCTCCCGCAACGGCCGGCGGCGCAGCCCGCGATGATAATAGGCGGGCTCGGCGACCTGTCGGTAAATGCTGAAAAGTGGGTTCAACGACGCCATCGGGTCCTGCAGGATCATCGCGATCTGCCGGCCGCGAATATGGCGCAGATCCGCCTGCCGCTTTGTTGTCAACTCCTCCCCGGCGAACTCGATGCTGCCGCCGACGATCCGCGCGGCATTGGGCAGCAGGCCGACGATCGACAGGCACGCCGTGGTCTTGCCCGAGCCCGATTCGCCGACGAGGCCGATTGTCTCGCCCTCGTTCAGGGTAAAGCTAACCCGGTCGACCGCTTTGACGATGCGGCTTCCGCCAAACGAGGCGTAGTAGGTTTGCAGATCGGAGACCTGCAACAAGGGCGCCATATTTGTGGTCTTTCAGCCCTACAGATTGCGCAGCTGCGGATCGAGCCGGACCCGCAGCCAATCGCCGAGAAGCTGGGTCGGCAGCACGACGAGGAGGATGCACGTGCCCGGAAAAACGGTCAGCCACCAATCGCCGACCATCAGCATCGAGCGGCCGTCGGACAGCATCGAGCCCCAGGCCGGCTGCGGCGCCGGCACGCCGACGCCCAAAAAGCTCAAGCTCGCTTCGGCGATGATGACGACGCCGATGGTCAAGCTCGCCAGCACCATCGCCGTGTTCAGCACATTGGGGAGGATATGGCGCAGGATCACCCGCAGCTTGCCGGCGCCGGCGATTTCGGCGAGCTTGACAAATTCGCGCTCGCGCAAGCTCAGCACTTCGCCGCGGATCACCCTGGCATAGCGCGTCCAATACACGCAGCCGAGGATGATCACGATGTTCCACATGCTGGGCCCGACCATCGTCGCCAGAAAGAGGGCGAAGACCAGAGCAGGCAGAGCGAGCCAGGCGTCGGTCACGCGCATCACCACCTGGTCGACCCAGCCGCCGAAATAGCCCGACACGATCCCCATCGTAGTGCCGATACCGCCCGCGACGATGGTGCCGGCGACGCCGACGATCAGCGACACGCGCGCGCCGAAAATCAGCCGGCTCAACACGTCGCGGGCCTGGAAGTCGGTGCCCAGAAGCCAGTGTCGGCTGCCGCCCGACATCCAGAACGGCGGCTCGAAGATCTTGGCCCCCGGGATCGGCTCGGTCGGATCGTAGGGCGCGATCCAATTGGCGAACAGCGCCATCACGACAAACGGCAGCAGGATCACGATCGGCACCACCGGCAGCTCGCGCGCCAGCTTGGCCCAGCGTCGGGCGCCCGCCACGTCGCGCGGGGCGGCGACGGCAACGACATTGGCTTCGTCAATCGCGGCCATGGCGCACCTATTTGCTCAACCGGATGCGAGGGTCGATCCAGGCATAGAGGACATCGATCGCCAAATTGACGCCGACGATCATGATCCCGGCGAGCATGACGATGCCCTGCACCAGCGGGAAGTCACGCTGGAAGATGCCTTCGTAAAGCAGCCGGCCGATGCCGGGCCAGGCAAAGATGACCTCGATGATGACCGCGACGTTGACCATGATGACCAGGTTGACCCCGGCCAGCGTCAGCACCGGGATCAGCGCGTTCTTGAACGCGTGGATCGCGATCACGGCATAGCCCGGCAGCCCCTTCAACCGCGCCAGCTTGACGTATTCGCTGCGCAAGACTTCAAGCATGCTCGACCGCGTCAGCCGCAGCAGCGACGCGGCGAAATACCAGCCGAGCGCCAAAGCCGGCATGATCAGATGGCGCCAATCGCCCTGCCCGCTCGTCGGCAGCCATTGCAGCCAGACCGAGAACACCAGGATCAGCACCAGTCCGAGCCAAAAGCCGGGGATCGAAAGCCCGAGCAAGGCGACAATCTTGCCCGAATGGTCCCACCAGCTGTTGACCCGCACCGCCGAGATGATGCCGGCCGGGATGCCGATCAAAAACGAGATCAGCGAGGCGGCGAAGGCGAGCTCCAGCGAATTCGGCAAGCGCTGAAAATAAAGGAGGCTAACCGGCATCTCGTAATTGAACGAAGTGCCGAGCTTGCCGGTCGCCACGTTCTCGGCAAACGCCAGATATTGCACCGGCCACGGCCGATCGAGGCCCCACTCGGCGCGCACCCGCGCCAGATCCTCGGGCCGCGCGCCAGGCTCGGCAAGCAACGTCACCGGGTCGCCGGTCAGCCTGACCACGGTAAAAATGGTCAGGCTGAGGATGAACAGGGTGACCAGCGCGTAGATCGTCCGGCGGATGATGAACTGGCCCATCGCAGCGCCCCTCGCGCTGTGCCGTCACTTGGACGCCGACGCGGTTTCCTTCAATTCGATGTCCTCCCAGGGATAGGCGTAGCCGGAGGTGGCAAAGGTCGGGAACACGTCCTGCCATTTCGCCGCCTTGATCCGCGGTCCGATCGCATTGACAAACGCGTGGCGGAACACCGGGACGAAGTAATAATTGTCGAGAATCTCCTTCTGGATCTCATACGCCAATTTTTTGCGCTCGTTGCGGTCGACCGAGGCGAGATACTGGTCGAACTTGGCGTCGAGCGCCGGCACGCAGTTGCGGTCCTTGCCGTTGAAGCCGCCGCAGCGCATGAAAGAATCGTACCAGTTCGACCAGGTGCCGCCGACGCGTGCCGCGTTGAAGATGATCTGCACGCC
>DASXAM010000245.1:0-6962 GCA_036404275.1 Allostellaceae bacterium
GTCGAAGCCGGGGCGGTTGAAGTGCCGCCCGAGCCACAATTCGGCGATCGCCATGCCGACGCTGGTCGCGATCCCCTGGCCGAGCGGGCCGGTCGTGGTCTCGACCCCGGAGGTCAAATGGTATTCCGGATGGCCCGGGCATTTGCTGCCGAGCTGGCGAAAATGCTGCAAATCATCGAGGGAAACCGACGGGGTGCCGAGGCGCTCGTATTTCTCGTCGACCGCAGTGACGCCGGTCAGGTGCAGCATCGAATAGAGCAGGGTCGAGGCGTGTCCCGACGACAGCACAAAGCGGTCGCGGTTCGGCCAGATCGGGTCGGCCGGGTCGAACCGCAAAAATTCCTGCCACAGCGTGTAGACGACCGGGGCCATCGCCATCGGCGTCCCCGGATGCCCGGAATTGGCCTGCTGCACCGCGTCGATGCACAAGGTGCGGATCGTGTTGACGCAAACCTCGTCGATCGAGCCGGCCGGTGCCATCCATCCCCCTTCTCTGCTCGCAACGGCGAGCATGGCCGCGCCACTATGCACCGGCCGACCTCCGCCGGTCGATCCGATATCTCCGCTGGAGATTTGCGGCGCGCGCCGCTCGTGCAAGGGGCTGACCCGATTTAGCGATCCTCATCGCCAAAAGTTCACGAACCGTTGAACCGGGCGTGAAACTCGACCGGGCCGGCCGGACCCGGCCGCCGCGAACCGCCGGCGGCTTCGAGGCTGACCAGAAGCCCGCCCTTGCCGGCCAACAGCCGCGCATTCTCCGGCGTCACCGGAATGACCTTGCGGCCCGCCTGCGGCAACAGGCCGAGCGGGTGCGGCGCCCCATCGGCAACCGTCAGCCACAGCTGATAAGCCCAGCCAGGCGGGACCGGCAGGGGATGCAGCGCATCGGCGGCAATCTGGTGCGCCGCTGGCGCCAGCCGCACTGCCCAGACCGGCTGCTGCCCCTTGTCCGTCACCACCGCGATGACGCGCAGCGTCGAAAAATCCGGCGCCGGCCGCGCCACGACCGCGGCAACAAGAAGCGCCAATGCCAGCGCGGCAAAAACGGCGGCAAACCCGCGCCGGAACCGCGTGTCGCCCCACCGAGCCGCGAGCGCCCGGATCACGGATGGGCCGCTGGCATAAACCGCAACGCCGCGAGGATGATTCCGACCGCAACAATCAGCATGCTCCCCGTCTTGATCGTGATTCGTTGCTCGAGATCGCGGAGGGCCGCGTGCAGGTCGGACCTGGCGACCCGTTCCGCCCCGCCGATCGCCTCGGCGTGTTCCGGCGTGAAGCCGGCTTTCTCACGCAGACGGCGTGCGAGCTTGAGCGTATCGAACGCGACGCCCCTCATCCCACGCGCCGGTCTGCTTTTTCATAGGACCCGAGAGAGGCGATCATGCGCGCCGGATATAGCATCGCGGGGCCTCGATTTACAGCGGCGCGTAACCCGCCGGCCCAAACTCTCCCCGAAGCGCGCGCAAAAGCCGCCGCAACTGGGAAGTGCCCCATCAAGTGAGCGTTTGGCCAGTAGCAAGATCGTAATTTCTATTTACCCACTAATCCGAGCAACCAGTATCCCCAACTTTCCAGGCTCATCAATTAAGACTTGTCGCCAGCGCCAGGCTTACACGAGGATTGGCGATGGTGATCCGGTCGGCGGTCATCGGCACGTGGTAGCGCCGCGCCGTCATATGGGTGCCGAACGTGTGAAAATCGGCGTCCTCGCTGGTTAGCCGCGAGAGCGCTGGCGGACTGTTGCATCATGCCGATACGCGCCGCTGCGCCGAGCGATATCACGGCGCCGAGCGCGGGATGAACGGGCGGGTTCCATCTGCTCCGCAGTTTAGCTTAGAACGGGGCGGGCACCGGGTTGAGGATGGCGGACGAGATGAGCACAGAAGATATGCCGGGGAATGTGACGGACGGCTTTCACCTGGTGGTGGAGGCGCTAAAGCTCAACGGGCTGGACACGATTTACGGTGTCGCGGGTATCCCGATCACCGACCTCTTGCGGCTGGCGCAGGCCGAGGGTGTGCGCTATTTCGGCTTTCGCCACGAGCAATCGGCCGGCAACGCGGCGGCGATTGCCGGCTTTCTGACGCAGAAGCCGGGCGTGTGCATGACGGTTTCGGCGCCCGGCTTTCTGAATGGCATGGTGGCGCTCGCCAACGCCACGACCAATTGCTTTCCGATGATTTTGATCAGCGGGTCTTCCGACCGGGCAATCGTCGATCTCGAGCAGGGCGATTACGAGGAATTGGACCAGCTCAGCGCCGCCCGGCCCTATGCCAAGGCGGCCTATCGCATCAACCGGCCGCAGGATATCGGGATCGGCGTCGCCCGGGCGATGCGGGCGGCGGTCTCGGGCCGGCCGGGCGGCGTCTATCTCGACCTGACCGCCGAGGTGCTGGGCTCCGCCCTCGATGTGGAGACGGCGAAGAAGTCGCTGATCAAGGTCGTCGATCCGGCACCGGCGCAGCCGCCCGCGCCGGAAGCGGTGGCGCGCGCGCTCGACCTCTTGGCAAAGGCGGAGCGTCCGCTCGCGATCCTCGGCAAGGGTGCGGCCTATGCGCGGGCCGAGGCGGAGATCCGCGCCTTCATCGAAACCACCGGCATGCCGTTTCTGCCGATGTCGATGGCCAAAGGCCTTTTGCCGGACGACCATCCGCAATCGGCCGCCGCCGCCCGCTCCTATGCGATCGGCAACGCCGATGTCGTGCTGCTCGTCGGCGCGCGTCTCAATTGGCTCCTGTCGCACGGGCGGCCGCCATTGTGGAACGCCGAGGCACGCCTGATCCAAGTCGATGTCTCGCCGACCGAGATCGACAGCAATCGGGCGATCGCGGGCCCGGTCGTCGGCGACATCAAATCGGTGTTCGCGGCGTTCAATGCCGCGCTAAAGCCGGGCCAGGTGAAGCGCCAGGCGGCGTGGATGGACGAGATGGCCAAGCGCAAGCAGCAGAATGTCGAGCGCATGGCCGCCCGGCTCAACGCCGATCCGAGCCCGATGAACTTTTCCTCGGCGCTGCGCGCGGTGCGCAGCGCGCTCGCCACCCAGCCCGATGTCTATGTCGTCAACGAAGGCGCCAACACCCTCGATTTCGGCCGCAATATCCTCGACATGGATAAGCCGCGCCACCGGCTCGACAGCGGGACCTGGGGGGTGATGGGGATCGGCATGGGCTATGCGATCGGCGCCGCCACGGTGACCGGGAAGCCCGTGGTTGCGATCGAGGGCGACAGCGCCTTTGGCTTCAGCGGCATGGAGATCGAGACGATCTGCCGCTACGGCTTGCCGGTTACGACGGTGATTTTCAACAACAACGGCGTCTATCGCGGCGATCCGGCGGACCGGCCCTATTCGCCGACCGGCCTGTTGCGCGACGCGCGCTACGAGAAAATGATCGAAGCCTTTGGCGGCAAAGGCTGGCGCGTCACCGACACGCCCGGCCTGACCGCGGCGCTCGGCGAGGCGCTCGCCGCGAAACAGCCGGCGCTGATCAATGCCGTCATCGACCCGACCGCCGGCACCGAAAGCGGCCACATCCAAAGCCTCAACCCGAGGAGCGCCGCCGCCCCGAAGCACTAGACCGGCGCGCCGCCGGTGATGCGCCGGCGCCGCCCCCGGCCAGCAGCTCGTCGAGCAGCCGGGCGACCTGTCGCGCTTGGGACCGGGCGTCGAACGTCTCCCGGAACCAGGCCGAAGGCCGATGCGATTGCGGGGCAATTTTCAAAAACTCGGCGACCTTGCGATCGCATTCGGGCGCCGGGCTCGACGGGTCGATTGCGACATAGGGGATGCCGCACTGCGCCAGAATGCGTTCGACCGGCGAATCCTTTGGGGTCCAAGCGAGGATCGGCTTTCCGGCGCGAACATAGCTCACCAGCTTTGACGGAACCTGGAATGAAGTGGGCAGCTCGTTCAGGTCGAGCAGCACCAGATAATCGGCTTCGACCGTTTCCCGCGTGGCTTCTTCGCGCGGCACCAGGCAATTGTCGAATTCCAGCAGCCCGGCGGCTCGCATCCGATCGAGAAGCGGTCCTTGCTCGGCCAGGATGTCGTCGCCCGCCGGCCCAACCAGCCTGACCCGGTAATCCGATGGTGCAATTCCGAGCCGTTCGAGCGAGGTCAACAATTGCCCGGGATGGCGGCCCCCATAGAGGGCGCCGATATGAGCAAGCACGCGGTACGACCGCGCCGGCGGCGATGCGGGCTCGATCGGCTCGGCCGGATCGAAACAGTTCCACAGGATCGAAATCTTTTGCGACCATTGCGGGTAGCGGCGCCGCCATGCCGCGGCGACCGTATCGGTATTGGCGGCCAGCCGGTCGGCGCGGCCAAGCAGGCGGCGCTCGACAAGCGCGTCGTAGGGATAGATCCAATTGCGTGAACGGGCGGGATTGTCACGGATCGGATCCTGGAAATCGGCGATCCACGGCAGCCCGAGCTGCAGCTTCAGCCACAGAGCGGCAAAATGCGCGCCCAATGATGGCGAAGTCGAAAAGATCGCATCGACCGGGTCCGAGCCGATCGACCGCATCGCCGCCGCCACGGCATGGGGCACCCAGCTCCATCGGTCTTCATACGGCGCGCAATAGCGCGTGAAGCCGCGGCCGAGCGCCGCCAGTGCGGAGACCGTCGCGCTCGGTGACGGCTCCGGCACGCGGTGGACCGCCGCCGCGCTGTCGTGCGAGCCGTACAGCGTGGAGGCCACGACCACCGGCTGGTAATTATTCTCCGGCAGGTAGCTGAAGAGCTGCCCGGCGCGCGCCGCCGCGGCAACGTTGTCGGGCGGAAACGCGGTGCTCAGCAGCAGAACGCGGCGCACGACGACGCTCCGGCTCGCGGCGCGGCGTCAAAAGCCGGGCTCACGCCGCGTCCGGTTGGCGGCGCCACTGGCGTCTCTCCCTCAGCTTTTTCACCGGGAAGCCGAGGAGCGGCAGCAAATGCCGGCAATACCAGCGCAACAGAGCCAGGGCCGGCGTCCAGGACCGGCCGGCAAATTTGCGTGGGTAGCCGATCCGGGCAAGGTGCCGGCCGATAAATGCTTCGCAGACCAACACCTCGCGCCCCGACATTTCGCGTCGCCAGCGGTCGATATCGTCGAGGGCCGGGCGCCGCCCCAGTTTTTCGTGGATCGGCATCTCGCGGCCGGGGACGAGGCCGGTGATGTTCTTTTCCCAGGAAAGCATCTGCGGCTCGAAGGCCTCACCAAGAAAATCGCAAACCTGCCGGACTGTTCGCTCTGTGTCCCGGACCAGGTCCTCGTAACGGACCCGCAGCATCTGGCCGCCAATCGGTGTGGCGCCCCAGCGCTCGTCATAATCCAGCGCTTCGCACCATTCGAGCGTGTTGTCATGCAGCCAGGGCCCGTACCAGCCTGTCGCCTGGAACGATTTCGCCACGTCGCGGCCGTCCCGCACCAAATGGATGAATTGCGCGCCCGGGAACATCTTTGCGAGGGTTGCCGCAATCGTGATGTAGCCCGGGGTCTTGTCGCCCCAGCGCACCTTTCCCTGGGCCAGCATATAGCGCCGGTAGACCAGCAGGATCACCTCGGCGAGGCTCGGCTGCTCGAGCCGGTTTGCCGCCTCCGCAAGCTCGCCCGCATCGATCTCCAGGTCCGGCCAGCGGTAATGTGTCGTCATCATGCGCACCGCCGCTGCCACCTCCGCGCTGTCCAGCGGCCGGCTGATCGGCAAGCGGCTGGTCAATCCCCGCAAGAACCAGGTTTCGGGCGCGATCGCCAGCCGCGAATGCGACGCCATGATCACGCGCAGCAAGGTCGATCCCGACCGCCCCGACCCGACGATAAAAAACGGTGCACAATTCACGCGCGCACGAGGCTCCGGCATTTGTCACATTGCGCTGGCATCGAAAATGCCCGGAATCTGTTAAAATGCAATTGTCGCGCGCCGTCGTGCCGATGTGCCGCCGCAGGGCGGCAATTCCCCTTAGCCGAGAGGCCGCCCGGTGTCCAGCCGGCGCTGTTCCGATAAGGCCGCCGGCCGATGACACCGACCGAGCCGGTGGCCGCGCGCGTTGCCGCGGAGCGGCGCTCGGGATCGCCCTTCGAAGTGCTCCGCGTCTTTTTGCGGCTCGGGCTGACCTCGTTCGGCGGCCCGGTGGCGCATTTGGGGTATTTCCGCGCCGAACTCGTGCAAAAGCGAAAATGGCTCGACGAGGCGGCGTTTGCCGACATCGTCGCGCTGTGCCAGTTTCTGCCCGGCCCGGCGAGCAGCCAGACCGGGATCAGCCTCGGCATCCTGCGCGCGGGCCTTGCCGGCGGTCTTGCGGCCTGGCTCGGCTTCACCGCCCCCTCGGCCGTGGCGATGATCCTGTTCGGCTACGGTGTTGCAGGGCTCGGCACCCTTGCGCATGCGGCCTGGCTGCACGGGCTCAAAATCGTCGCGGTCGCGGTCGTCGCCAACGCGGTCTGGGACATGGCGCGCAATTTGTGCCCCGACCGGCCGCGCGCCACGATCGCCGTCGCGGCCGCGATCCTGGCGCTGGCGGTGCCGTCCTCGCCCGGGCAGATCGGTGCGATCGCCGCCGGCGGGATCGTCGGCTGGCGGCTGTTGCCCGCCGCCGCCCCGCAGCAGCATGTCGCGCTCGCCCTCCACCTGCCGCGCGCGTGGTCGATCTTTGCCGCGGCGGCGTTTTTTGCGCTGTTGATCGGGCTGCCGGCGCTCGCCGCGGCGGTGCCGTCGCATGCGTTGGCGCTGTTCGCGGCGTTCTACCGCTCGGGTGCGCTGGTCTTTGGCGGCGGCCACGTGGTGCTGCCGCTGCTGCAAGCTTCGGTGGTGCCGCCCGGCTGGATTGGCAACGACGACTTTCTCGCCGGCTATGGCGCCGCCCAGGCGGTGCCGGGCCCGCTTTTCACTTTTGCCGCCTATCTCGGCACGGTGATGCGGCCGGGGCCGGACGGCTGGCCCGGCGCCCTCCTCTGTCTCGTCGCCATTTTCTTGCCGTC
>DASXAM010000246.1:0-4805 GCA_036404275.1 Allostellaceae bacterium
GGCGGCGCGCCCGCCAAAGGCGCCAAAGCTCATCCCGCCGCCCAGATATTTGCCCAGTGTCGTCAGGTCGGGAAGGATGCCGTGCGCCTCCTGCAGCCCGCCCGGCGCGAGGCGCGAGGTCATGACCTCGTCGAAAATCAGGAGCGCCCCGGTTTCGTCCGCCAATTGGCGCAAGCCCGCGAGGAATTCGCGCTCGGCCGGGATGCAGCCGGTCGTGCCCTGCATCGGCTCGACCAGGATCGCGGCGAGATCGGCGCGGTGCGGGCGAATCAGAGCCTCGACCGTGGCGAGATCGTTGTAGCGGCCGAGGAGGTAGTCGAACGGTGCGTTCAGCTTGCTGCCATGGCCGCGAAAATAAAACACACCGCCGTGATAGCCGCCGCCGAACACCAGGATCTTCGACCGCCCGGTGATGGCGCGCGCCGCGCTGACCGCCATCAGATTGGCCTCGGTGCCGGAATTGGTGAAGCGCACCAGCTCGATCGACGGGAACCGGGCGCAGACTGCCGCGGCAAAGCGCGCCTCGGCTTCGCTCTGGGCGCCGTAGTTGAGCCCGTTCTCGAGCGCCGCGGCGATCGCGCGGCGGATCGCCGGGTGCGAATGGCCATAGATGCCGGCGGTGAACTCGCTCAAAAAATCGGCATATTCGTGGCCGTCGAGGTCCCACAAATGGGCGCCCTCGCCCTTTGCCATGGCGAGCGGAAACGGATCGGTATGGATCGAGGCGCGAGTGTTGCCGCCGGGCATCGCGGCGCAGGCCGCCTGGTGCTGCGCGAGGCTCTTCGGATTGCGCGCGCGATATTGTTCTTCGGCTTCGGCCAGCGCCGCGTCGAGGTCGATATTGGCGGCATGGAGCAGCGGCATTGCAGATCCTTTACGGGTTCATGTGGGCGAGCGCATCGCGCATCAGCCGGCGGTCCAGTCGCCGGCGATTCAGCCGGGATAGGCGCGGCGGCCCCGGTCGCGCAGCCACAGGCGGACGAGATGGCGCTGTCGCGCCGGGTCGGGATCATCGACAAACGCGGTGCGGCTGTGACCCAGCGCGCGGTTGTGGACGAACTGCATCTCTCCCGGTTCGAGGTCGAAATCGACCGACACCCCGTCCTCTTCGAAGATGTCGAGCAGCGCCGCCACCGCGGCCCCGCCCTCGGGGTCGATCGGCCCGCCGGTCAGCGCATAGCCGCCTTTGATCTGGTGCGCGCTGAACCGGGCTTTGATCTCGCCGTCGTCCTCGAACACCGGTGCGGCAAAGACCGGGCTTTCGCCGGCATGATATTCGCGCTGGCGGTCGAACCGGAACGGCCGGTAGAGGCGTTCGAGATGCGCCGGCGCACGCGCCAGCAATTCGTTGTGCACGGTGTGAAAGCTCAGCACCCGGCTGTGGCCGCCGCTCTGCGCCCGGCGCAGGCAGAGGAGCCCGATATAGTCGGGCGGTGTGGCGTTGTAGGCGTTGTCGTTGTGAAACCGGATCTCGATATTGGTCTGATCCGGCCGCACCCCCGAGCCGGGCAAGGCCTCGCGCCCGGTGTCGCGCACATCGTAGATCAGCGTGCCGTCCAGCTTTTGCGCGACCGGCCGGGCGATCATGCCGGCAAGCAGCCAATAAATCGCCGTCGCCGCGCTCGTCCCGATCTCCTCCAGCGGCAGCCGGTCGACAATCGCAAACCGCACGCCGCGATCGAGAATGCCGCGCACCCGCGCCATCGCCGCCCGGCATTCCGGCATGTCGAAATCACCGGGCCCGAGGACGATCGGCGGCAGCGGATAGCGGCTGAGCTCGTCGGCGACACGCCGGATCTCGTCGAGGCAGCCGGGCGATAGCTCGACCCGCCAATCCTCGGCGCGCAGATTATCGCGGCGCCAGACGCTCGGCCCTTCGATCGGCCGCCCCCACATCGAAACCTGCGGCATCGCCATTCTCCGCACCGATCCCCGCCCTTCCTTTGCCAAATAGCGCAAGGCGCCGGTTTCAATCAATGCGGCGGCGCCGCACCGTGGCCTGTCGCCCGGATCGTTCCAATGGTCGATTCAGCCGTGCCGATGGATCGGGTCGATCCAGCGGACTTCTTCGGGTGGCTCGGCCGGGACGATGTCGAGATTGACGACAACCGCCTCGTTGTCGCTGCGCACGAGCACGCATTCGAGCGTCTCGTCGGTCGAAGCGTTGATCTCCTGGTGCGGCACATAGGGCGGGACAAAGATGAAATCGCCGGGGCCGGCCTCGGCGACATATTCGAGCCGCTCGCCCCAGCGCATCCGCGCCCGGCCCTTCAGCACATAGATGACGCTTTCGAGCGCGCCGTGATGATGCGCGCCGGTCTTGGCGTTGGCGTGGATCTTGACCGTGCCGGCCCAGATCTTTTGGGCGCCCACGCGGGCGAAATTGATCGCCGCGGCGCGGTCCATGCCCGGCGTCTGCGCCGTGTTCGGGTCGAGTTGGTCGCCGGGGATGACCTTGACCCCGTGCGTTTTCCAATCGACCGGCGGGTGCTCGTGTCTGTCGCTCATCCGGGCCTCCCGTTCTCTGCTATCGTTCTCTGCCTAGCGCAAACGGAGCCGCCGATGAAGCTCGCCGTGCCCGACCTGATCTCGAACTCCTATTTCCCGGCGGTCGCCGCGGTCGAGCTCGGCTTTTTCAAGGCGGAAGGGCTCGACGTTTCACTCGATCTGATCTTCCCGGTCGATCGCGCCTATCGCGAGATGCGCGACGGCAACGTCGATTTTGTCGGCGGCTCGGCACATTCGGCTTTGGCCGCGTTCCCCGAATGGGCCGGCGCAAAGCTGCTGTGCGCGCAGGCGCAAGGCATGTACTGGTTTCTGGTTATGCGCGCCGATTTGGGTGCGGCGCATGGCGATATCGCCGCCGTCAAGGGCCGGCGCATCGGGGCCGCTCCTTGGGTCGAGATGGGTTTGCGCCGGCTGCTCGTCGAAGCGGGGATCGATCTCGACCGCGACCGGGTGACGATCGCCCCGGTGCCGGGAACGGCGGGGGCCGGGGTCAATTTCGGGGTGACCGCGGCGCAGGCGCTCGAACAAGGGTTGATCGACGGATTCTGGGCGAACGGCATGGGGGCGGAGGTCGCGGTGCGCCGCGGCGCGGGGACGGTCGTTCTCGATGTACGCCGCGGCGACGGGCCGAAGGCTGCGTTCAACTATACGATGTCGGCCTTGGCGACGACCGACCGGCTGACCGAGCGCTCGCCCGATATAGCGGCCGCCGCGATACGCGCCTTGGTCGCGACCCAGCGGGCGCTGAAAGCCGACCCGGCGCGCGCGACCGAAATCGGCCGCAAGCTCTTCCCGCCTGCGGAGGCGGGCCTGATCGCCGAATTGATCCGCCGCGACCTGCCCTATTACGATCCCAGGATCACGCGCGGCTTTGTCGACGACATGAATCAATTCGCGCGTGACCTCGGCATATTGCAGGGCAATCCGGCCTATGAAACCATCGTCGCCACCCGCTTCGCACCCCTATGGGACGCGTCGGCCTGAGACGACAAGCACGAAACTCGTCCGGTCCTGATCGGAATGAAATGGCCGTGCTACAATCATCTGGATGGCTGCGACCTTCGACACCCTGACGGCCGCGCGTCGCCTCGAGGAGGCCGGCGCTTCCGAGCCGATCGTCGAGACGATCCGCGAGGCGCGCGACTTCGACCTGTCGCAGCTCGCGACCAAGGGCGACCTCGATGTCTTGCGGGCACAGATCGAATTGCGGCTGATCCGCTGGATGATCGGCGTGGGCGTCGCCGCCGTCGTCGCAATCGTCGGGGCGCTGACCGGCGTCGTCTGGGCAGCCACCCAAATCATCTTGCACGCAGGGCCGCGCTGAACCGCGATTCAGCCGCCGCCACCGCGGTTTATCCCTTGCCCGCCGGGACCGGGAGGCCGGGGATTTTTACGGCGACGGCGCCGAGGTGGTTGCGGCTCGTAAAGTAAAGGGTCTTCCAGTCGGCACCGCCAAAGGCGAGGTTGGTCGTGGCCGGCGCGCCGTGGACGATGCGGCCCAATTTCTTGCCTTTCGGATCGATGACACAGAGGCCGCCCGCGCCGCCGCAATAGACGTTGCCCTCGACATCGACCTTCATGCCGTCAGGCACGCCGGGCTCGGGCCCGGAGAGATCGACAAAGACGCGGTCGGTATGGCGGGCGAGCGCGCCGCTCGGCAGCAGGTCGAAGGCCCGGATGTGGCCGCGCCGCGTGTCGTTGATGTAAAGCACCGATTCATCGGGCGAAAAGGCGAGGCCGTTCGGCAATACGAAATCATCGACGAGCAAGGTCAAGGTGCCGAGGTCGGGGGTGACGCGGTAGACGCCGGAGAAGGTCAAATCCCATTGCTGGGGCGCCGTCTGATGCGTCCACGGGTCGGTGAAATAGATCGAGCCGTCGGATTTGACGACGACATCGTTCGGCCGGTTGAGCTGGCGCCCCTGAAAGCTGTTGGCGATGACGGTGATGCTGCCATCCGCCTCCTGGCGGGTGACGCGGCGTGAATCGTGCTCGCAGGCGACGAGGCGCCCCTGCAGGTCGCGGGTCAGCCCGTTCGCCCGGTTGGTCGGCTCCAGCATTATGGAGGCGCCCTTCCCGGGCTCGTATTTCATCCGCCGGTTGTTGTGAATGTCGCTGAAGACGAGATAGCCGCCTTCGTGCCACCACAGCGGCCCCTCGGCGGGCCCCTGCGCCCCGCCAAAACCATCGGCGAGATCGTGGATCGTCTCCGAAACCGAGACGATGCGGTCGAGCTCGGGGGCCAATTGCTCGATGCGCTTTGCCGATTGCGCCATGGCGTTTCCTCCGGTTCGGGT
>DASXAM010000247.1:0-10104 GCA_036404275.1 Allostellaceae bacterium
CAATTTCGACACCATTTCCGGCGGCGCGTTCGGCGTGCAGGTGTACAGAGACGGCGTCGTTCGGAACGGCCCAAGCGGCTCGACCTCGGCGCTGATCGCCGGGGACCGAGGCATCTCCCTGGATGGAGGCGGGACTGTCAATAACTTTGGCACGGTCGCGGGCGGCGGCGATGACGGCGTCTATATCAAGGGCGGCGGCAATGTGACCAACGGTGCGGCGCGATCGACGGCGGCGCTTATTTCCGACGGTTATCGCGGGATTTTCGACAGCGGCGGAGCGATCGCCAATTTCGGCACGGTCCGCGGCACCGGCGGCGAGAGCGAGGGCATCTATCTGTTTCTGGGCTCGGTCACCAACGGCTCAGCCCGGTCGACGGCGGCAAGGATTTCCGGCGTCGACGACGGCATCGCCGCCTATGGCGCGACAGTCACCAATTTCGGCACGATCCGCGGCACCGGCGATGCCGGCGAAGGCGTCGATATCGCCAACGGCAAGATCGTCAATGGCACGGCCGCAGCGCAGAGGGCGCTTATCTCGGGCGGCTTGATCGGGGTCGAGGTGAGCGACACTCTCGGGGGAACGCCCGGTGCCGCCACAATCAGCAATTTCGGCACGGTCAGCGGAGCGTTTTCCGGCGTTTTTATCGATAATGGCGGCACCGTCACGAATGGCGGCAGCAGCGATCATGCGGCGACGATCGGCGGCGGCGGGCTGGTCGGGGTCTATGCCTTTGCCGCGACGACCGTGACCAATTTCGGCACGATCGCCGGTGAGGAGTTCGCGGTCTCGCTCGGCGCCGGCAACGACCGGCTGGTCGTCGAGCCGGGGGCTGTGTTCAAGGGTGCGGTTTCGGGCGGGGGCGGCGCCGACAGCGTCACCCTTGCCGCTTCGGGGACGCAGCACATCGGCAATTTTTCGGGGTTCGAGACGTTCGCCTTGACGGGCACGGGCAGCGACGACCTCGTGCTCGGGAACGGCAATTTCGCCGGCGTCACCGGTGGCGCGATCACGGTAGCGGGCGGCAGCGCCGCCGACACGATCGACGCCTCGCACGTCACCGGCGGCAACGTCGCCACCCTCAAGGGCGGCGGCGGCAACGACACGCTGATCGCCGGCAGAAAGACGACGATGACCGGCGGGGGCGGCGCCAATGTTTTCGTCTTCACGGTCACCGGCAGCAACCGGATCAGCGATTTCGCGACCGGCAAAGGCAACACGATCGAGCTCAAGGACGCCGGCTTCAACCTCGGCGTTGATGATGGCCACGGCAAGGCGGTGCCGCAGCATCTCGCCGCGTCGGTGTTTGTCGCCGACAAAACCGGTGCCTTCACCACTGCCCGCCAGCGCTTTGCCTATGACACCGGCACCGGCGTCCTGTCCTACGACGCCGACGGCAGCGGCACCCATTCCGCCGCGAGCACCGTCGCCACCCTGACCGGCCACCCTGCGCTCGGGGCCGGTCCCGCGGGAGACATCTTCTTTGTCGCTTGAGCCGGCAAACCGTGCTCAGATCACGCAAGCCCCCGACCGCGAGAAGCCGGCATGACGATCCTCAAAAACCCGATCACCACCGGTCTGACGCTGACCGCACCGTCCTATGCCAACCCGATCGTGATCGTGACCACGATCACCAATGCCGCCAATACCGGGGCTGCTGCGGCTCTCTATGCGGACAGCTCAGCGAGCTGGAATGTCGACAATTTTGGTACGATCGGTGATGGCGGCAGCTCTTACGGGGTCCGTTTGAGGGGCGGCGGGAATGTCTCCAACGGCGCTCCCGGTGCGATCGACGCCGCGATCATCGGCGAATCGCAGGGAATTTATCTTTCGCGCGGGACCGTCACCAATTTCGGCGCCGTGTCCTCGGGCGAGATCGGGGTGTCGCTGCACGGCGCCGGCGTCGTCCGGAACGGCTCGGCCACCTCGACCGCCGCGTCGATCACCGGTCCCCAGGAGGGCATCGTCCTGATCGCGGGCGGGGCGATCACCAATTTCGGCACGGTCTCGAGCGCCGGCACCTATGGCCAAGGCATCGATTTCGGGAACGGCAGGATCACCAACGGTGCCGCCGGCTCGACGGCGGCATTAATTGAGGGTGTTTCCAGCGGCATTACTTCACTGACCGCAACGATCGCCAATTTCGGCACGATCACCGCCAGCGGCACGGCAGGCAACGGCGTCCTCGCCGGGAACAGCAGGATCACCAACGGCTCGGCCGGCTCGACGGCGGCGCTGATTTCCGGTGTCGGTGCCGGCATTTCGGGCGATGTGACGGTGACCAATTTCGGCACGATCTCGGGCACTGGCGCCAAGAGCAACGGCGTCGAAGGCTCGGGCGCGGTCACCAACGGTTCGGCGACATCGACAAAAGCGCTGATTTCCGGAGTTTATAGCGGGATCGCCTTCAAGACGGGCACAATCGTCAATTTCGGCACCATTCAAGGCACCGGCGGCGGCGCAGAGGCCGTCTATCTCGTAAACGGCAAAGTCACCAACGGGTCGGCCACATCAGAAAGGGCTGTGATCTCGGGTGGGTTGATTGGCGCCGCGCTAGCGGCCAGTGGAGCGACGGTCGGTAATTTCGGCACGATCGAGGGGGCCTTCGCGGGCATCTTCCTCGTCAACGGCGGCACCGTCACCAATGGCGGGACCAGCGATCATGCGGCGAGGATCGGCGGCGGACTGGTCGGGGTCTATGCCTTTGCCGCCACGACCGTGACGAATTTCGGGACGATCGCCGGCTACGATCTTGCGGTGTCGCTCGGCGCCGGCAAGGACCGGCTGATTGTCGAGCCGGGGGCCGTGTTCGAGGGCGCGGTTTCAGGCGGCGCCGGCGCCGATGCGGTGACGCTCGCTGCTTCGGGGACCCAGCATATCGGCAATTTCTCGGGCTTCGAGAGCTTTGCCTTATCGGGCGCGGGCAGCAACGAACTCGTGCTGGGGAACGGCAATTTTGCCGGCGTCACCGGCGACACGATCACCGTGACCGGCGGCGGCGGTGCCGACCGAATCGACGCCTCGCATGTCACCGGCGGCCATGCCGCGGTCTTGAAGGGCGGCGCCGGCAAGGACACGCTGATCGCCGGCCGGAAGACCACGATGACCGGCGGCAGCGGCGCCGACGCCTTTGTCTTCACCGCCACTGGCACCAATCGGATCACCGATTTTGCGACCGGCACGGGGAACACGATCGAGCTCAAAGACGCGGGCTTCAACCTCGGCGTTGATGATGGCCAGGGCAAAGCGGCGCCGCAGCACCTCGCCGCGTCAGTGTTTGTCGCGAGCAAGACTGGCGCTTTCACCACTACGGGCCAGCGCTTTGCCTACAATACCGGCACCGGCGTCCTGTCCTACGACGCCGACGGCAGCGGCAAGAATTTTGCCGCGAGCACCGTTGCAACCTTGACCGGCCACCCGACGCTCAGCGCCGGGCCGACCGGAGACATCTTTTTCATCGCCTGATATCGGTCGGGGCGCCGACGCTGCGCCGATTGCCGAGCGACGGCTCGCGGACTAGGCTCCGCCGGGATTGCAGGGGAACGCCGATGTACAGCTTTAATCTGAAGACCGAGCAGGCTTTCGACCCGGAAAAGCATATCGAAAAGGTGCTCGGCAAGACCGGCGAGGGCGACGTTGCGATCGCCTGCTGGGAACCGGGGCAAACCAGCCCGTATCACTGCCATCCGGACGCGACCGAGATCTATTTTTGCTTCGAGGGCGGAGGATCGATGCGCACGCCGGAGCAGACGATCATGGTCGAGCCGGGAAGCTTTGTCGTCCACCCGCCGGGCGAATTGCACGAATACAAAAACGGGCCGAAGCGCACCCTGCTGTTTCGGGTGCGCTACGGCGACGAGATGGCCGGCCGCACCAAGGAATGGCCGAGCAACCCCCGCTGGCGGCCGCGTCCGGCGGATCTCGAATATTTCGCGCGCCGTCCCGAGTAGGGGGCGCGATGAGCGAGCGCAACGGGCCGGATATCGGCGCCGTCTATCAGCTGTTGACCGAGGTCGCCCGGATCGTCCGCGGCCACGACCGCCGGTTCGATGAGGTCGATGCCCGGTTTGAACGGATCGATGCCCGGTTTGACCGGATCGAAGCGCGGCTCGATGGGCACGACCGGCGCTTTGACGAGCACACCGAAAAGCTCAATGAGCTGATCGTTACCGTCAACGGCCACACCCGCAAGCTTGACGAGCTCGCCGAGATCGTCAACCGGCACGACCGCAAGCTCGACGAGCTCGGCCACAATGTCGCCGACCTGCGCGAGACCTTGACGCACTACCACGCCTCGGTGCTGGGCCACGGCATTCTGCTGAGCGAGCTCGAGGAGCGCGTGCGCCGCATCGAGCGTCACTTGCAGCTCGAGCCCTCCGGTGGCTGAGCCGCGGGCGCGGGCTGGAATGCAGCGCTACTGCACGGCGGCGGTGCGGTAGACGGCGCTCGTCGGCAACGAGTTCGGATTGGCCGCGGGTCCGGCAACCGGCTCGACCTCGACCGCCGCCACCCCGGCGTGCCGCATGCCGAGCAAATCGGCAGCGCGCGGCGACAGATCGATGATGAAGCGTCGATTGTAGGGACCGCGGTCGTTGATCTTGACGACGACCGACCGGCCGCTGTCGAGGCTCGTCACCTTGGCATAGGAGGAAAGCGGCAGCGAGCGGTGGGCGGCGGTCGGCGTGACCGTGTCGAGCAGCTCGCCGCTCGAGGTCGAGCGGCCGACCAGCCCGTACCAGGCCGCCGCCCCGATCTGGACCGGCCCGGTCGCGCGGCCGCCGGCCATATCGCGGCCGCCGATTTCCGGAGCGGCGGCGGCGAAGTGGAATGAGCCGTGATGCGACCAGTGTCGGCTGGCGTGGTGCGTGACACCGTGCGTTCGCGCAGCGCGGCAGGGAGTCGGCGATCGGGCGGCCGATCGGTGTGATTTGGCGTCCGGGCTTTGGCCGGGATGGTGATGTCCGGTCTTGTCCGGGAGCTTGGCGATAGCGCCGGTGGAGGCCATGATCAGGGCAAGAGAAATGCCAATCGTCTGTCGCAAGGGCATCCGACAGCCTCTCCTTCTGGTTGGGCATTCCCGAACCGCGGGCAACAGCGTGGGGGCCGCCATGCCAATAGACTCGGATGGGCGCGGGAATGCAGATCGGTGTCGTCCCGGATTGTTGGAGATGCATCCGGGTAGGACGGGAGGAACAAGCAAAGCTAAACAGGCAGAATCGCGCGTGTCAACCGCTCTTCGCCGCTATTTCGCCAGCAGCGTTTTCAGCACGCGCCGGCCGCTAGCTGGCAGCGCTAATCGGAGCCGGTTTTATTCGTCGGCGAGCGGAAGATAATCTTTATGGGAGCAGACGATATCTTAGTCGCGGGCGCGTTTTAACAATCGTTAAAGGGTAGGGGCCGCAGCGCCAAAATCTTTAAGGTCGGGCTCTTCTCGCGGCCTTTCCGGCGGCGGCGGCATCCTCAGCGCGGCGGCGGAAAATGGGCGATCCAATGCCGGGCGATGTCCTCGCGGCGGCAGACCCACACCCGGTCATGGGCGTTCAGATATTCTATGAAGCGCATCAATGCCTTGGCGCGACCGGGATGGCCGGTCAACCGCATATGCAGGCCGACGGACATCATGCGCGGCCGGTCGGCGCCCTCCTCGTAAAGGACATCGAAGCTGTCGCGCAAAAAAGCGAAGAAATCTTCGCCCGAGCCGAACACGCCGCGGCCGAATTTCGAATCGTTGGTGGTCAGCGAATAGGGGATGACGAGGTGCGGTTTTCCGGCCACCCGCACCCAATAGGGCAATTCGTCATTGTAGGTATCGCTGTCGTAGAGAAAGCCGCCATGCTCGACGAGCAGGCGCCGAGTGTTTTCCGAGGGCGCATAGCGGCAGTACCAGCCGAGCGGAGGCTGCCCCGTAATCTGCCGGATCAGCTCGACGGCGGCGGCGATCTGGCGGCGCTCCTCGGCTTCCGGCAGCCCCGGATGGTTGGTCCAGCGATAGCCGTGGCTGCAGATGTCCCAGCCGGCCGCCGCGATTGCCGCTGCCGCCGGCGGGTTGGCCGCCAAGGCGCGGGCGCAGCCGAAGATCGTCACCGGGACCCGGAAGCGGGTGAAGATCCGGTACAGCCGCCAAAAACCGACGCGGGCGCCGTACTCGAACATGCTCTCGGCGGCGAGATCGCGGCCGCGAACCCCGAGATCGCTCCCCAGCATCTCGGTCAGCCCGCTTTCCGAGACGCCGTCACCGGCCGGGTAGGAGAGCTCGGAGCCCTCCTCGAAATTGATCACAAAATTGACTGCGATACGCGCCTCGCCGGGCCAGCGGGCATGCGGCGGCTCGGCGCCGTAGCCGACAAAGTCTCGGGTCATGGTTGTTCTCCTGGTCGGCGGGGATACCAATCGTCGCGGCAGATGTCGTCGAGCGAATAGGGACAGGCAGGCGGCAACAAATCGGCGGCAGCAGGTTCGCCATATTGCCGAAGGCTGGCCGCGGCCCGCTTGCGCGCGTCGGCGTAAAGCTTGTCGAGCATCTGCTCGGCATCGCGCCGCAAGGTCGGGCTGATCTTATCGGACAAAGTTTGACGCGCTTCGAGAACAGTGTGCATCCAGTCGAAGCGCGGCGGCTCGGCCGGTGAATAGGCGAGCTTTAGCAGATGCTCGATGATGCGGCGGATCTGGCTGCGCACCGCATCACGTTCGCTCTTGCCCAAATCCTCGATCTCCTCGGCGACATGCTCGCGGTCGAGCCGGTTGTCGGCCGCCGGCATGTCGCGCAGCACCGCCGCCTGGTGCTGGGTCCAGGCGTAGAAATCGTCCTCGTAGCGCGGTCCGTCGGGCATTTTCGCGATCCTCGTCAGCGGCACGCGGCAGCCGAGCCTACTCGCTTTACCGAGGTGGAGGGAGGGAATAGGTTTTGCGACAAGTTACCGGCAGGCCCGTCGTGATGCAGTAACGGAGGAACCGAATGAGCTCGCTGCGCAGCAGAAACGGTCCGAGAATCAAGTATGTGCCGCAAGAAGCCGCGCGCTACGAGACGATCACCGTCGACAAGCTGACCCCAATCATCGGCGGCGAGATCGGCGGGGTCGATCTGCGCGACATCAGCAACCGGCAGATGGACGAAATCCACCGCGCGTTGGCGGAAAACCTGGTGATCTTTTTCCGCGAGCAGCATCTGACGGCGGACCAGCACCTCGATTTCGGCCGGCGCTTTGGCGAGCTGCACCTTCATCCGGCCGCACCCGCCGAGCCCGGCCACCCCGAGCTGATGATCATCCACGCCGACAAGGACAGTCCGCGCGCCAATGGCGAGGGCTGGCACAGCGACGTGTCATGCGATCCCGAGCCGCCGATGGGCTCGATCCTCTATATCCGCCAATGCCCCCCGCGCGGCGGCGACACATTGTTCGCGAACATGTACGCGGCCTATGAGGCACTCTCCGACCGGATGAAGACCTATCTCGACGGGATGACCGCGCGGCACGACGGCGAGCACTACCGCGGCCAATACGCCAATTACGGCGTAAAGGACAAGGACAGCTATCCCTTTGCCGACCACCCGGTCGTCCGCACCCACCCGGTGACCGGGCGCAAGGCGCTTTACGTCAACGAGGGTTTTACCCGCTACATAAACGGCATCCCGCGGGACGAGAGCACCGGGATTCTGCAATACCTCTACAAGCACATGGCGAACCCGCTGTTTCAATGCCGTTTTCGGTGGCGGGAGAACTCGATCGCGTTCTGGGACAACCGTTGCGTCCAGCATCACGCGATGTGGGATTACTGGCCGCACACCCGGTCCGGCAACCGCGTCACGGTCAAAGGGGACCGGCCTGTGTGAGGTGGATCGCCGCGGCGGGTGAGGGTGGGGGCGCGCTTTTCGAGTGGTACGCGCGGTTAGCGCCGCGTGCTTGCAAACCGCCGGAGGGTTGCCGACGCGGTAGCGCACCAGGCAACGAAGGCCAGCCAAAAGAAGAGGTGCGGCAGAAACTCGAGAAATTCGGCGCCGACGAGCGGGATAAAACTGAAGGTAGCGGCGGCGTACATGCCGAGCGGAAACACCATCGACCAGTATTCGAAGGGCTTCGACAAAAAGAGGCCGCCCCGCCAATGGCGCCAGCCCATGACCGCGGCCAGGAACGGGATCCACCAGCTCGCGACCGACCAGAACAGCATCGTCTCGGCGACGATGTAGCCGTGCAGGCCGGAGAGCGCCGGGTAGAGCGAGACCGAGGCGGCGAGCCGCGCGCCGGCGAGCGTGGTGATCGCCGCCGCCCCCATGTTGATCCAATAGGAGGGGTTGAGGCTTGCGGGGGTCACTGGCCGGAACAGCCAATGGTAAAGAATGAGGGTAATAATCACGACGTAGAGCGCACCGCCGAGCAGCCATAAGGCGACACTGCAGAACAAGACGGATGTCGGCGACGAAAAGGTCGCGGCGGTCTGGGCGCCGAGGATTGCGGCCGATTGCGTGGCAACAGTGACGAGGAGCCAGCTCCCATCCAAGCCGTCGGCGAGCGGCGGCTTTTCCCGGCGCACGGTTCTCACCACGAAAAAGCCGTAGACGAGGCCGATCCAGAGGACGGAGCCGCACAGCCAAAGACCGGCGGCAATGCCTTGCTGCGCGGTCAGCAACGATACCTGGTCGCCAAGCACATTGGTGCCGGCAACGATCGTCAAAAATCCCGGCGTCTTTCGTGGGTCACAAAAATCGGCGACCACGACGGAGAGGCCGCAGCCGAAGCGCAGCAATGTCAATGCCGAGAGAACGCCATAGGCGATCAAATTGATCGCAAAAAGCACTTTCGCGATCCGGCCAAAGCCGAGCAGCAGTGCCGCGATCGAGACGATGCCGGTCGCCATGACAAAGGCGAAGCTGCCGCTCGGCAGCGTGCCGGCAAGGCGAGTTATTTTGAAATGGGGCTCGGCCGGCATTGTCGCTCGCTGGAAGCAGGCGAGGCGAGATGTAGCGCGCAACCGCCGGGTTGGCGAGATGTCAAAGCTTGTCGGGATCCTCGGGTTTATCGAGCCGCACGCGCGAGCGCTTGATGGTATCTTGCGATTCGCGGATCAGCATTTCGGTCTGCCGGCCGATCCGGCGCGAGGAGGCCAGGCGCGCCTTCGATGCTTCAACCTGACCGTCAACGTCGGCTGAGAATCGTCGGACTTTGCTGTCTTGTTGCGGGCGAACGAGACGCGCCACCTCAAGCGGCGCCGGTCGGCCGCACCAAATCAGACAAAGCGTGCACAAGCTCCAAATATTTGAAGGGCTTTTGCAAGCGCGGGCAGTCGGCATATTCGCGTGGCATCGAGCCCCCATTGTAACCGGTAACAAATAAAAACGGGATATTCCGGCGCGACAATATTTCTGCGACCGGGAAGATTTGTTCACCGGCCAGGTTAACATCGAGCACCGCAGCGTCGCAATTCTCGTGCGTCGCTCCATTGACCGCTGCGGCGAGCCGCGGAAACGGGCCGGAAACCAAGCAGCCGGCGTCCTCCAGCATGTGCTCGATCAAACTGGCGACGAGGAACTCATCCTCCACCACCATTATTGTAAGACCTTGAAGCGCTAGCATGAGGCAGCTTCCTCCATTCCCGGCCGATCCTGTGGCGATCTGAAAGCCAGGTGTTCCGGGTCCGCGGGTACGATTATCCTGCAATGGAGACAGCCATCCACCGCTTCCAAAGTTGCCTCGCCCTGCAATTCGAAACGAATGCCGCGCTCGATCAGTTCCGAGCCGAAACCGCGCCGCGGCAGGTGGTCGATATGCGGGCCGCCCTGTTCAACCCAGTTGAAATCCAGCCGCGTCGGGCGGTCCCCGACAATGGTCCAGGCGACCGATATGCGCCCGTCAGCCACCGACAAGGCGCCGTATTTTGCTGCATTCGTCGATAGTTCGTGCACCACCAGCGAAAACAGCAGCGCCGCTTGCGGCTTCAGCATCACCGGCGGCCCATCGACTGTTACATTTGCGCCGCCGCCGGTCGCGTGCGGCGCCATCTCGGCCATCACCACATCGCGCAGCGGCGCTTCCGACCACCCGGTCTGGGACAAGAGGTCGTGGGTATGGCCGAGCGCGTGGAAACGGCCAATCAGCTCGCGCTTGACGTCA
>DASXAM010000248.1:0-9237 GCA_036404275.1 Allostellaceae bacterium
TGCCGACAATCTGAAACGCATGGGGATCACCGCACGGGTCCGCACCGTCGATACCGCGCAATACCAGCGGCGGATGGAGATCTTCGATTACGACATGACCGTCGTTCTGTTTGGCGAATCATTGTCGCCGGGCAACGAGCAGCGTGAATATTTCGGGTCGAAGGCCGCCGACCAGCAGGGGAGCGGCAACCTCCTCGGCGTCAACAGCAAGGTCGTCGACCAGCTGATCGAAGAATTGATCCAGGCCCCCGACCGGGCGAGCCTCGTCGCCCAGACGCGGGCCTACGACCGGGTGCTGCAATACGGCTATTACGTAATCCCGAACTATCATTTGTCGGCGTTTCGGGTTGCCTATTGGAACAAGTTCCGGCGCCCGGCCACCTCGCCAAAATATGCGCTCGGCCTTGACACCTGGTGGGTCGATCCCGCCGCCGAGCACTCGGTCGAAGCCAAGAAAGGCGAGGTGATAAAGAAGTGAGCGGCCGGGGATGATCGCCTACGCGCTGCGGCGCATTTTGCTGATCATCCCGACGCTGTTCGCGATCATGGTGGTGAATTTCATCATCATCCAGGCCGCGCCCGGCGGGCCGGTCGAGCAGATGATCGCGCGCCTCAAGGGCAACACCGTCAGCGCCACCGAACGAGTCAGCGCCGGCAGCGGCGAGGTCAAGACCTTGGGCGGCGCCGAGAACACCCGGTATCGCGGGGCGCGCGGCCTCGACCCGGCGCTGATCAAGGAACTCGAAAAGCAATACGGCTTTGACAAGCCGCCCTTGACCCGGTTTGCGCTGATGATGCGCAACTATCTGACGTTTAATTTTGGCACCAGCTTTTTCCGCGACCAGCGTGTCTCCGATTTGATCGAGTCGAAGCTGCCGGTATCGATCTCTATCGGGCTGTGGACGACATTGATCACCTATCTCGTCTCGATTCCGCTCGGCATCAGAAAGGCGGTCAGGGACGGCAGCCGGTTCGATGTGTGGACGAGCGCGGTGATCATCGTCGGCTATGCGGTGCCGAGCTTTTTGTTTGCAATATTGCTGATCGTGCTCTTTGCCGGCGGCAGCTATTTGTCGATTTTCCCGCTGCGCGGGCTGGTCAGCGACAATTGGTCGTCGCTCTCTTGGCCGCTGCGCATCGCCGATTATTTCTGGCATATCGCGTTGCCGATCACCGCCTTGGTGATTTCGAGCTTTGCCACCTTGACGATGCTGACCAAGAACTGCTTTCTCGACGAGATCAACAAGCAATATGTCCTGACCGCGCGCGCCAAGGGGCTGACCGAGCACCGCGTCCTTTACGGCCATGTGTTCCGCAATGCGATGCTGCTCGTTGTCGCCGGCTTTCCGGCCGCACTCGTCGGCATTCTCTTTACCGGATCGCTGTTGATCGAGGTGATCTTTTCGCTCGACGGGCTAGGTCTCTTGGGCTTCGAGGCGGCGATCAACCGCGACTACCCGATCATCTTCGGCACACTCTACGTCTACACGCTGATCGGCCTCGTGCTGAAGCTCATCAGCGACCTGACCTACATGCTGATCGACCCCCGCATCGATTTCGCCACCCGCCGCACCTGAGGCGCCGTCTGGCATGGCGCTGGAAACCGTGGCCGTGTTGCGCGAGGATCACCAAAACAGCGACGGGGGATCAGATGAGCCTCGAATTGCGTCCATTGCATCCGCTGTTCGCAGCGGAGGCGGGCGGGGTCGATCTGTCAGCGTCGATCGGCGCCGACACGGTGGCGGCGATCTGGCGGGCGATCGACGAATACGCGGTCGTCGTGTTCCGCGGCCAGCGGCTCGACGACACGCAATTGCGCGATTTCGCGGCCCGCTTCGGACCGCTTGAAATTGGCCGCGCGGCGTCGTCGGGCGGCCGGCGGCGGCTGAAGCATCCGGAAATCGGCGACATCTCGAACCTCGACGAAGACGGAAGGCTGCGTGAGCGCAGCGACAAGCGCCGGCTCGACAGCCTCGGCAATCGGCTGTGGCATACCGATGCGTCCTACATGCCGGTGCCGGTCGTGCTCGGCATGCTGCACGCGGTGGCGGTGCCGCCGGCGAGCGCGTTGGGCGGCGGCGAGACCGAGTTCGCCGATATGCGTGCGGTCTACGACGCGCTGTCGGAGCCGATGAAAGAGGCGATCGATGGCCTCGTCGCGGTGCACGACATCTTCTGGTCGCGGGCCCAGATCGGCTTTTCCGATTTTCTCCCGGGCGACCGCGAGAAATACCCGCCGTCATGCCAGCGGCTGGTGCGGCGCCATCCGGGCTCGGGACGCAAGACGGTCTATCTCTCGGCGCACGCCTCGCATATCGAGGGCTGGCCGGTCGGCGACGGCCGCATCCTGCTCTACGACCTGAACCTCTTCGCGACGCGGCCCGAATTTGTCTATAGCCACAAATGGCGGGTCGGCGACCTCGTCATCTGGGATAACCGCTCGACGATGCATCGCGGCCGGCCGCACGACGACACAAAGCCGCGCGATTTGCGCCGCGCGACGACGCTAGAATTGCATTCGACGCTCGACGAGGCTGCCTAAACTCCGGTTTCCCACCGGCGGCGCGCCCGCGCCGCCGGTGGGCCGCTCTATGATGTTTCAGTCGTCGTGATCGTGGTTGTGGCCATGATCATGATCGTGATCGTTACCGCCGAGGTCCTGATCGATCAGGCTGCCCTCGCCGATCGCCTCGGCGATGCCGGTCAATCTCAGGATATCGGCGCCGCTACCGACACGGTCGACGATGTAAATAAGCTTGCGAGTATCGAGCTCGACATTGTTGGTCATGACGTCGGTCTTGCACACCTGCTGGCCGTTTATGGTGGCGCAGCTCGGCTCGGTGTTGTGGTTGACCGGCGGAATGTAGTGGGCGATCTCGATCGGGTTGACCGGGTCACGAATATCCCAGACGCGCAACCCGGCGTCGAAATACGAGATGAAGGTCAGCCGGCCGTAGTAGGGCGGATAGAAGTTCTCGTTGGTTGCATGCGTGCCAAAACGCGGGCCGCGTGTACAAAATGGCGGATTGCCGGAATTGTCCTGCACCCGCAACGTCGATAGCGGCCACGGCTTGCTGTCGGTCGTGATGTCGAGCAGAAAGCCGAAATGCGGCGCCTCCTGGCAAAAATTGGCCGTCGCTTCCGAGGTGACGACCAGCACGTCGCGGGTATTGCCCTCGCTGAAGCGTTTGTACCAGGGCTGCGGAATGTCATAGACCGGAAAGGTCGTGTGGCCGCCCTGGTCGGGTGACATGTCGATGCGGCCGACCTGCGGGCCGAGCAACTCGGCATCGGTTGGGCTCACTGGGTTGGCGAAATTGGCGCTCAGGAGTTTCTGCCGGTCGACGATCTGGACGACGCCATTGGCGCCGACGCCGTAGGGGATGTAGATCCGGTTCTTCGCCGGGACCGAGATCGGCCCGTGCACGCCCGGCGGTCCCGGCGAGACCGAGGTCACAGGATTCTGGCCGGGCAGGCCGAAATCCTTCATATAAACCGGGCTCGCCGGGTTGCTCAGATCATAGATCTTGATGTGCTGGTTGGCGTGCCAGCCCTCGCTTGCCTTGTCGGCGACGAGATAGGCTATGCCGGTGTCGCACTCCCACCAGTTTTTGTGTGTTCGGTCGAGCCCAGCAACGATCGTAGTCAAGAATTGCGGATGCGACGGGTCGGTCGTGTCCCAGATTTCATGCGATTGCTGGCCGAACGGCCGCAGCATGTAGAAGTGGCCGGGCGTGGCGTGCGGCAGCCCGTGGGGTCCGTCGCTCGCCACATAGGGTCCAGGACAGACGCGCACCATCGAGACGTCCTGGGTGCCGCCGGGCGGGCCTGGGATGTGAAACAGTTGGACCGGATGACGCGGGTTGGTGACATCGACGATCGACGTGCCGTCGGGCTCGACCTTGCCCGTCAGCGGGTTGAGAAAATTGCCCTGATGGTGGCCAACATAGAGAATGAAGCGATGTCCCTGCTGGATCACCGTTGGCTCGTAGGCGGGCCGGCCCTGCAGGTCGGCATGGCCGATGCGCACAATGTTGAGCGCGTCCTCATGCCCGTCATGGGCGCCGGCGGTTGCGGGTGGCAGGGCGAGAGCGCCGAGCGCTCCGGCGCACCAAATCGCGCCGCGCCACCAACCATGCGCTGTGATTCGTTGCATTTAGGCGTCCTCCAAATGGTTGTTTTCTCCCCATTAGCGGCACGCGGAGCTTAGCATTGAGTTAATCCTGACGATCGGTCACCGGTCGACAAGACACATTTTTGACTATGACTCGTTTTAACGATCAGCCGGGACGCGACGGCAAGGCAATACCGCGGCCAGCCCAGGAAGGCCGCCGCAGCTGCGCATGCGCTGCTGCGGCGGCGGCGACGCACCGGGCGGCGTCGGGAAGAAACGGCACGACCCGGCGACGGGCGAGGTCGACCGACAGAAACATCAATTCCTGCATCGCCGCGCGCTCACCATCTGCGAGCCGGAACATCTCGTGCGCCAGGTGCAGTCTTTTGTTGTCGGCGCCAATGATTTGGCTCGCGACCCGCACTTGTTCGCCCACAAGCAATTCGCGCTCGTAGAGGTTGTGAGTCTCGACGACGAAGGTGCCGTGGCCAGTAGCGTCCTTGTAGCTGCGGCCGATGCCGATCGTCTCGAACAGGAGATCGGCTGCGTAATCGAACAGCACCGTGTAATAGGCAAGGTTCATATGCCCGTTCATGTCGATCCATTCGGGCAAGACCTCGCCCCGGTAGCGGTCGAACGGCGCCGGGATGCTCATCTGCGGCAGGTCCATGCGTGATGGCGGCGTTGGCGGAGAGTGTAGCGGACCGACGGGGTTCCGGTCTCGGCGTCGCGCCGGGAGAATTGCTCTGCTATAGTCCGGCCGGCAAATTTGTGAGGGCGCCATGATTCATCATCTGTCCATCGCGGCGCGCGATCCGCAGCATGTCGCGAATGTTCTGGCCGAGCTGATGGGCGGGACCGCGGTGCGGTTTCCGCCGAATCCCGGCAGCTTTTTTGCGCTTCAGCTCGACGAGCACGGCTCCGGGGTCGAGGTCCATCCGGCCGGCCTTGCGCTCGAGCCGGGCGGCACCGTCGGCGCCGGCTTTGCCAAGCATCCGGAGGCGGCACCCGGCTTTAGCGCCGTCCATTTCGCGCTCAGCGTCGCCACCGACGCCGCCACGGTCGAAGCGATCGCAAAGCGCGAAGGCTGGCAATGCCATAACTGCGACCGCGGCCCGTTCCACGTCATCGAGGTGTGGGTCGAGAACCATTCGATGGTGGAAATCCTGCCGCCAGAATACGCCGCCGAATACCTGGCTTTCACCCGCCCGGACGCGGTTGTGGCGAAGATGGCCGCGGCCCCGACCGCACATGCGCGGCAGCGGGCGTCCTAATGGAGCGCGCCTGACGCACGGCCCTAAAAGCCCCCGCCCATTCCCTCCCCGCGGGCGGGGGAGGGAATGGGCGGGGGGAAGCGCCGCTAGCTCCGATCCTCTGTGGACGCAGCGAGCTCCTTGAGCCGGGCGAGGCATTGCACGCGGTCGGCCGCGAAATCGCCGTCTTCCCACCAGCCGCGCAACTCGCCGAGAAGCTGACCGACGCGCTCTCCGGGCGGAACGCCGAGGGCGGTCACGTCACGGCCGGTGAGCGGAAAGACGGGCATCGGGGTCCGATGGGCGAAGTCGAGAAGCTCGGCGAGTCGCACGGCGGTCGTCGTGCCGGCCGCCGCCGCTAAAAGGACGAGGTCGCTGTAGCGTGCGGTGCCGAGCCGATAGAGGGCGTGACGCTGCGCCGGCCAATCCGCCGCGGGGTCGAGCGGCCAGGGTCGGGCGAGGCGGCGCAGCCGATCGCGCCACGCATTGGGAAAACGCAGGCGGCGGGCGAGGGCGGCCGCGCCTTCCGCGTCGGCTTCGATCAGTGCGGCGAGTCGCAGCAGCGGATCGGGCGCGGGCTCGGTCGCGATCAGCCGTTGCAGGCGGTCGATCCGGCAGGCTTCCGGCAGCACCTGGGCGAGCACGCCGTCCTGCGCCATCATGCGCAAGGCCGGGACGGGGTCGGCGGCTTCGAGGAGCTTGATGATCTCCTGCGCGACGCGCTCGGCCGAGAGCGTCGGCAGCCGATCGGCCGCGGCATGGCAGGCGGCGCGCGCCGCCGGATCGCCGCCGGCGGCGCCGAAGCGCGCCTCGAACCGGTAATAGCGCAGGATGCGCAGCACATCCTCGGCGATGCGGGTCGCCGGGTCGCCGACAAAGCGCACCCGGCGCGCCTGCAGATCGGCCATGCCGCCAACCAGGTCATGAACCGTGCCGTCGGGGTCGAGATAGATCGCGTTGATCGTAAAGTCGCGCCGTGCGGCGTCGGCGGCCCAATCGGCGCCGAAGGCGACGCGGGCACGGCGGCCATAGGTCTCGACATCGCGGCGCAGGGTCGTGATCTCGAAATGGCGCGACGGCGTCCCCGGACTTGATCCGGGGATCGCAGTCACCGTGCCGTGGGCGAGCCCGGTCGGCACCGTCTTGATCCCGGCCCGGCCGAGCAGATCGATCACCCGTTCGGGCGCCGCCGGGGTGGCGATGTCGATGTCGGTGTTCATGTCCGCCAGCCCGAGCAAGGCATCGCGGACGGCACCGCCGACAAACCGGGCCGCCTCATTGCCGACGGCGAATGCCCGCAGCAGCGCAGCGGTCGCGGGCTCGGCAATCCATGGCGGCGGTGGGATCCGCGGGAGAGGCGCGGTCATGGCTCGGTTTTCGGCTCGATATGGCCCGGGATGATGCGACCGTTTTGCCAGCGCGGCGGCACATAGGTGCCGTTTTGCGGCACGCCAAAGCCGACAGTCACGACCAAGAGCACGACCGCCAGCAGCACGGCACCGGCCGCGGCAAGCCAAAGCCACGGCACACCCGCCCAGGACACTGCACCGCCCTCGCGCCACGAGCCGAACGTGCCGACCCACAACAGATAAAGCGCAGTCGGCAGCAGCAGCGGCAAAACAATGGTCAGGAAAATCCGCAGCATCGCGGCGTCATCCGGCGAGCACCTCGGCCAGATTTACCAGCATCCCCGCGGTCGCTCCCCAGATGTTTCGGCCTTGGTAAGGGAGCACGAAGAACACGCGCCGGCGCAGATCGACAAGACGCTCGGTACGGCGATGATTTGCGGGATCGAGGACAAAGTCGAGCGGCACCTCGAAAGCCTCGGCCACCTCGTACGGGTCGACCGCCAGCGGAAACGGCGCCCGCACGATGCCGACAATCGGCGTGATCTCGAACCCGGTGCCCGTAACGTAGGTGTCGAGCCGGCCGATCACCGTAATGTGATCGCGCGGCAAGCCGATTTCTTCCTCGGTCTCGCGCAGGGCGGCGGCGACGGGATCGGCGTCGTCCGCCTCGACGCTGCCGCCGGGGAACGCGATCTGTCCGGCATGCGCCGACAAATGCGCGGTCCGCTGGGTCAGCAGCACAGTCATGCCATCGGAGCGATCGACGAGCGGCACCAATACGGCCGCCGGCCGCAGCGCCGTGCTGGGCGGGGTCATGCCGGGGTTGAGATCGTGGTCGCCGCGGGTCGCCGCGCGCACCGCAGCGGCCTCGACCGGGTCGGCGGCGCCGCCAAAGCCGCGCCTTCCGGGCCGGCCGAGGCGGGCAAAGCGCTCGACAGCGTCCTGCCGCGTGAGAAAAGCCGATCGCATCGCCTCACCAATCCGGACCAACCTCGCCGAGGCGGAAGAATACGCCGCTGCTCCATACTCCGTATTGCCGCGTGCCGGCGATGTCTTCCTCGGTGCCGAACTCGACCAGCTCGTAGAAGACCGGGCGCGACAACCGCGCCTCAAGACCGTCGCGGACGAGGAGATACGGCGCCGGCTCGCCGTCCGCCGCGGTCTCGACCCGCAGCGGATGGTCCGGCCCCGCGGTCACAATCTCGTCCAGATTTGTGCGCAAATTGAGCAGCTGCTCGTGGCCCTGACCGGCCACCGTCAGCTCGACCGCGAGAAACGGAACGTCTTCGACTTCGATGCGGCCGCGCTCGGCGGGGGTGACGAGCCAATAACCGCCGTCCGCCTCGCGGCGCAACACCGAGGCAAACAGCTTGACGAGCGGCAGGCGAAGGATCGGAGAGCCGCGGTAGAACCAGGTCCCGTTACGAGCGATGCGCATGTCGAGGTCGCCGCAATCGACCGGCGGCCGGCGGCTGTGCGCGGGACCGGTGGCCGGGGAATTGTCGTGACCGGCGCCTTCATGCAGGCCAGAAACGGCCGCAACATCGGCAGAAGGATTTGAGCTTTTGTCCTCGTTACCCATCGACGCCGCCTCCACCGATCTCGCCGCCGAGGTCGAAGCTTTGGGCCGCAGCCTCGGCCTGGTCCAGGGCCGCATCGGCGAAGTCATTTTCGGGCAACGCGAGGTTGTCGAACAAGCTTTGATCGCCCTCTTGTGCGGCGGCCACGCGCTGCTGATCGGGGTTCCGGGCTTGGCCAAGACCCGGCTGGTGGAAACGCTTGGCGCCATCCTCGGCCTCGACGAAAAGCGCATCCAGTGCACCCCCGACTTGATGCCCGCCGACATTCTCGGCTCCGAGGTGCTGGAGGAGAGCGAGACCGGCCGCCGCTCGTTTCGCTTTATCCAGGGGCCGGTGTTCTGCCAATTGCTGATGGCCGACGAGATCAACCGGGCAAGCCCGCGCACCCAATCGGCGTTGCTGCAGGCGATGCAGGAAGGCCGGGTGTCGATCGCCGGCCAGTATCACGCGTTGCCGCGGCCGTTTCATGTGCTGGCGACGCAAAACCCGCTCGAGCAGGAGGGGACCTATCCATTGCCGGAGGCGCAGCTCGACCGGTTCCTGTTGCAGATCGATGTCGATTACCCCGATCTCGACGCCGAGCGGCAGATGCTGATCGCGACCACCGGCATTGTCGATGACCGGCCGCGGCCGGCGATGAATGTGGCCGAGGTGATGGCGGCGCAGCGGCTGGTGCGACGGCTGCCGATCGGCGAAAGCGTGGTCGACGCGATCTTGTCGCTGGTGCGCTCGGCTCGGCCCGATACCGCGGCCGCACCCGAAATGCGGCGCCTTGTTTCGTGGGGACCGGGGCCGCGCGCGAGCCAGGCCTTGATGCTCGCCTGCCGGGCGCGCGCATTGATCGACGGCCGGTTCAGCCCATCGGTCGATGATGTCGTCGCCTTGGCGCCGGCGGTGTTGCGCCACCGCATGGCGGTCAGCTTTGCCGGCCGCGCCGAGGG
>DASXAM010000249.1:0-8087 GCA_036404275.1 Allostellaceae bacterium
AGGTTCGGCTGATCAGCTCGGAGGAATCCGGATCGGCGCGCAGCGAATTCTCGAACCACTTCGCCGCGGCTGGGTACTCGCGCAGCTCCTGGGCATGACGGCCGGAGAGATAGGTGCCGTACGGCGTGTCGGACGCGCTCGCCGCCGGCTCGCCACTCGGCGCCGACGCGGCGGCGCCGCTCGCCGCCACCACCGCCAGCACAGCCGGCATCAGCCATCTCCGGGAATGCCCGATCGCAAACGTTTTCATCTGCTGCTCTACCTGTCGGCCGGCTCACATGTTCGGATAATTGGGTCCGCCGCCGCCCTCGGGCACGACCCAATCGATGTTCTGCTCCGGGTCCTTGATGTCGCAGGTTTTGCAGTGCACGCAATTCTGCGCGTTGATCTGCAAGCGCGGCCCGCCCGAGCCGGCCTCCTCGACGATCTCGTACACCCCGGCCGGACAATAGCGCTGTTCCGGCGAATCGTAGAGCCGATAGTTGACCGCGATCGCCTTTGCCGGGTCGCGCAGCTTGAGATGCGGCGGCTGGTCCTCCTCGTGGTTGGTGTTGGAAATAAAGACCGAGGAGAGCCGGTCGAAGCTCACCACCCCGTCGGGCTTCGGATAGTCGATCCGTGGCGCCTGGCGCGCCGGCATCAGCTGCGCATGGTCGGGATGGTGCCGCATGGTCCAGGGTGCGGCGCCGCGCAGCACATAGGTGTCGAAGGCCGAATAGGCGAGCCCGGCATAAAGCCCATGGTGAAAGCTCGGGCGGATGTTACGCACCCGGCGCAATTCCTCCCACACCCAGCTCTGTTCGAGCGCCCGCCGCACCTGCGCGCCACCGTCACCGGCGAGGCGCCGAAAGACGACCTCGGCTGCGACCATCCCCGATTTCATCGCGGTGTGGCTGCCCTTGAGCTTGGCCACATTGACAAATCCCGCGGCACAGCCGACGAGCGCGCCACCGGGAAAATCGAGCTTCGGGATCGATTGCAAGCCCCCTTCGTTCAAGGCGCGCGCGCCATAGGCGATCCGGCGCCCGCCTTCGAAATAGGGCCGGATCGCCGGATGCGTCTTGAACCGCTGAAACTCCTCGAACGGGCTTAAAAAAGGGTTTTTGTAGTCGAGCCCGACGACAAAGCCGACCGCGATCTGGCGCTCTTCGAGGTGATAGAGAAACGAGCCGCCATAGGTCGCCGGATCGAGCGGCCAGCCGACGCTGTGGACGACGAGCCCCGGCCGGTGCCGCTCGGGTGCCGCCTCCCACAATTCCTTGAGGCCGATCGCATAGGTTTGCGGGCCGATGCCGTCACGCAGGCGAAACCGCTCGACCAGCGTCTTGGTCAACGAGCCGCGGCAGCCTTCGGCAAAAAGCGTCTCGGGGGCGACGAGCTCGACGCCCGGCTGAAAGCGCTCGGTCGGCTCGCCGTCCCGGCCGATCCCCATATCACCGGTCGCGACGCCGCGCACCCGGCCGGCTTCGTCGTACAACACCTCGGCGGCGGCAAAGCCTGGATAAATCTCGACGCCGAGCTCTTCCGCCTGCTGCGCCAGCCAGCGGCAGAGATTGCCGAGGCTGATGATGTAATTGCCGTGGTTGTTCATTTGCGGCGGCGTCGGCAGGCGCAGCGCCCGGGTCTGCGTCAGCAGCAGAAACCGATCTTCGGTCGCCGGGATAAGGAGCGGCGCACCCCGCTCGCGCCAGCCCGGGATCAGCTCGTTAAGCGCGCGCGGCTCGAAGACCGCACCCGAAAGGATGTGCGCGCCGACCTCCGAGCCCTTTTCGACGACGCAGACCGCGACCTCGCGCCCGGCCGCGGCCGCCAGCTGCTTCAGCCGGATCGCGGCGGCGAGCCCGGCCGGCCCGGCGCCAACCACGACCACGTCGTAGACCATCTGTTCCCTTGGGGCCATCTGCTCGCGCGGCCCCCGCTCCTTACCCATCCCGCCTCCGCCAGCCATCACCACGACGACCACATTCTAAGGGATTGGCTCAGCGAAACGGATCGATGATGGTGACGCCGTCTACTTCGCGGCCGTGGCTCATATCCTCGGTATAAAGGCGGCGGCAACCGAGCGCGCGAGCGGCCGCAATGATGGCGCTGTCCCAAAAGGAAAAACCATGCGCCTTCCTGATCTCAAAAGCTGCCGTGAGCAGCGCCAAGGTGTTCTCCTGCACCTTGAAGCGCGTCCAGGTCTCGATCAGCCCGACCGCGATAGCGTGCGGCAGCGGGTTGGGCCGGGTAGCTCGGGTCGCCTGGACATAAAACTCTTGGAATACCTGCACCGACAGCGCGCCGTCCTCGTCCTCGAGGAGCTGCTGCGAGCGGTCACACTTTCTCGCCTCCGCCGGGTCGCGGCTGATCGAGTAAAGCAAGATATTGGTGTCGAGAAAATGCGGTGGGCTCATGCTTGGCGATCATGGACGGCATCGCGTGAAAGCCGGTCGGAGGCCCGGAACTCGGCGATCCGTTCCCGCAATTCGCGCTCCTTGCGCTTCAGCCGCTCGATTTCGCTCTCGCCAGAGCCGAGTTCAGTCAAAAATCGCCGCACCAGAGCTGAGACGGATGTCTCTCGTTGGGCAGCGGCAACCCGGGCGCGACGATAGGTTTCATCGTCTAGTGAGACTGTGATATTTTTCATAAGGTCACAGTTCTACTGCGATGACTCCCGCCGGTCAACTGTTTACATCGCCATCCAGCCGCCATCGACGTTCCAGGCGGCGCCGGTGACAAAGCTGGCGCGGTCGGAGCAGAGCCACACCACCATCTCGGCGATCTCCTCGGGCTCGCCCATGCGCTTCAACGGGGTTTGCGCCAGGATCGCCGCGCCGCGGCGCTGCATCACCTCGGCGGTCATCGGCGTTTTGATATAGCCGGGACAGACCGCATTCACCCGAACCCCGGCCTCGGCATATTCGAGTGCGGCGGTCTTGGTCAGCCCGATCACCCCGTGCTTGGCCGCGACATAGGCCGAGGAGGTCGGCAATCCGGCGAGCCCGGCGATCGAGGCGGTGTTGACGATCGCCCCACCGCCCTGCGCCTCCATATGCATCAGCTCGTGCCGCATGCACAGCCACACACCCTTCAGATTGACCTCGATCATCCGGTCGAACGCCGCCTCGGACCACTCCGCGGTTTTTTTGCCGGCGGCCTCGACATGCCAGCCGGCAATCCCGGCATTGTTGAAGGCGCAATCGAGGCGGCCATGCGCGGCGATCGCGGCCGAGACCATCGCCCGGACCTCGCTGTCGCGCGTCACCTCGCCCGAGAACGAGACCGCCTGTCCGCCGGCAGCGTTGACCAATGCCACCGTCTCCCGCGCCGCCTCGGCCGCGATGTCGGCAACCGCCACCCGCGCGCCTTCGCGGGCAAACGCCAGCGCCGCCGCGCGCCCGATCCCGCCGCCGCCGCCCGTCACCAGCGCCGATTTCCCTTCGAGCAGCCCCGCCATAGGTTCCTCCCGCTGTTGTCGCGGCGACAGCATACCGCCGTCACCGCGGCCGACAGAGATTTACGGCAGAGCAGCCCGCGGAACGATTGGATTGCGCCCTTGCGCGCTGCAAACTGGGGCGGCGGCGGACCGGGAGGATATGAAAGTGACGCACGACCATCATGCCGGGTGCAGCTTTGGCGGCACGTCACGTCGCCGCTTGCTGGCCGGATTGGCGGCGCTGGGGGCGGGCGCGGCATTGCCCGCCGAGCGGCTGTGGGCGCAGGCGGCGCCGGCAAAGACCCGCCTGATCGATATTCATCACCACTATTACCCGCCCGAGATCATCGACGGCTGGCAAGGCTATGTGACCCGCCACGGCGGTGGGAATTTGTCGCCGCGCGTCGCGCATTGGACGCCGCAATCCTCGCTCGACGAGATGGACAAGAACGGGGTCGCGATGTCGGTTCTGTCGCTCGCCTCGATCCCCGGCGTCTGGTTCGGCCTCGACGCAGCGGGCATGCGCAAGATCGCGCGCACCTGCAACGACTACGCCGCCAAGATGGAGCAGGACCATCCCGGCCGCTATGCCCGCTTTGCCTGTCTGCCGATGCCCGATGTCGAGGGCTCGCTGAAAGAGATCGAATATGCCTTCGACACGCTGAAGGCGGACGGCATCAATCTGTCGACGAGCTTTGGCGACCGCTGGCCGGGCGATCCGCTTTACAAGCCGGTGTTCGAGGAGCTGAACCGGCGCAAGGCGATCGTCTTTTTCCACCCCTATGCGCCCTATTGCTGCGCCGGGCTCAACGATGCGACGCCGGGCGGCGTTCTCGAAAACCCGTACGACAGCGGCCGCGCGATCACCAGCCTCCTGTTCAGCGGCACCTTGGCGCGGCTTCGGGACATCCGCTGGATCTTTTGCCATGGCGGCGGACCGATGCCGATGCTGGCCGGCCGCGTCGAATATTTCGCGGGGCTGCGCAAGGACTTGCACGAGTTTGCGCCGGACGGCGTGCTCGCCGAATTGCAGCGCCTCCATTACGACACCGCCAACGCCGCCTGGCCGATCTCGCTCGCTTCGCTCCTCAAGATGGTGGCGCCGTCGCAGGTGTTGTTCGGGACCGATTTCCCCTATGTGCCGACCGCGATGCAAAGTGCGGCGCTCGACAAGAGCGGTCTCTCGTCGCACGCGCTCGCCGCGATCCGCTCCGACAACGCCGCGCACCTGATCCCGCGGCTCGCCGCCTGACCGGCTTGCCCGGAACCCGAGGGCTGGGGTAAGGGGTTTTGCCGCGGTAGAGGAAAGGGTTGGCCGATGAGCGAGGCAAAGGGTGTTCACGTCTTGGCGATGTGCGGCAGCTTGCGCGCGGGCTCCTACAACCGCCTGGCGTTGCGCACCGCGATCGAGCTGAAGCCGCCGGGCATGACGGTCGACATCGCCGATATCGGCGCGATCCCGCTCTACAACGAGGATGTGCGCGCACAGGGTTTCCCGCCGGCGGTCGAGACCCTGCGGCGCCAGATCAAGGAAGCCGACGCGCTCCTCTTCGCCACACCCGAATACAACTATTCGATGCCGGGCGTCTTGAAGAACGCAATTGACTGGGCCTCGCGCCCGCCCGACCAGCCTTTCGCCGGCAAGCCGGCGGCGATCATCGGCGCCTCGGCCGGGATGGGCGGCACGGTGCGCGCGCAATACGATTTGCGGCGCAGCTGCGTCTTTCTCGACATGCATCCGCTCAACAAGCCCGAAGTGTTTATCGCCCAGGCGCAGACCAAGTTCGACGCGTCGGGCCGCTTTACCGACGAGACCGGCCGCGGTCTCCTCCGCGACCTGATGGCCGCGCTCGACCATTGGGCGCGCCGATTGGCCGGGAAGGGCTGAGCCGGTCACCCGTCCCGGTGCCGAACTTCGCGATCGCTTAACAGCCCGGCATTCGGGGGAAGACAGGGCGGGAGGCGGCGGCCGTCCTCAATTCGCTTAAATTTTCACCGAGACATGCGTCAAGCGCGGCTCATCGGCTTGTCCTCGAATGGTGGCGCGTTATCCTTCCCGCGCAACCCTCACGGGCGATGGAGGACAGATGGAATTTCCCAGGGTCGCCGTCCTGACGATCCAGGGTGGCGGCGCTGTCGCAATCGATTTGATCGGTCAGCTAAAGGGGCTCACCGGCGCGCGCATAGACAACCGCGGCGCCCCCACCGGCGATGTGGAGCTGCTGCCGGCGGCGGTTGCCGGAACCTCGGCTGGCGCGATTATCGCCACGTTGTTTTGGGCCGGCTACACCCCGGAACAGATTCGCGACGAAGTCGTGAGGTTGTTCGCGCCCGGTCAGATCAACGCCTTTTTCGGCCGCGGCCGCCTGTTTCCCGGGATCCGATCTCTCGGCATCCGGTTTTCCGGCTTCGCCAGGCTCGTCGCGTCCCTGACCGCGCTGACCGGCATTCGCTTGGCTCTGGCGTATCTGTTCTGGCCCGGCGGCAGCTGGCGGCGGCTGCTGTTTCCGGTATGGTGGGCCATCCGCCTCACGCTGACGGTCTGGACGATACTGCTGACATTGCCGGCGGCGCTGATTGGACTAGTGCGGGGCCGTGGCATCTTCCCGGGCGACGGCATGGTGCAGGCGGTCGACAAGTTGCTGCGGGCCAGCCCGTTGCTGAGCCCGCATCACCACGGTTTTCCGCAGACGGGCTTGCTGCGCTTCTGCGATGTCGCGACGCTGCCGGACGCTGGCGGCCTGCCCCCGCTGTTCCTGATCGTCACGGACGTGCGTCGCGCGGATCTGGCGATCATCTCGTCGATCGACCCGGACTGCTCCCAGTTGCGGATCGCCGAAGCGGCACGCGCCTCCGCCGGTTTTCCCGGCTTTTTTCAGGCGATCCGGCTGTCCGATCGGCTGGACACTTGCGTCGACGGCGGAGTCATCTCGAATTTTCCGGCCTGGATCTTCGGCCGGCAATACCGCGAGGTGCTGCGACGAAGCACCGATCCTCAGCTGAAGGGCCTCGCCTACGTGCCGTGGCTGCACGTCGGCTTGCGCTTGCCGCAGGATGCCAATCCGGACCCCTATTCCTTCCAGGGATTTGTGCGTGCTCTGGTGGGCCTGTTGCTGGGCCGCGCTCGCTTGCGGCTGGAGGACAAGCTGGCCGAGTTGACGAGCGTGAAGCGGCGAACGGTCGAACCGGCGCTGCCGCCGCCCGGCGCGGCGCCAGCCGGCGTCCTCGACTTTGCCGCGTTGGCCAGCCAGGCGCTGGTCGAGGCAGCGTTCGAGCGTGGCCGGATCAACGGCCGGCAGGCGATCGAGCCCGATTGCTTCGCCGTGCCACCGGCGCAGGATATCACCCCAATCTTGTCGGACATTGCGATGCGCGGTGCCAAGCTGTTGCAAAGATGGCTGGTGCCCGAGTCGCCTGTGCGCTGCAACATCTTCTTGCCGGACGAAGAAACGGAAGAGCTCGTGCTCGCGTATCAGGTCAACATGACCGGAGACCCGGACGAGCACCTTAGGCTGGTGGCCGGCGAGGGAATCAGCTGGCTGGTTTACCTGGAACACCGCACGGTCATCGCGGACCTGTGAAGCAAACAGCATAGCGGCCGGCCGGCCCCCTCCGGCACGGACCTCTATTCGCCGCGTATCCGCGCGGATCGGACCTGGCTCATGAGCATGCCGTTGATCGATGCCACCGAGACCTGGTCCGACGTGCCCGGCCCGATCAAGGAACCACTGGCGCTCGACATCGACGGACCGGCGCTCGGCGTTCTCAATATCGACGCGGCTATCGACTATGGCATCGACGGCGCGCCCACCCCAGATAATGCCGAGACGCATCCAGCGGTGCTCTCGCTGTTTGACGTGATGAAATCGGGCGCGCTCCGCGTCAGCATGGTGCTCAACGAACGGTTCTTGAGGGCTAACCCATGACAAAGGAGAAACCATCGAAGGCGCCGCGCCTGGCGACCAACGACGAAGGAAACCGCGTCATCGACCTCGATCAGCAAGGATACGCCGATTGGGTTAGGGTGTATGGCGGGCGCAAGACCGGCGCGGTGACGCCGAAAAGCCCGCTTGGCGCGATGAAGCGCTGGAGGTCGCTGCGCGACGAAACGAACCGCGAGTGACCGACCCCGACCCCGAGCTGCTTGGCGCTGCGCGGACAGCGGCGCTGGCCGCGCATGCACCATATTCGCGATTCCGCGTCGGCGCTGCAGTGCGCGCAGGCGGTCGCATCTACACCGGATGCAACATCGAGAATGCCAGTTACGGGCTTACGATGTGCGCCGAAAGAGTGGCAATCTTCAACGCCGTCGCGGCGGGCCAGTCGCGCATCGATGCGCTCGCCTTGGCCTGTATCGACGCCGATCCAAGCGGGCCTGAGAACCGACTGATGCCATGCGGCGCCTGTCGGCAAGTCATGGCCGAGTTTGCCGTAGACGATCTGCCGGTGCACATCGACCGCATCGATGACTTCCGGCTTGCCCAGTTGCTGCCGAGCCCGTTTGGGCTTTCGCCGCCGCCGGAAAAGAAAGGGGACGAACGCTGAACGGCGAACTCTCGGCCGCGACCCTCATCGCTTCTCGGGGAACAAGACTAAAGGGCCCGGCCTCCCTGCCTGGCCTCGCCGCGTATCGCCAGCCCGCGCCTCAAACCGAATAGTACATCTGGAA
>DASXAM010000250.1:0-1504 GCA_036404275.1 Allostellaceae bacterium
ACCCGCGAGCTGCGGGCGCGCCGGTTCATGAAGATCGTCTCGCTCGCCCCCGAAGTGCTCTGAGCCCGATCGCGGGAGCCAGGCGATGCCGAAGCTGAAGATCAAGAAGGGCGACACGGTCGTCGTCATCGCCGGGCGCGACAAGGGCCGCACCGGCGAGGTGCTGCGGGTGTTGCCGGCCGAGGGGCGGCTCCTCGTGCAGGGCGTCAACATGGTCAAGCGGCACACGAAGCCGCGGATGGGCGAGCCGGGCGGCATCGTCGAGAAGGAATCGACGATTCACGTCTCCAACGTCGCCCATATCGATCCTGCCTCGTCGAAGCCGACGCGCGTCGGCTATCGGTTTCTCGACGACGGGCGCAAGGTCCGGTTCGCCCGCCGCTCCGGCGAAGTCATCGACAGGTAAACGCCATGGCCGCCACCCGCTTGCGCGAACGTTACGAAACCACGATCCGCCCGGCGCTGATGCAGCAGTTCGGCTACAAAAACCCGATGCAGGTGCCGCGCCTGGAAAAAATCGTCGTCAACATGGGTGTGGGCGAGGCGGTCCAGGACAGCAAGAAGGTCGAGGTGGCGGCGGCCGAGCTGATGGCGATCACCGGCCAGCACGCGGTCATCACCCGCGCCAAACGGTCGATCGCCACCTTCAAATTGCGCCAGGGGATGCCGATCGGCTGTAAGGTGACGTTGCGCCGCGAGCGCATGTACGAGTTTCTCGACCGTCTGATCACGGTGGCGCTGCCGCGCGTGCGCGACTTTCGCGGCATCTCGGGCAAGAGCTTCGACGGGCGCGGCAATTTCGCGCTCGGTCTGAGGGAGCAGATCGTCTTTCCCGAGATCGACTACGACCGCGCCGATGCGATGCGCGGCATGAACGTTGTCGTGACGACGACGGCGAGGACCGATGCGGAGGCGAAGGCGCTGCTCGCCGCCTTCGAGATGCCTTTTGCCAACTGACGCGAGCGGGAGCCGGGCCTGATGGCGAAGAAGAGCTCGATCGAGAAGAACACGAGACGGGGCAAGCTCGCCCGGAGCGCCACCGGCAAGCGCGCCCGGCTGAAGACGCTGGCGCGCGACCGCTCGGCGCCGCCCGAGGAACGTTTTGCCGCGCAGCTCAAGCTCGCCGAGCTGCCCCGCAACAGCTCGCCGACGCGGGTGCGCAACCGTTGCTCGCTGACCGGCCGGCCGCGCGGCTACTATCGCAAGTTCCGCATCTCGCGGATTGCGCTGCGCGAGCTCGCCTCGGCCGGGCAAATCCCCGGCATGGTCAAGTCGAGCTGGTAGCGGGGCGCACGGTCATGACGATGAGCGATCCGTTGGGCGACATGCTGACCCGGATCCGCAACGGCCAGCGGGCGCGGCAGGCGGTGGTCGCTTCTCCGGCATCCAAAATTCGGGCTAACGTGCTCGAGGTCTTGATGCGCGAGGGATACATCCGCGGGTTTACCCGCGAGGATGTGCGGCCCGGCGTGGCCGAGCTCAAGATCGAGCTCAAATATGTCGA
>DASXAM010000251.1:0-7159 GCA_036404275.1 Allostellaceae bacterium
TCAAACAGCTTCTTTTTGCCAAGGGGAAAATGGGATGAGCGACAACCAGGTTTCCGACATCCTGGCGCAGGCCTTTGCCGCCGAAGGCGTGGATACGCTGTTCACGCTGATGGGCGACGCCAACATGTACTGGTCGGCGGCGATGGCCGACAACCAACAGGCGCGGCTGATCCATGCGCGGCACGAGCATTGCGCGGTCGCGATGGCCGACGGTTATGCCCGCGCCTCGGGCAAGGTCGGCGTCGCCTCCGTCACCTGCGGGCCCGGCTATACCCAGATCATGACGGCGCTGACGATGGCGGCGCGCGGCAATGCGCCGGTCGTCGTCTTTGCCGGCGACGCGCCGGTCAATGCCGCATGGTACATGCAGGAGATCGACCAGGCGCCGCTCGCCGAGGCGACCGGCGCCCATTTTGTGCCGATCCGCACGATCGACCGCGCCCTCGATTGCGTGCGCGAAGCCTTCTACACCGCCCGCGCCGAGCGCCGCCCGGTGGTCCTGAGCGTGCCGCTCGATTTGCAAAAGGAAGAGTTTCCCTACCTCCCCGACTACACCCCCTCGACCGACCTCGTGCCGCGCGCGCAACAGGTCCAGCCCGACCCGGCGCTTATCGACGAGGTCGCTTCGATGATCGCCGCCGCCGAGCGGCCGGTCGTGATCGGTGGGCGCGGGGCCGCCTGGTCGGGTGCCCGCCAGGCGCTCGAAGGGCTGGCCGAGGAGAGCGGGGCGCTGTTGGCGACGACCTTGCTCGGCAAGGGGCTGTTCGACGGCAACCCGTTTGCGCTCGATATCGCCGGCACTTTTGCGACCGATCTGGGCCGCGAGTTTTTTGCCGAAAGCGATCTGGTGATCGGCGCCGGCGCGGCACTCGGCCATTACACGACCGAAGGCGGCTATCTCTATCCAAACGCCAAGGTGGTGCAGATCGACACGAACCCGCGCGGGCTGTGGCAGGGGGTCAAGACCGCCGATTTGCACATCAAGGCCGATGCGCGCGCCACCGCCGAGGCGATCACCCGACGGCTGAAAGAGCGCGGCATCCGCCGGCCCGGCTGGCGCAGCAACACGGTCGCCGCCCGCATCGCCGCCACGGCCGAGATGCCCGATCCCAAGGAATATACGGTCACCCCGGGCACGCTCGACCCGCGCAAGGTCGTGCGCGAGCTCGACGCGGCCGTACCCAAGGATTGGGACATCGTCGTCGCCGGCGGCCATTGCTTTGGCTTTGCGATGACGCATCTCAAGGGCCGCCCGGCCGGCAAATACCATACACCGTTGGATTTCGGCGCGATCGGCTCTGGCCTCTCGGCGGCGATCGGCGTCGCCGTGGCCCGCGGCAGCGACAAAATCATGCTGATCGACGGCGACGGCAGCCTCTATCAGCACATTCAGGAATTGGAGACGGTGCGCCGGCACGGCCTCAAGCTGTTGATCTGCATTTTGAACGATGGCGGCTATGGCGCCGAATCGCACAAATTCCGCGCCTATGGCGTCAACCCGGCGCACGCGATCCACGGCTTTGGCGACATCGCCGCGATTGCCCGCGGCTTTGGCCACAACGCCGCGACCGTGACCGAAATGGGTCAATTCGAACGGCTGTTCCGCGACCACCAGCAATCCCCGGCCACCAGCCTCTGGGATGTGCGCATCGACGATTTGATCCCGTCGCGCAACTTCCGCCGCGTCCATTACGGCGAGGCGTAGCCGGCGCATATCGGCACGCGGCGATCAGTAACGCTTCTCGCTCTGGGCTGCTTGAAGGTCTTCCACCTCCTTGAGACGCCGTTCGAAATCGCTGACCTCGACCGCGCGCAAATAGGTCGCGATCGTCTGCGACAGCGCAAACGCGTCGCCGGCGGTAATTTGCCCGCGGGTGGCGGCGACGATCAGACCCTCCATCGCCCGCGCGATGTCGGCCGGACTGTCGATCGGCGGCAGGTTGACCGAGACCGGCTGTTCGCGCCGCGGCGCGACGATCCGGTCGAGGCAGAGGCGCAGCGCCGCCGCATCGCCCGAAAGCGCCATTTCGATCGCCTTGCGCGCCAGCGCCTCGCCCTCGCCGTCGAGCAATATCGCTGCGGCCCGCGTTCCGCGATTGACGCTGCCGCGCGGCCGGCCTTTCGGGTTGCCCGATTGCCCTTTGGCAAAAGGCCGCCCCGGACCCCGTCCTCGCTTCGCTGTTATCGCTGTTGTTTGCAGGAAATTATCAGCCAGATGTCCGCCCACAATGCCTCCGTCACGCGCAAAAAACGGCAAGGGCTCTTTTGCCTCGCTCGATGCGCGTTCCGTACCATGCGATTGTGGCAAATTTATCGGTAACAGCATCAATGCGGCGAGCGGGCGATGGGCTCCAGCACAAGCACCTGCGATGGCGAATGCATCCGTCCGGGCCGTATTCGGTGATGGAGGATGCGCCTGCAGGGAATGTTGACAGTTTGAAAAGAGGGTTTCTATGCTCGGAATCGGCCGAAGCGAGGCGTGGAACCCGGTGCGAGCCCGGCATGATCGCGCCACTGTAATCGGCCGGCGCTGTGAGGCGCGGCCGAGAGTCAGAGCCCCTTTGCGACGGGTGAGCTTCTCAACGGCACGCGAAATCCAGGAGCGTGCGCAATGATCACAACCCTGTTCGTTCCCGCCAGGCCCACCGCCATTCCGGTTCGTGAAGTGGTGCCGTGGCTGATCCTCGGCGGTCTGGTGCTGCTGCTCGCGGTCTATTTTGTCGGCGCCGAAGAGGGGGCGACATCGCTGATCCGCGGCATGTATGTGCACGAATTCGTGCATGACGGGCGGCATTTGCTCGGCTTTCCCTGCCATTAGGCGGGGGACGGCGTCATGGTGGGCATGCTGCTCGCGCGGGGGATGCTGATCGGCATCGTCGCGGGCCTGCTCTGCTTTGGGTTTTTGAAGGTGGTCGGCGAGCCGCAGGTCGATCGGGCCATCGCCTTCGAGACGCAGCTCGACCAGGCCAAGGCGGAAGCCGCAGCGCGGGCGCTGATCGCGAAGGGTCTGCCCGCGCCAAAGGAGGAATCGGAGCCGGAGCTCGTCAGCCGTCCGGTGCAGGCCGGCATCGGCCTCTTTACCGGGGTCATGATTTACAACATCGCCTTTGGCGGGCTGTTCGCGCTGGCCTTTGCGCTGGCTTACGGCCGCATCGGAGATTTCGGGCCGCGTACCACCGCGGCGGTGCTGGCGATTGTCGGGCTGATCGCGGTCTATGTCGTCCCGAACCTCAAATATCCGGCCAACCCGCCCGCGGTCGGCGATCCCGCGACGATCGGTTCGCGCACGGCACTCTATTTCAGCATGATTGCGATCTCACTCGCGGCGATGATCGCCGCCGGGATGCTGCGCAACCGGCTGCTGGCTCGCTTGGGCGCGTGGAATGCGTTTCTGTTCGCCGCCGCGGCCTATCTGATCGTCGTTGTTGCCGCGGGCTTGGCGTTGCCGGCGGTCAACGAGGTGCCGGCCGAGTTCCCGGCCGTCGTGCTGTGGCGGTTCCGCATCGCCTCGCTCGGCGCACAGCTGGTCATGTGGGCGACGATCGGTCTGGCCTTTGGCGCCGTTGCCGAGCGCGTCGCGGCAGGCCGATCGGCCTCGCCGGCCAGAAGAACGGTGTTTTAAGCCCGAGTTCCCGGACTATGCGAGCACCGCCTCGCGGCCGGTGTCGGATGACTGCTTGATCGCATCGACCAGGTGGTGCAATTCGACCGCCGTGTCGAAATCCGGCTGACGCTGCTCGCCGCTGCGGATCGCGCGCGCGAACAGCGTGTACATCTGGCCGACATTGAATGGCTCGCCCTTTGGTGTGGCCAGGGCGGTGAGACTATGGCGCTCGGGAACCGCGATCGGCGTCAGCGCGTTGCCGCGTTGCGCGCCATGCAGCATGACCTCGTTCAATTGCGGCGAATCCACACCGGCGGCGACCAGGGTGCCGTCGCGGCCGTAGATCTCCATGCGATAGCCGCTGCCGGCATAGGGGATGGCGGCGATATGCACCGAGGCGACCGCACCGTTCGCCAAGCGGCCGCTCAGTAGCACATTGTCGGGCGAGGTCACATCGAGCCAGGTGTTGGCGCCGGTGTCGAGCCATTGCTTGGCCTCGGTCGCGACCACCGCCGAAAGCCGGGCGAAATCGCCGGTCACAAACCGCATCGCGTCGACCGTGTGGCCGTTGGCGATGGTCAAGGTGTTGGCGCCGAGCGTTGCATCGCGCTGCCAAGTGCGGTTCGACGGCCGGGTCAACACACCCTCGCGCATCAGACTGACATGGACGGCCATGACCTCGCCGACATAGCCGGAGGCGACCAATTCCTTCAGGTGCATGATGGCGGGGTTGACGCGGGCCTGCAGCCCGATAGCGGTGACGAGCCGTCGCGCCTTGGCGAGGCCCGCCAATTCCACCGCCTCTGCGGTCGTGCGCCCCAGCGGCCATTCGCAATAAACATGCTTGTCGGCCTCCAGCGCCGCCTTTGCCGGCTCGTAATGCGACGGCACGCGCACGACGACAGCAACCGCATCGATTTCGGGGGAAGCGACCATCCGGCGCCAATCGTCGAAGGCGAGCTTGGCATCCCAGGCGCGCCGCGCCGCCTCGGCGCTGACGGCCCGAGTGGTGCAGACCGCCGTCAATTCCACTTCCGAGCTGGCGCGCAATGCCGGCAGGTGCGCCCGCGCCGACCAGGTCCCCGAAACGCTGGCGCCGATCAGCCCCAACCGAATCTTGTCCGCCATAGCGTATCCTCCTCTCAGCCAACCCGTTCGTTTAGTCGAACTCGGCGCAGCTGTCGCGGGTGATAAGGCCGACCGATTGCTGGTGGAAGCGCGCCTTGTAGGCGTCGATCACAGCCGATAGGCGCCGGGCGAGGTCGGGGGTACGCTTGGCGGCAACGAGCAGGATTTTGGTCGGGTCGCGGGCAATGCGGCCGGTCCGCGGGTTGCGCCACTGACCCTCGCCGTCAAATACGGTAAAGCCGTCGGGGAAATTCGGCGTCACGATTTGCGCCGCGAACCCGGTCCATTCGGCATCGGTCAGCAGTGCGCGCCCCTCGATGTTACGGCCAAAGAATAGCTCGGCGACTAGCATCCGCTGCTCGAACGACAGTAGGCAGGCATATGGAGTGGTTGTCGGCGGCTTCACGCAGCTGGTCAGCATTACGAACAGCAACACGGATGCTGCATGACATCCCTCGCCCCAGCCCTCTCGCCGCGAGCGATGAATTATTATATGACTATCTTTACAATTATTGCTGCGTCTATGATTATTCCTGTCAGCTATCATGTAAGAGACTACTGAGAGAAGCTGGTTGGTTCAAGATCTTGGATAAGCGTTCGCAAGTGATCGTAAAGTTTTTGGCAAAGAGCGATCTCGTCATTATAGAACTGCTTCGAATGTCCGATAACGATGAGGTCATCTGACGTTTTGGGCATCGGGTACCGCCCCGCCCATCTTACGTACGGCTCTAACCTTGCGAGATGCTCTTTCTCAAATTCAGCGAACTTAAGCCCTTTCACCTGATCGGCGTATCGCTTTAGCCCGTGGTTAAGCTTTTTTGGATCTAACGGTTGTCCTTGTCCAATTAAGATGCCCTTAAGCAGATTTTCCAAGACGAAGCCCATCAACATGAGATATATCGGCAGGTATCTCCAGTCGTTAAGATTCTGGTTCTTTGTCCAATCTATACGAACTGCGGTATTATGGAGGGCCCATGCCATGTAGGCCCAATTCTTAGGCTCACGAAGTTCCGAAAAAATCAAATCTCGCTCGTGTTTTTCGCCTGGTGGCTGGGGAATTTTTAGATGACCCACTGGTCCGTTATTCTGCAGCCCGCCTGATTGGGATCGGCTTGCCAAACGGGTCGAGCGGCGACTTTGCATGATGCACGGTCGATCAATGGATCAGCTTGAAACCGGCCAAGATAACGCCAACGGCGACGACCATCATGCTGCCGAGCCGGATCGTCATGTCGCGCTTCAGGATTTCGAGCTTGCTGTCGATCCGCATCTCGAGCGCGGCAAGGTCCGCCTTCGTGGCAGCAGCCAGGGCCGCGAGATCGGCCCTGACAGCGACCACGTCGGTCTTGACAGCGAGCACGTCGGCCTTGGTGGCGAGGGCGGATATGGCTTCGGCGATCGCCTCGGCCATGTCGCCCGCCTGCTGCGCCGCGAAACCGGCGGCTTCCAGCTGGCGCGCCAGCCGCAGCGTATCGAACGGCATGGTCATCGAGCGACCGCTACTCCGCGGCCGCCCGCACTTCGGCCGGCTCGACCTTGGCGGCGCAGAATTTGAATTCGGGGATTTTGCCGATCGGGTCGAGCTGGGGGTTGGTCAGCACATTGGCGGCGGCCTCGGCATAACAGAACGGGATGAACACCATGCCGGGCGCCACATTGCTGTCGGCGCGCGCCTTCAATTCGATCATGCCGCGGCGTGTGGTGACGCGCACCGGATCACCGGCGGCGATGCCGAGCCGGCGCAATTCGATGGGCGCCAGGCTCGCGACCGCCTCGGGCTCTATCTCGTCGAGCACGCTGGCGCGCCGCGTCATCGCCCCGGTATGCCAATGCTCAAGCTGGCGGCCGGTGGTCAACACCATCGGGTATTGCTCGTCGGGCATCTCGGCCGGCGGGATGATCGCCGCCGGCACCAGCTTGGCGCGGCCGGTCGGCGTCGGAAAGCCGTTGCCGAAGACGATCTCATTGCCGGGCTTGTCGGGGGCGTCGCACGGATAGGTCACCGACGATTCGCGCTCCAGCCGCTCCCAGGTGATGTTGTTCAAGGACGGCATCGCCAATTTCATTTCCGCGAACACGTCGCGCGGATGGGTATAGGACCAGGAAAGCCCAACGCGCCGCGCGATCTCCTGGATGATCCACCAGTCGAGCCGCGCATTGCCCGGCAATGGCAATGCCGCGCGGCCCATCTGCACCTGGCGGTTGGTGTTGGAGACGGTGCCGTCCTTTTCGGGCCAGGCCGAAGCCGGCAACACGACATCGGCGTATTTGGCGGTTTCGGTCAAGAAGATGTCCTGGACGACGAGGTGCTCCAAATGGGCCAACGCCTCGCGCGCATGCTGCACATCGGGGTCGGACATCGCCGGGTTCTCGCCCATGATGTACATCCCCTTGATCTCGTCGCGATGAACCGCGTCCATGATCTCG
>DASXAM010000252.1:0-15824 GCA_036404275.1 Allostellaceae bacterium
CTCGCAACCTTGCGGCAGATGAAGGCCGCCGGCCAGGTCCGCTATATCGGCATCACCCATTACACCGATCGCGCTCTGCCCGAGCTTTCCCGGGTTCTCGAAAGCGAGGCCGGCATCGATTTCGTGCAGTGCGGCTATTCGTTGGCGAGCCGCGCGGCCGAACGCGATTTGCTCCCGGCGGCCGCAGCGCGCGGCGTTGCGGTCATCGTTAACCAGCCGTTCGAGCAAGGCGCCCTGTTCCATCGCATACGCGGAAAGAAGTTGCCCCCTTGGGCCGGCGAATTCGATTGCGCGAGCTGGGCGCAGCTCTTTCTCAAATACATCCTGGCCGAGCCCGCGGTCGCCTGCGTGATCCCGGCAACCGGCAATCCCGCGCATATGAAGGACGATCTTGCCGTCGGCTTCGGCTGCCTGCCCGATTCGCGCCAGCGCCAGCGGATCCGCGAGTTCTGGGACACCGTCTGAGCGTCATGACGACGATCGCGCCTGGCCGCGCAAGATGCGCTGCGCGATCGACCAGCGATGCACCTCGGATGGGCCGTCATAGATGCGGAATGGGCGGATGTCGCGGAAGAGGCGCGCGACGATGGTGTCGTCGGTGATGCCGAGGCCGCCGAGGATCTGCACGCTGCGGTCCACGACCCGCCAGATCGCCTCCGAGCAGATTACTTTGGCCATGCTCGATTCATGGCGGCCGTGCCGTCCCTGGTCGAGGAGCCATGCAGTGTGCCAAATGACCAGGCGGCTCGCATGCAGATCCATCTCGTTGTCGGCGAGCATGAAGCCGACCCCTTCGTGCTCGCCGAGCGGCTTGCCGAAGGCGCTGCGCCGGCGCGCATAGTCGGTCGCGATGTCGTGCGCCCGGCGCGCCGCTCCGAGCCAACGCATGCAATGGGTCAGCCGCGCCGGCGCCAGGCGCGCCTGGGCATATCGGAAACCTTCGCCGAGGCGCCCCAGGACCTGGCTCTGATGCACCCGCAGCCCGTCGAGGCGGACGATGGCGTGGCCGCCCGACATAAAGCGGTCGAGGGTGTCGAGCACGCGCTCGACCGCGATCCCAGGGGCATTCATCGGCGACAGAAACATCGTGGCGCCAGCCGGCTCATCTGCGCTGTTATCGATCTTCGCCATAATGATTGCGAATTCAGCACCAACGGCGCCGGTGATCAGCCATTTGCGTCCGTCGATGACGAAGTCCTCGCCGTCGCGCCGGGCCGTCGTCTGCAGCATCGAGGGGTCGGAGCCGGCGCCGGGGGCAGGCTCGGTCATCATAAAGCACGAGCGGATATCGCCGGCGGCGAGCGGCCGCAACCAACGCTCTTTTTGGGGCTCCTCGGCAATCTGTTCGAGAAGGTGCATGTTCGCTTCGTCGGGAGCCATGCAATTGAGCGCGATCGGGCCCAAGGGCGAATAGCCGGCAGCCTCGAAAACCACGGCCTGAGCACGGTGATCGAGGCCGAGGCCACCCCATTTCCGGCCGACATGCGGCGACAACAGACCGGCCCGGCGCCCGAGCTCGACGAGCTCGCGCCGCAATTCCGGAGCGGGACCGTGCGGGGTCTGGCGCGGATCGTCCTCGAACCGGGTGATACTCTCCCGGATCAGCGCGTCGGTGCGCTCCTTCAACGCGATCAGATCATCGCTCAAGGTAAAATCCATTCGGCATCCTCCGGATGTCGGCATTGATCGTCGATGCGACCGCGCCGGCCGTCAAGGACGCACGCTTTACGCAACGTCATTTTTGCCTTGACAATTATCGCAATAAATGCGATATTAGGAACATGAGCATCGAACAACCGAAAGGCGCCCGTTTCGGCACCGCGATCGGTGCCGGCTTGTTCCGCCCGCCACCGCGGGCGAGATCTGTGCGACGAATCGATGATGCGCAGGCCTGCATTCGATCGGCTTTGCGCCGCCGCCGGCGGGCGCTTGGCCTGACCCAAGAGGCGGCCGGCCGGATCCTCGGAATGCCGCGGCTGACCTATCACCGCATCGAAGCCGGGACACGGCGCATTCACTTCGCGGACCTCGCCGCGATCTGCACCGCCTTTGGCTGCGATATCGGCGAACTGCTGCAAGACGCGACGCTTACCGCCGCGTATGCCTACGCCGCCAACTCGCTCCTGTAACAACCTGCAGCCAGAGCGGCAATCAATAATCGTACTGATAGTTGAGGCCGATGCCGGTGTTGCCGCTTTGGCCGGCTTCCCCTTGCACCGTCACATGCGGTCGCACCTCGATCTGAACGGTGACCTTGCTGGTCGGAGGCGCGACCCCCTGGGTGACGCCGACGGAGACACCGGGCATTAGGTACTTGCCGGCGCTTACCGCTGCGTTGTTGGTGCCGGCGGGATTGGCGAGAGCGGGGTTCAAGATGCTGCTTGCCGGCCCGCTCGGTCCTTCGCCAAGGCGCAGCCAGTCGAGGCCGAGCTTGCCGCGCAGCCGGTCGAGCACGCCAGGCCCACCGCCGGCGAGAGCTGCGGCCGCTTGTGCAAGCTGCAGACCTTGCGCGGCCGAGATCCGGCCCACGCTCTGGCCGAACAGCACGCGCGCGAGGATCTCGTCCTGGGGCAAGGCGGGTGTCGATAAAAGCTTGATCTTCGGCGCCGAGGCCGGCCCGCTGACGACGATTTGCGCAGTGATGTCGGCCGCGCTTGCTTCGGCGACGATGTTGAGCGTCGGATCGAGTTTGGCGCCGCCGCCGAATACGATGGCGCCTCGGGTCAGTTGAAAGGTTCTGCCGAGGAGGTCGAAGCTGCCTTGGATCTGCTCGAGCTGGCCGGTGATATCGGGGGCGGCGCTGGTGCCGCGAATCGTAAGGCGGCCGCGCCACTGGCTGTCGAGCCCGTGCCCGCGCACAAAGATCGGACCGGGCGCATCGAGCTGCAGGTCGAGCGCCGCCGACAGCATTTCGATCGCGGCGGCAGACGAGGCCGGCGCCGGCCGCTTGCCGGTTTTGCTGTCGATGACGGTGACGTCGAGACGGGCGAGGCTCGATGGCGGGGCTTGCGGGAGGTTGATCTCACCCTTGTCGATGGTGAGCCTCCCGGTGATTTTCGGATTGCCGATTGGGCCGACAACGGCGACGCTGCCGCTGGCCGTGACGATCGCCTCGTCGCGGGCGGCGATGCGCAACTGCGCAAGCCGTGCCGACAGCTCGATCGTCGGCCCCGCAGCCCGGTTCAGCGCCAGGCTGCCGCGAGCCTCAATGTGCCCGCCGCCGGGATCGGCGGCGGTGAACGAGGTCAGCTGAAAACGGTCGCGGTCGCCGGCGATGTCGGCAGCAACCTTTGTCAGCACCGCGCCGCTGGCAAAATTCTCCCAGCGCGCGTCGGTCAATGTCAGATGACCGCTCGCGGCCGGGGAGGCGAGGGTGCCGCCCACGGAGACATCGGCGGAGAACCGGCCGGACACCCGGTCCTCGCCGAGCGGCAAGAGGTCGGCGAGGTGGTCGAGCCGGCCCTTGCCGCGCAGGTTCAGCGCCAGCCGGCCATCGGCCGGCAGCGAGATTCCGAGCGGCGCCTGCCTCAGCCGCAGCGGCACCGATCCGCCGAACACGATGCTGTCGCCCGTGAGCCCGGTGATTTGCCCGCGCGCCGCAAGATCGCGCCCGTCCCAATTGCCGGTCATCGCCAGGCCGAACCCGGTCGGCGCTTGGCCCGCGAGGTCGAGATCGCGCGCCGTCAGGGTCAGGCGGCCTTGCGGCGCCCGCAAATTGCCGCTGACCCGCACCGCGGCCGATAACTCCCCTTTTACCTCGCGATAGCCGAGCGCGTGCGCGGTGGCGGCGAGCGGCAGATCGGCTGCATCGACCGCCAACTCGAGAGCGTCGCCGTGGAAGCCGCCGGAGCCGGTGATGCGGCCGCCCGCCAGTCTCAGGTCCAGACCGGAAACGGAAAAATCGGTGGCGCGCCGAGACACGAGCAGCGGTTTTTGCAGCGCCAGACGCGCGCGGCCGAGCGATCCGTCGAGCCGATCGAGACGTAACTCGAAAGCGGCCGGCGCCAGTGCCGCCTCGCCGGCGAAGCCGACGCTCAGCGGCTGGCCTTTGGCGTCGCCGTTGAAGGTTATGTGTCCTGGTCTCGGTGTTTCGACGTTTAGCCGGGCGTTGGTGAACGCAATCGTGCCGAATCGCCCCTGCGCCAGCGCCAGCCGCCCGCTTACCGTCGGTGAACGCCGCAAATCGGCGAGCCGGACAGCCGCATCGAGGCGACCGATTACCAGGCGCGAAGTCCCGGTACCCGATGCAAGGCTTGTTGCTTTGGCGGAAAGATCGAGGCGCTGGCCGCCATTCGTGTCGAGACCGGCGACAAATTCGCAGCTTCCGCCGAGAGGCCTGCCGGCGATCGCCGACCAGCGCGCAAGGTCCGGGATTCGACCGGTGATCCTGCCGCGGACAAGCCCGGTGTCGCGCCTGATCCGCAGCGCGCCCGTTACCGAGCCGCCCGCTGCGGTCAGCCGGAAATCAGGGACCGCGATATCGCCGCCCTCGGGCAACGCGGTCAAAGCCACCGTTCCGTCGATGCCCCGAGCCCCGAAGCTGCCGTCGAGCGCGGCCCTCGGTGCGGCAAGATCGGGGAGGCGAAGGGCGAGCCGAACCCGATCGAGAGAAATTCCAGCGGCGGCGATGGCGCGTCCGTCGAACTCGCTGTTTACGGCGAGGCGATCGAGCACTCCGGCAGCCGTGAGCCGGATTGTGGTCTCGCCCGCCATGGGGGCGCCGAGGGCGGCGCCCAGCGGCTCGAGCCGCGGCACATCGAGAGCCAGTGTCGCGCCGAGCCGCTGCGTCGCCGGATCGAACTGGGCCTTTCCGGAAAGTCGGGCAGCTTTCCCCTCGATCTCGATGCGGTCGGCGTCGAGCACGCCGTCGAGCGTTCCGTTGACGATGCCCCGCATCGTCGTTGCCCCGCCGAACAGGGCATCGGCGCCGGCGATCCCGGTCTTCAGGTCGCGGGTCGAGCCGTCGAGGGTCGCGGCGAACCCGCCCGAAGACCGCCCGGTCGCATTGATGGCCAGCCTTGCCGACCCCAGGAGGGGATGACCGAGCAAGCCGCCGAACGGCCGCAAATCGGCGGCCGACAGGTTTATCCGGCCCGATACCGTCGGACCTGTCCTTGTTCCACTCCCGGCCAGATCGAGGCCCATTCCCTGTGCGGAGAGCCGGGTGAGGTCGATCCTGTCGCCGTCGGGGGTGACGCTGCCGCTGAGCGAAACATCGAAGTCCCGGCCGAGCGTCGAGGGGAGGACGGCCTGATGGGTCAGGTTCAGCCCACGGATATGCCCGCTTGCGGTGACATCGATCCGGGTACGCGGCACGTCGAGCGGTCCGCGTGGCGTCGCCGATATTGTTGCTTCGACCCGGCTCGCTCCGGAGCCGGACATCCGGGCGCCGGTGACGGACAGGCTTGCCGAGAGGACCGGCCGGGACGGGCGGCCGCTCAGCGTCGCGCTGAAAGTGGCCGACCCCCCCAGCTGGCTGGCCAAAAGTGGAGACAGCGGCGACAAATTTGGCATTGCGCCGTGCAAGCGGGCGGTGAGCCGGTCCTCGGCTCGGTCCCAGGCGGCATTGCCGGTCAGCGTGCCGGCAGCCGCCTCGATCGAAAGCCGATCGAGAACAATCCGCCGGCCGAACCGCGCCTGCAGGCTCAAACGCGGGCGGACCCCGATCAGCGGTGCGACCTCGGGCGGAACAAAGCCGGCAAGGCTTCCGGTGGCGACCAGCCCGAGATCGGTCTCCGCTGCCGCGGCGATATGGAGCTGTGCATCGAGATTGGCGGCGTGGCCGGCGGAGCCGGTCAGCCGGCCGTGCCAGTCGGCAATCGGCCCGGTGCCTTCGAGCGAGAGAGCGAGCGGCAGATGGTCCCGGCGCTTCAGGAGCCGGTCGATCAGGATGCCAGCCGACTCCTCGGCGGCGAAATGCAGCGCCAGCACCGGCGGCGCACCGCCGATGGTTGTGTCGAGCGTGATTCGACCCCGCCGACCGTCGATCCGGTGCAGATCGAAGCTTACCCGAGCAATATCGCCGGCAATCCGGGCCCGTCCGTCGATCGTCGCGACAATGCGGTCGCCGAGGACCGGTGGTGCCAGCAAGAGGCGCCCGACGGCGAGGCGCTCCACCGCCACGGCCGCCGGGAGCCGCGGGACGCGCAAATAGTCCGCAAGCGGTCGCGACGAGCCGGACAAATCGGGCAACCGCGCAATGTCGATCTCACTGATGCTCAGGGATTGGATGCGCACCCGCCCGGAAAGGAGCTGCCGTGGAGCAATGCGGACGGCCAAATCCCGCAAAGCTGCATAAGGACCGGCGGCATCGGCGATGTCGATGCGGCCGATCCCGAAACGAAACGGCACGATCCCGTCGATCCTCTCGATCGACACCTTGAAATCCGGGCTGCTTACCGCTGCGGCAATCGCCTGCCCCAGCCAGCGTTGGCCGGGCGGCGTCTGGAGCAAGCCGAAGACCGCAATGACGAGCACGATCAGGAGGCCAAAGGCGATCCCGAGACGCCGAAGCGATCGACCAAGCCGGATCAAAAGGCCTGACCGAGGCTGATATAGACTTGGATTGCCGAGTCGGCGGCGCGCTTGTAGAGCGGGGTGGCCAGGTCGAGCCGCAGCGGCCCGAAGGCGGTATAATAGCGCAGCCCCAGGCCGACCCCGTAAAACAAGCGCTGACCGAATTGCGGCAGGTTCGTTTCGTAATAGCTGCCGGCGTCGACAAAAGGCACTAGGCCGATCGTCGGGGTGATTTTGATGCGGGCTTCGAAATTGCCGACCAGGCTCGACTTGCCACCGATCGGAACATTGCTGCTGTCGAGCGGTCCGGCCATTTCGTAGCCATAGGGGCGGATCGACCCGCCGCCGCCGGCATAGATGCGCTGGTCGGCCGGGAGGTCGGCGAGCGGCGCGCCGTCGAGCGAAGCCAGCGCCAGCTTACCAGCCAGCACCACGCGCCCGCCGGCGCCGATTTGGTGATAGGTGCTGGCCGAGAGAAAGCTCGACACAAAGGTCAAATCCGGGCTCGAAATCGTATGTGCCGGCGTCACTGCCAGCTGGGCACGCCAGCCGCGGGTCGGGTCGAGCAGGTTGTCGGTCGTGTCGAGCTTCACATAGGCGGGGATGCCGAGAAGCTTGTAGCTTTGCGTGCGCTCGGCCGCGGTAAACGGGCTCAGCGCGGCAAGCTGGACAACGCTCGCGGCCTCGGCCTCGAACGAGACGCCGCCAGTCAGCAATGGGCCAAAGCGACGCTCGACTCCGATCGTGCCGAGCGCGCGGCGGCTGCGATAGGCGACGGGAGTATCATTGGCGACCTCCGCGGTGGCGAGAAGATCCTGGCTGGTGGCGAGAAAGTCGGGACGGCGAAAATTTGCCGCGACAGCATCGATCTGCTGTCCGACGCTGGCATCGAGCTTCAGATATTCGGCATTCCCGAACAGGTTGCGGTTCTCCCAAAAAGCGCGGGCGGCTGCACCTTGGCTTGTGTTGTAGGCAAGCCCGGCGCCGATCGTGCGGTGTGCCCGCTCGGTCGCAGCGATCGTCATTGCGGCCGCGCCGGGGGTTGTGGCGTCGGCCGAAGGAGTGATCGCCACCGTGCTGAACAATCCGCTCTCAAGCAGGGCCAGGCGGGTCGCTTCGACTTTGGCGGCGTCGTAGATAGCGCCCGCCCGCCAACGCAGGCGGAGTTCGACATAGCCGGCATCGAGCCGCTCGAGTCCGGAGATCGTCGCTCGGCCAAAGCGCATCACGGGACCTGGGTCGATCCGGTAGGTGACCGCCATCGTCCCGGTGCCGTTGTCGATCACCACGCGGCGTGGAAGCACCTTGGCGAACGGATGGCCGCTGTCCGCGAACCGCGCCACCAGCGCTGTTTCGGCAGCGAGCACCGGTGCGGTCTGGGCGGGGTCGCCCGGTTTCAACGGCAGCGATCCGGTGCCCGGAACCACGAGCGCCTGCCCGTCGGGTCCCAGCACGGCGACTTCACTGACATGGTAAAGCGGTCCGGGCGACACCGTGATTACGACCTTCGCCGGTTCTGCTTTGCTGTCGATGCTGACGGACAGATGCGCATCCCAGTAGCCCAGGCTGTGCGCAGCCTCGCGAAGCGTGTCGATATCGCGCTCGGCGCGGCGGCGCAGTGCCACGGCCGAAGCGGGAAACCGGTCCTCTAGCGTCTTCAGCTGCGAAACCTTGTCGAGAAGGTCGCCAAGGTCGCCGCTTTGGATGCCGACGATCTCCGTCCGATAGCTCAACTCCGCCAGCGCGCCGGACGGCAGCAGCGCCGCAAGAAAAGCGAGGCCCGATAAAAGCCGGCCTCGATTCGCCCCGGCCCTCGGACCCGCCCGCCGCAAACCGGAACCGGGCTTATTTTTGTTTTAAGCGCTCTTCCGCGCGGACGCCCGCGCGATCCGGTGTTTCAGGCGGCGGATCTCCGGCGACAACTTCCCATCCGGCATCGCGCGTAAAAAGGAATCGATACCGCCCTTGTGCTCGATCGAGCGGATTGCTGCCGCGGAAATCCGCAACCGAACTGGTCCCAACGCGTCAGACAGCACCGAGATCTGCTGCAGATTGGGCAAGAACCTTCGCTTTGTCTTGTTGTTGGCGTGGCTGACATTGTGTCCGACTTGGACCCCTTTGCCGGTGATCGCGCATCGTCGCGCCATGCCGCACCTCGAAAACGATATTACGCCGCAACCCGCGCCGCGCCGACTATGATCGGGCCGCCAAGTCGGGTTTTACGCATCTCGGCGACTTTGCGTCAAGCGCCCGATGCCGAAGCCGCATCGCATGGACACGGTGCAGCTTTTTGGTTAAGTTACCGCGCAACGGATCGATCGCATGGCAATATTTCAGCGCCTTCGGCCATCCTTTGCAGAGAGTGCGGTCGAAGCAGCTCATGGAACGTGGCCCGGACTGCGATCCGCTGGCGATGTGCTGCGGCAGCGACGTGAGGCGCTTGGTCTTGAGCTCGGCGAAATCGCCGCGGCGTTGAAAATCAAGCCCGCCTATCTCTCGGCGCTCGAACAGGGGCGGCCCGACCAGCTGCCCGGCCCGGCCTATGCGGCGGGCTTCGTGCGCGCCTATGGCGCACATCTGGGGCTCGATGCCGGCGAAATATTGCGGCAGTTTCGGGTCGAATCGGCGGCTCTCGACCCGAAGTCCGATTTGTCGTTCCCGATGCCGCTGGGCGAGCGCAGCATACCCGGCGGCTCGATGCTGCTGGCAGCGCTCATCCTGGCGCTGTGCGGCTACGGCACCTGGTTTTACCTGTCGAGCGCCGAACGCTCGCGTCCCGAGCGCGTTACCGAAGTACCGGTCGATCTGCTGGCGCCGAAAGCAATGCATCTCGCCACAACACCGAATAGTGCGGCTATGCCGAAAGCTGCTGCGATAGCCGATCAGCCGCCGCCAGCAAAGGCGGACACGGTTCCGACAACGGTGTTGCCAGCTGTCGAGACCCCCGCTGCGGCGTCCACGGCAGGAAGCGCCGCGACCTCGTCGACACCAGCTGCGAGCGAGGGGGCGGAAAAGGTTGCGGTACCGACGGCCGAGCCAGACGCCGCCGCGACCCGTGGCGGCAGCGACAGCCAAAACCGAATCGAGCTGCGGGCAACAGCCGACAGCTGGATCGCAGTGCGAAATGCCGAGCGAGCGATATTGTTTACCCGCCTGCTGAAAGCGGGCGAGACTTATGACGTGCCGGACCAATCCGGCCTATCGCTGCGAACCGGCAACGCCGGCGGTCTGGAGATCACGGTCGGTGGCAAGCCGGTGCCGGCGATAGGGCCGAATGGCGCGGTTCGCGGAAATGTCGCGCTCGATCCGCAGGCGTTGCTGGCAGGGACTGCGGTTCGCGATTAAGTAAGGTCGGCAATGCGGCGGCGTCTTTGTCGGTCTCCCTTGAGGGTCTATAAGCCCGCTTCAGCAAATCAACGAGCGAGATGATTATGAGCGTCAGGCCGTACCGTGACATCCTTCGCCGGAAATGCCGCCAGATCCATGTCGGCAAGGTCCCGGTCGGCGGCGATGCGCCGATCACCGTGCAGTCGATGACCAACACCGCGACCACCGACGTAAAGGCAACGATCGAGCAGGTTCAGGCGCTCGAGCGCGCCGGCGCCGACATCGTGCGCGTTTCGTGCCCCGACCAGGAATCGGCGCTATCGTTGAAGTCCATCGTGCGCGAGGCTTCGGTGCCGATCGTCGCCGACATCCATTTCCACTACAAGCGGGCGATCGAAGCGGCCGAGAGCGGGGCGGCCTGCCTGCGCATCAATCCCGGCAATATCGGCTCGGCGGCGCGGGTGCGTGAGGTGATCAAGGCGGCAAAGGACCACGGCTGCTCGATGCGGATCGGAGTGAATGCCGGCTCGCTCGAGCGCGACCTGCTCGAATGCTATGGCGAGCCGTGCCCCGAGGCCATGGTCGAGAGCGCGCTGAACCATGCCAAAATACTGGAGGACAATGACTTTTTTGAGTTCAAGATCTCCTGCAAAGCGTCCGACGTGTTTCTCGCGGTCGCCGCCTATCAGCAGCTCGCCGAGGTCTGCGATTATCCATTGCATCTCGGGATCACCGAGGCGGGCGGCTTGCGCAGCGGTACCGTCAAATCATCAATCGGGCTCGGCATGCTGCTGTGGTCCGGAATCGGCGACACGATCCGGGTATCGCTGTCGGCTGATCCGGTTGAAGAGGTCAAAGCCGGTTTCGAGATGCTGAAATCGCTGAACCTGCGCCGGCGCGGGGTTACAGTGATTTCGTGCCCGTCTTGCGCCCGTCAGCAATTTCCGGTGATCAAGACCGTCGAACGGCTCGAGGAGCGGCTGGCGCACATCACCACGCCACTCACGGTCTCCGTGATCGGCTGCGTCGTCAACGGACCAGGCGAGGCCCGCGAGACCGACATCGGATTTACCGGCGGCGGCAACGGCACGCATCAGGTCTATATCAGCGGGCTTACGGACCATCGCCTGAAGGACGCCGATATCGTCGACCATCTCGTCGAACTGGTCGAAAAAAAGGCAGCCGAGATCGAGGCCGCGCGCAAAGCGGTCGAGCCGGCGCTGCAACCCGCCCAATAAGGCGACGGCGATCCGAGCCGCCCGGCCTTCCCCTCGAGGTGGGCGGAGATTTTGTAAATGGCGACACTGCAGCCGGTTCGCGGTACCCAGGATTTGTTGCCCGAGACGGCACGACGCCACCGCCGGGTGACGGATACGGCGCGCGTGGTTGCCGAGCGCTATCTCTTTATCGAAATGGCGACGCCGATTTTCGAGTTCACAGAAGTATTCAGCCGTCCTATCGGTGAAAGCAGCGACATCGTCTCCAAGGAGATGTACACGTTCCTGGACCGCGGCGGCGAAGAAATTACATTACGACCGGAGAATACAGCCGGAGTGGTACGAGCGGTGTTGTCGAATGGTCTGATACAGAGCCTGCCACTCAAATTCTTCTACAGCGGTCCGATGTTTCGTTATGAGCGGCCGCAAAAAGGGAGATTCCGGCAATTTCACCAGATCGGCGTCGAGCTCCTCGGGGTTGCGCAGCCGCAGGCGGACATCGAGGTGGTTGCCCTCGGCCGGCAAGTGCTCGACGAGCTCGGAATCGGCGAGCGCATTACGCTCGAGCTGAATACTCTCGGCGACCCGCAGAGCCGCATGGCCTACCGGGAAGCGCTCGTTGCGTATTTTTCGTCGCGTCGAGCCGAGCTATCGGAGGACAGCAGACGCCGTCTCGAAACCAACCCGTTGCGAATCCTTGATTCGAAAGACCGGGACGACATCCGCATCAACGCCGATGCACCGCCCTTCGATCGCTATCTCAACCGGCAATCGCACAACTTTTTCATGCAAGTCCGCGACGGGCTCGACCGGCTCGGCATCACACACCGGCTGAACCCGCGGCTAGTGCGCGGGCTCGATTACTACACGCACACCGTTTTCGAATTCGTCACCACCGATCTTGGCTCACAGGGGACGGTGCTGGCCGGTGGACGTTACGACGGGCTCGTCGAATTGTTCGGCGGGCCGGCTACGCCGGGAGTCGGTTGGGCGGCCGGTGTCGAGAGGCTGGCGATGCTGATTGCCGAGCCGCCGGCACCGCCGCGCCCGATCGCGCTGGTCCCGATCGGTGAGCACGGCGAAGCGGCAGCCCCCGTTATCGCGGAGGCCCTGCGGCGCGACGGATACACCGTCGATCTGGGCTATTCCGGAAACCTGTCGCGCCGCATGCGGCGGGCTAACCGGATCAACGCTCGGGCGGCAATTTTGATCGGCGACGACGAAGTTGCGCGCCAGGTCGTCAAGCTTCGTGACCTCGATAGCGGCGAGCAGACCGATGTTGCGGTGCAAATAATGCGCGCCGATGTATCGCTGACCGAGTTGCGGGCGCGGCTGCACGCCTTTTATTCCGAGGTCTGATGGAAGCCTCGCTCGAACGCCTCTTGGAGCAACTGGTTCGACGCCACGCCGAATTGCGCGAGATTCTGGCCACCGCTGGGCTCGGCGGTACCGACCGTGTCCGGCTGGCGAGGGAATTCAGCGAGCTTGAGCCGATTGTCGGAGAAATCGAGGCGCTCGCTCGGCTCCGCGCCGAGCTGATGCCGCTCGCCGAAATGGCGCGCTCGACGGAAGACGCCGAGCTGCGGGCGTTGGCCGAGGAGGAAATGCAGACACTGCGCGAGCGGCTGCCGCTTCTCGAAGAGAAGGTCAAGCTGGCGCTGTTGCCGAAGGATGCCGATGACGAGCGCAATGCGATCCTGGAGGTCCGCGCCGGCACCGGCGGCGAGGAGGCGGCACTGTTCGCCGCGACGCTGTTTCGTATGTACCAACGCTATTCGGCGTTGCGCGGTTGGCGGTTCGAATTGCTCGACCTATCCGAAACCGAGCTCGGCGGCGTCAAGGAAGCGAGCGCGGAGATCAGCGGGCGGCAAGTTTTTGCCCGCCTGAAATTCGAATCCGGCGTCCATCGCGTGCAGCGGGTGCCGGAAACCGAAGCATCAGGACGGATCCACACCTCCGCAGCTACCGTGGCGGTGCTGCCCGAAGCAGAAGAAGTTGACGTGCGGCTCGACGACAAGGATCTGCGCATCGACGTGTTTCGCTCGAGCGGTCCGGGCGGTCAGTCGGTCAACACGACCGACAGCGCGGTTAGGATCACCCATTTGCCCACGGGGCTCGTCGTTATCCAACAGGACGAGAAATCGCAGCATAAAAACAAGGCACGCGCTCTGAAAGTGTTGCGCTCGCGGCTCTACGAGATGGAAAGACGAGCGCGTGCCGACGCCCGCGCCGCCGACCGCAAGAGCCAGGTCGGCAGCGGCGACCGCTCGGAGCGCATCCGGACCTATAATTTTCCGCAGGGCCGGGTGACCGACCATCGGATCAACCTCACTCTTTACAAAATCGAAAAGGTAATCAGCGGCGAGGCGCTGGACGAGATCATCGATGCGCTGCTTGCCGAGGACCGGGCGGCGAAATTGGCGGGCGTCGAATTTTGATCGAGGCGGCAGCCGACACTTTGGGATCGATGCTTGACGAAGCGGTCTTGGGCCTTGCCGCCGCCGGTGTCGACGCGCCACGCCGACAGGCTCGTCGGCTGATTTCGGCGGCTCTCTCGCTCTCCCCGACGGAGCTGCTGAGCCGACCAGAGCGCGCCCTCCGCGCACACGAAACGGCGCGCATCCGAGTCTGCTTGACCCGCATGACGAGGGGCGAGCCGCTGAGCCGCATCGTCGGGCGACGCGAGTTCTGGGGGCTCGAATTTTTTTTGTCACCCGATACGCTTGATCCGCGGCCCGATAGCGAGACGGTTGTCGATGCGGTGCTGCGGTATTACCCCCAATGCGCCGCACGCTTGCGCTTTCTCGATCTCGGGACCGGCACGGGTTGTCTGCTGCTGGCGCTCCTTTCGGAGCGTCGAGGAGCCTTTGGTATCGGTGTCGATGTCATACCGGGCGCGGTAGCAGCAGCACGCTGCAACGCTATGGCGCTCGGCCTTGCGCGGCGGGCGCAGTTTTTCGTGGGCGATTGGGCAACGGCGATCCGCGGTCGGTTCGATGTCGTCGTTGCCAACCCCCCTTATGTCGCCACGGCCGCCATTGCCGAGCTGCCTCGGGAGGTGGCGCTTTATGATCCGCGGCAGGCGCTCAACGGCGGCGAGGATGGCCTTACCGCTTACCGTGCGATTGCCCCCCATCTGTCTCGGCTTCTGGCGCCGCACGGAATCTTTGCGGGCGAGGTCGGCGTCGGCCAGGCAAATGCCGTCGTTGCGCTGCTGCGGGCCGAGGGCCTCGCGGTCTCCAGCATCGTGCGCGATCTCGCGGGAATTCAGCGCTGCGTGGTCGCGTGCAATCGTGACGATCGGCGCGCCGAATAGGAGTGGGGCAGAAAACTGTTGGAATGTGCCGCCGTCCTGTTTAGGGTGCCGGAACGGAGAGCTTGGCCGAAGCGGCAAAGTAGCGCAGGCCAGTCGAGAATTCGCACACTATCGCCTGGGGCGGCGAGGGAACATTTCCCCGGACCAAGGTCCGACAGTGTCCACCGAGATCAGACAGGTATCATGAGACCAGGGCCAAACAAACGATCGCGCGGTCGAAACAATGGGAATAACCCGCATTACAATCGTCCGCGTCCGCCGCATCGAATTCAGACTTTCGATAGCAATGGTCCGAGCGTCAAAATTCGTGGTAACGCCTATCAGGTTTTTGAACGCTACGTGGCGCTGGCGCGCGAAGCTGCGGCGAGCGGTGACCGGATTGCAGCAGAGAATCTGTATCAGCATGCCGAGCACTATTTTCGCGTGATGAACGCGAACGGCGATGGCAGCCAGCAAGGGGCGCGCCCGACCACGCCGGCCGACGTCGAAATTGGTGGACCGGAAAGCGAGCAGCTGGACGGCGACGAGGTGGCTGTCCAACCGATGTCGTCGGTGCATCCGCGGGACGATCAGCCGCCGGGCTTCTGACGCGGCGAACGCCATCGCGGGTTGCGGGGGATCGGGGCCAAGCTCATATACGCCGTGAAGGGTTGCAGTGTCGCCTGACGAGGGGCGTTGCGGCCGGTTCAGCGGAGCAAACCCACGATGGAAATCGAAAAATATACCGAGCGGTCGAAGGGATTTATCCAATCGGCCCAGACCCTAGCGTTGCGCAGCGGGCATCAGCGCTTGCTGCCCGAGCACCTGTTGAAGGTCCTGCTCGATGATAAAGAAGGGCTCTGCGCCAACCTGATCCGAGCTGCGGGCGGCGACCCGCAAATCGTGTTGCGAGCGGTTGAAGCTGAGCTCGGCAAGCAGCCGCGAGTCGAAGGCAGCGGCGCCGGCCAGGTCTACCTGTCACCCGAAATCGCGCGGGTGCTCGAGCAGGCCGAGCAGATCGCTGAAAAAGCCGGTGACAGCTTTGTCACCGTCGAGCGGCTGCTGCTGGCGCTGTCGATGGCCAAGGAAACCGCCGCCGGCAAGGCGCTCGCGGCCGGCCGGGTAACGCCGCAGCAGCTCAATGCTGCGATCGAAGATTTGCGCAAGGGTCGCAAGGCCGACAGCGCCTCGGCCGAAGAAGGCTACGACGCGCTGAAGCGCTATTCGCGCGATCTGACTGCGGTGGCGCGTGAGGGCAAGCTCGACCCGGTCATCGGCCGCGACGAGGAAATCCGGCGGACGATCCAGGTGCTGTCGCGGCGAACCAAAAACAATCCGGTGCTGATCGGCGAGCCGGGTGTCGGCAAGACTGCAATCGTCGAAGGGCTGGCGCTGCGCATCGTCAACGGCGACGTGCCGGAAAGCCTGAAGGACAAGCGCTTGCTGGCGCTCGACCTTGGCGCGCTGAT
>DASXAM010000253.1:0-17663 GCA_036404275.1 Allostellaceae bacterium
CCGAGACCCTCGACCGCTTTGCCGAGGCGGCGCGGCAGGCGGCACTCGCCGATGTCGTCGTCGTCACCAAGACCGATCTCGCACCGTTTAGCGCCGACCTCACCCACCGACTCGACATGCTCAACCCAAATGCGCCGCGCGTCGTCGCGGCCGCTGCCGGCGATGCGGGCGCATTGCTGTTCGCTCCTGCCGGGCGCTCGGCGCCATTCGCCTCGCCGCCATCGGCCGGCGCACACACGCACGGCATCGACACTTTTGCCCTCGTCCTTGTGCGGACGCCGAGCCGGCTCGATTTTGCCCGCGCCTTGGGCGGGCTTGCCCGCCGGCGCGGTTTCGACCTGTTGCGGGTCAAGGGAATCGTCGAGTTTGCCGACCGGCCTGGCCGGCCGGCGGTCGTGCAGGCGGCGCAGCACACGATTTTTGCGCCGGAATGGCTCGACGACTGGCCCGACGACGACCGGCGCAGCCGCCTCGTCTTTGTCGTGCATGACATCCCGCCGGACGAGATCCTCGCCGGCTTCGCCTTTTCCGCACCCTCGATCTTAGGCTCGCCATCATAGGGAGGCCCACCATGCTCGACGTTATCGTTGCCGGCGGTCGCGCGGTTCTGCCGTCAGGACCGGAATTGGCGGATATCGGCGTCGCCCAAGGCAAGATCGCCGCGATCGGGGCGCCGGGCAGCCTCGCCGCAATCGGCGCCGGGCGCACCGTCGATGCCGCGGGGCAGATCGTCATTCCGGGCGGCATCGACCCGCATGTGCATTGCCGCTGGCCGATCGTCATCCCCGGCACGGCCCAGCACCAGATGACCGACGGCCCGGCGCGGGTCAGCCAGGCGGCCCTGCACGGCGGCACCACGACGATCCTCGATTTTGCCCTTGTCGGCGACGGCGACGGCGTGCAGCAGGCGATCGAGCGGCGCCAGCAGGAATGGCGCGGCGACTGCCATTGCGACTACGCCTTTCACACGATGGTGCAGGGGAAGCTCGCGCCGGAGGTCTTCCCGCAATTGGCCGAGGCGGTGGCGGCGGGTCACCCGTCGGTCAAGATCTTCACGACCGACATCACCCCCTCGCGCCGCGGCCGCATGGTCGATTTCGGCGGTATCTGGGAGGTGCTGAAGGTCTTGGCGCAGGCCGGCGGCATCGCTGCGATCCACGCCGAAGACAACGACCTTGTCATGCACATGTATGAAAAGCTGATCCGCGAGGACCGCACCGGCTTCGAAAACATGGCCGAAGTGCACACGACCCTTTCAGAGGACCTCGCGTTCAACCGAGTGATCCGGCTTGCCGCCAATGTCGAGGGTGCCGCGCTTTACATGATGCACACTTCGGCCGCGACCGGCGTCAGGGCAATCGCGGCAGCACGCGCGTTAGGCGTCCCGATCTACGGCGAGACCTTGCACCAATATTTGATGTACACTGCCGAAGACTATAAGCGCCCGAACGGGCAGATCTATCACACCTACCCGTCACTCAAATTCCAGGCCGACCACGAGGCCCTGTGGGCGGCGACCGACCATGGTGCCATTCAGACCGTCGCCACCGACGAGATCTGTTGTCCGCTGCGGATCAAATTGCAGGGCCGGCGCATCGACGACACCACCGGCGGCAATGCCGGGGTCGAGCCGCGGGTATCGCTGATCTATACCGAAACGGTCGAAAAGCGCGGGCGCAGCCTGTCTGATTTTGTCGGCCTCGTCTCGTCGAACGCCGCCAAGATCATGGGCCTCTATCCGCGCAAGGGTGCCATCGCGGTCGGCTCCGACGCCGACATCGTCGTGCTTGACCCTCGCCAGCGGCATATCGTGCGCGCCGCCGAGATGCATGAGGCCGATTACAGCCCGTGGGAAGGCCGCGACCTCGCGGTCTGGCCGTCCTTGACCATGCTGCGCGGCAAAATTGTCGTCGAAAACGGCGCCTTTGCCGGCACGCTCGGCGACGGCCAATTCCTGCCCCGCAAAATCCCCGAAGAAATCCGCACTCGCCCTGTGGTTTAGCTTCAGTCGTCCGGCGCTCGAGCCCGCCGCTTTCTGTCGCCGCCTCGATCGCGAAACGCTTATCGTGGCGCGAGTGAGGGACCGGTCGATGACATTACGTGGGCTGCGTCGCGCTGCCTGGGCCGTTTGGCTCGGGGTGGCGGCGTTCGCCCTCAACGCGCTGGTGCCGATCCATGCCGCGTTCGACCTGGCGGATGCGCTCGCCGCGCCCTCGCATGCCACCGCTCGCAGTCTTGCATGGCATATGCTGGCCTTGGCCGTCGGCCACGACGAGCCGGACACCGACGCTGACGGCGATCACCATCATCATCACCACCACCCTAATCACCACAACGATTGCGCCGTATGCAGCGCAGCCGGCACGTTGGCTGGCTTCGCGGCGACCGCAGCATTTCTGCTGCCGATACCTCACCCACTCGAAGTGTCGGCGCTTCTCGTCACGGCGGTCGAGGCGCCCGATCGAGCGCCTGCGGCCGCCTACCGCTCCCGCGCTCCGCCGCTCGGCTGACCCGCCGAACCTGCAACCGTAGAACCGCCCGGCCGCCGCCGCGCGGCCAGGATGGCCTACAACTCAATTTCGGGAGCATACCATGCACCGCACCCTTTTTTGGCGGGCGTCAGCGCTTGCGTCCGTCGTCTTCGCCTGGGCAAATTCGGACGCGCTGGCGCACGGCTTTGCCGGCAACCGCTTCTTCCCCGCGACGATCCTGACCGACGACCCGTTTGTCGCCGACGAGATTTCGTTGCCGACGGTTACGCTCGACCCGACCGCCGACGACGGCACGCGTGAGTTCGACATCGGCCCCGACCTGTCGAAGCGGATCACGCCAAACCTCGGCATCACGCTTGGCACCGATTGGGTCCATTTGAAGTCGCCGGGGTCGCCGGTGCAGACCGGCTTTGACGGTCTCGATACCGGGCTGCAATACCAGCTCTTTATCAACGGGCCGCACGAGGCGATGGGCCTCGTCGGGCTCAACGTAAATTGGGGGAATGTCGGCAATGTCCGGGCGGTCGGTGCCCCCGATTTCACCACGCTGTCGCCGACCATCGCCTTTGGCAAAGGCTTTGGCGACCTGCCCGATTCGCTGCCCTGGCTGCGGCCTTTCGCGGTGACCGGCAATCTGAGCGTCGATTTTCCGACCAAGGCGGAGAGCGACGGGATGCCCAATCCAAACAACTTCAATTACGGCTTTGCCGTCGAGTACAGCCTCGAATATTTACAGCACTATGTCCGCGATGTCGGGTTGAAGGCGCCGTTCGATCGTCTCATTCCGCTGGTCGAGTTCGCGCTGACCACACCGCTGAACCGCGGCCAGGGCGGCATGACCACCGGTACGGTGCAGCCGGGCATTATCTGGGCGGGGCAGTATTTCCAGGTCGGCGCGGAGATGATCATCCCGACCAACAACCAGTCGGGGCACGGGATCGGCGGAGTGTTTCAATTGCATTTCTATCTCGACGATTTGTTTCCAAACGGCATCGGCAAGCCGATGTCCGAGTGGTAGCGATGCGCCGGTTGGCAACCGCGCTGCTGGCCGCGGCCGCCCTCTTCGGGGCGGCCCACGGCGCTTTGGCGCACGCCTTTCTCGACCATGCGAGCCCGGCTGTCGGCAGCACCGTGCCGATGCCGCCGCCGAATGTCCGGCTGTGGTTCACCCAGGAGCTGGAGCCCGCATTCAGCACGCTCACGGTGACCGACAAGGCCGGCAACCGCGTCGATCGTGGCGACGGTACGGTCGACGCAAAGGACCCGACCGAATTGCATGCCGGCCTGAAGTCGCTGCCGCCCGGCACCTACAAGGTGGCGTGGCGGGTGGTCTCGGTCGATAGCCACAGGACCGAAGGCGATTTCACTTTTACCGTCGGCGGCCGGTGAGGGGTGATGGACGAGGTCCTGATCGCCGCGCGCGCCGGCCAGTTCGCCGCGGCAATCTCGCTGTGCGGCGTTTTTGCTTTCCTTTGCCTCGTCGCCGGCCCGGCGTTTCGGCAATCAGGCGACACGACCGCCATGGCCCCGTTGCGCCGGCGCCTCGACCTCCTCGCCTGGGCGAGCCTGGCGCTGGCGTTGGTCTCGGGTGCGGCTTGGCTGGTGTTGCAATCGGCGATGATGAGCGGGCAACCGGTCGGCGAAGCGCTGGCGCAAGGCGTCGTTCGCATTGTGCTGACGCGCACTCGCTTCGGCGAGGTCTGGCTGCTGCGCTGTGCATTCGCCGCAGCACTCGCCCTTTGGCTGCTCGTTGGACGGCAGCGTCGGGTCGCCGGCGCGTCCGATTGGACGGCGTTTGCGCTGAGCATCCCGTTTCTTACGGCGCTCGCCTGGGTCGGGCATGCCGGCGCGACGCCGGGCGCAGCCGGCTTGCTGCATCTGTCGGCTGATATCCTTCACCTGCTCGCCGCGGGCATCTGGCTCGGCATGCTGATCCCGCTGGCATTGTTGCTGGCGCAAGCGCAGACCGCCGGCGATCGAGGACGGGCCGGGCTGGCATGGGCGGCAGTCGTACGGTTTTCTGCGCTCGCCACGGCGAGCGTCGCGGTCCTGCTCGCCGCCGGCATCGTCAACACCTGGTTTCTCGCCGGCAGCGCCCCGGCCCTGATCGGCACCCTTTATGGCCGCCTGTTGCTGCTCAAGGTGGCGATCTTCCTGGCGATGCTGCTCGTAGCCGCGGTCAATCGTTGGCGGATCAGCCCTCGCCTCGCGACGCCGGGGGGCGACGCCCCGACGACGATCAGGCAGTTGCGGCGCAATGCGCTGATCGAGCTGGGCGGCGCCATCGTCGTCTTGGGGATCGTCGGCGCGCTCGGCCTACTGCCGCCGGGGCTGCATAGCGAGCCGGTTTGGCCATTGCCGTTTCGCCTCGATTTCGGTGCGCTCAGCGCTTTCGCCACAAACATTCTGGCAGGGCTGGCGCTGCTGGCTGTCATTTGCGCCGTGGTGGCGGTGGCGCTCGGCGCTGCCGGGCACTATCGCCGCGCCGCCCTGCCGCTCGTCGTGCTGCTGCTGTCGGTTGCTGCCGGCTCGGCCATGCTGCGGAAAGCGGCAGAGCCTGCCTATCCGACCAGCTTTTACATCTCGCCTGAGCCTTACGCCGCCCCGTCGGTCGCGCGCGGCATGGCGATTTACGCTGCGAATTGCGCAGCCTGCCATGGCGCCGAGGGTCATGGCGACGGTCCTTCCGCCGCCGGCCCGCCGATCCGGCCGGCCGATCTGACCGCGTCGCATCTGCTCGCTCATCCGGTCGGCGATCTGTTTTGGCGGATCGGCCATAGCGCCGGCCACCCGAATTTTGCCAAATCGATCGATGCTCGCCGCCGCTGGGATCTCGTCAACTTTATCCGCGCCCGCGCCGCCGGCTCGTTGGCGCGGAAAATCGGCCCGCAAATCGGTGCCAGTGCGGCCTATCCGGTTCCCGACTTCGCATTCGAGACGGCGGGCAAGCAGCAAACGCTAAGCGCCCTGCTCGAAAAAGGACCGGTGCTGTTGGTGCTGTTTGCGCCGCCGGCGCCAGCGGCGAGCCTAACGCAATTGGCGGAGGCGGCGTCGCATTTGGAGAAGATGAAGCTCGCCGTGATCGCGGTCGAGATTGGCCCCGCCGCAGCCCGCGAGCCGGCCTCCGCGCCTGAAATCGTTACAGTCGCCGACTCTGTGCGCGCGACACTGGCCCTTTTTGCTGCGGCAACAGGGGTCGGTGAGCTGCTGCTCGACCGCGCCGGCAATGTCCGCGCCCGCTGGGTCGGCAGCGATCGCGGCGGACTGGCGGACATCGCCACGTTGGCCGCCGATGCGGCACGTGTCGAACGCTTTGCCGCGGCGATGCCGAGGCAAGCCGGGCATATGCACTGACCCCGTCGCCTTGGGCTCAGCCGGCCGTTGCCTGGGCGCTCCGGCGGGCACCGGCGAGCTTGTCGACCAGCTCGCGGTCCTTGAGCAATTCGGCCGCGGCACCGCTATAGACCACCTTGCCGTTGTCGAGGACGTAGGCGCGGTCGGCGACCGCCAGCGACAAGGGCGCATTCTGCTCGATCAGCAGCACCGACACGCCCTCGCCGCGCATGCGGCGGACGATCTGCATCACCTCCTTGACGACGAGCGGCGCCAAGCCTTGCGAGGGCTCGTCGAGCAGGATGAGGCGCGGGTTGAGCAGCAGCGGCCGGCCGATCGCCAGCATCTCCTGCTCGCCGCCCGAAAGCTGGCGGCCGAGCTGCGATTTGCGCTCTTCGAGCCGCGGGAAGAGCTGGAATACGCGCTCGAGCGTCCACGGGCCGGGCCGGGCCGAGGGCACGCGCAAATTCTCCAGCACCGTCAGATTGCCGAAAATCTTGCGTCCTTCGGGGACATAGCCGACGCCGAGCGCGGCGATCCGGTGCGGCGGCCACGCCGTCGTGTCGGCGCCGAAGATCTCGATCCGACCGTGCCGCGGCGGGGTGAGCCCGGTCAGGCTGCGCACCGTCGTCGTCTTGCCGGCCCCGTTGCGGCCGAGCAACGTGACGATCTCGCCTTCGCCGACCTCGATCGACACGCCCTGCAAAATATGGCTTTTGCCGTAATAGGTGTGGATATCGGCGGCAGTGAGGATCGGCTTCACTCGGCCTCCCCGAGATAAGCGGCGCGCACCCGCTCGTCGGCCGCGATTTCTTCGGGCGTCCCGGCCGCGAGCGTGCGGCCCTGGTCGAGCACGGTGATGTGCTGGGCCAGGCCAAAGACGATATCCATGTCGTGCTCGATAAAAAGGATCGTCGTCTTTTGCTCGCGATGCAGGCGACGCACCAGCTCGACCATGTGCTCGGTCTCGGCGTCGCCCATCCCGGCGGTCGGCTCGTCGAGCAGCACCAGGCGCGGCTCGAGGCTCAACGCCATCGCCATCTCGACGACCCGCTGGTCGCCATGGGCGAGCGCGCCCACCGTCTGGTCGGTCTTGGCTGCCAGATCCATGATGTCGAGCAAATCGAAAACCCGGCGCTCGATCGCGCGACGCTGGGCCGGGCGCAGCCAGGGACGCGCGTTCAGCCCGGCAGCGGTCTCGAAGCCGATCCGGACATTCTCGAAGACGCTGAGATCGGGGAGGATCTCGGTGATTTGAAAGGTGCGCACGATGCCGCGCGTCACGCGCTTGACGACCGGCAAGCCAGTGATGTCCTCGCCGTCGAACGCGATCCGACCGGCGGTCACCGGGACAAAACCGCTGATCAGGTTGAAAAAGGTGGTCTTGCCGGCGCCGTTCGGACCGATCACCGCGCGCAGTTCGCCGTTCGCCATTGCGAACGAAACATTGTCCACCGCGCGCAGCGTGCCGAAATGGCGCGACACGCCGTCGAGGCGCAACAGGCTCGGTGTCGCCGGGTCGGTGGCTTCGTCGCGGTCGAATTGCGCGGCAACGTTCGGCAGGTTCACGTCGCCCTCGCGCGGCGCGACACGACCCCGAGGAGCCCATCCGGAAACAAGAGCACGATCAAGACAAAGATCAGCCCGATAAAGGTCATCCAGTTGCCGGTGACGCTCGACAGGTAATCCTGCGCGACGACAAAGATCACGACGCCGACGAGCGGTCCCCAAAAGCTGCGCATGCCGCCGAGCACGATCATGATCACAAAATCGCCCGACAGGATCCAGTGCAAATCCTGCGGAGAGGTGAAGTTGAACAGCAATGCATTGAGCGAGCCGGCGAGCGCGGTGACAAAGCCGGCGACGGCAAAAGCAGCCCAAACATAGCGGTCGGCCCGGATACCGAGAAACTCCATGCGCCGGCGGTTCTCACGGATGCCGACCCAGGCATGGCCCAGCGGCGACTGCAAGAGGGTCCACATTATTGCTACCGAGATCGTGAAGCAGAAGAGAACGAGATAATAGAAATTGGTTGCGGTCAGCGGGATCTCGAGCGCACCAAGGCGCAATGGCTGGCGCGTAAAGCCGGCAAGCCCGTCCTCGCCGCCGGTCACGTTGTTCCAGCGCACCGCGACGAAATAAAATAGCTGCCCAATCGCGATCGTGATCATCGCGAAATAGATGCCGCGCCGGCGCATCACCAGTGGCCCCAAAATGGTGGCGGCAAGCCCGCCGGCGAGAGTGCCGACGATAATCGCCAAAGGGGTGCTCGGCGCCAGGTATTTGAGCGCCATGCCGGCACCATAGGCGCCAAGCCCGAAATAGGCCGCCTGGCCAAACGAAAGACCGCCGGTAAAACCCAAAAGCAGGTTGAGCCCCATCGTCGCGATGCCGTAGACCAGGACCTTGGAGCCGAGCGTGGTGTAGCCGCCGACCGCCGGCAACCACCAGGGCAGCGCCAAAAGCAGCACCCAGAGTGCCGCGACCGCGAGGCCGCGCCTCATTCGAAGAGGCCTTCCTCGCCCAAAAGGCCGCGCGGGCGGACCACCAGAACGACCAGCATCAACAGGTAGATCGCCGCTTCGCTGGCGGCCGGGTAATAGGTCGTGACGATGCCGGCGGCGAGGCCGATCAGCAGGCCGCCAAGCACGGCCCCCGGCAGGCTGCCCACACCGCCCACAATGATCGCGACAAAGCTCGGCATGATCAGGCTGTTGCCCATCGGCGGCGTGAGGCCGAGGACGCCCGCGGCGAGCACGCCGGCGAGACCGGCGAAAAAGCAGCCGAGACCGAAATTGAGCGCGCGCAGCCGAAAGATGTTGACGCCCAACGCCGAGACGGTTTCGAGGTCGCGGATGCCGGCGCGAATGCGGATGCCGACCAGGCTGTAGCGCAGCAGCACATAGAGCCCGAGAACGACGGCGGCGGTGATCGCAATGATCAGCACCCGATACCCGGTGATAAAGAAGTAAGCATCGCTCAGCGGTGAATTGAGCCCGGCCGGCACCTCAAACGGCAAGCCTTGCGCGCCCCACACCGTGCGCGTCAAATCCTCGACGATCAGCGCCAAGCCAAAGGTCAACAACAGGCTATAGAGCGGGTCGCGGCGGCGATAGAGCGGCCGGATCAGCACCCGCTCGGCGACGAGCCCGAGAATGGCGGCGACGACGGGCGCCGCAACCAGCGCGCCCCAGAACCCGAGATAGGGGCTCAAGGTGTAGGCGATGTACGCGCCGATGACGAGAAACCCGCCATGCGCCATGTTGATCACCGAATTGAGGCTCAAGATCTGCGCGAGCCCCAATGCCATCAGCGCGTAGAAGACGCCCTGGATCAACCCGTTGAACGCATCGAACAGTAGCAGCTGCATGCGTCACGTTTCCGACGCGGCTTATCCCGGAGAGACGGCAGTCGCGTTGACTCGTCAGGCCGGATAGTCGAGCTTGCAGCCGGTTTCGCTCGCCGGCAGCGCGGTCTTGTCGCCGGCGACGATGTCGGCGACTTTGAACAATTTCGGGTAGACCCCATCCGGCAGATCCTCGCCGGGAAACTCGCTCGACATCAGCTGGTGGTCTTCCGGCCGGAAATAGACTTTGTTCGGCTGCAATTTGATCTCGGGCGGCAATTCCAGGCCTTCAAGGGCATGCGCCATCTTGACCGGCTCGATCGATTTCGCCTTGTCGGCGCCGAGTGCGAGCGCATGCACGCCGGCATAGCCAAACCAGGTGCGCGCGCTCGGCCACGAACCGTCGGGATAGACCTTTTGGTATTTCGCGACAAATTCCTTGACGCCGGGGGTGTCCGGCTGGTCCCACCACCATTCGAGCGTCCACCAGCCGGTGCGCGCCTCCTTGGGCAAGGCGCGCAACACTTCGAGCTCGCTGAGGCCGCCGCCGATTGGAAACTTTTTGACCAGGCCGAACTGTGCCGCCTGCTTCATCGAATTGACCAGGTCCTGGCCGTCGCACAGATTGATCAGCACATCGGGCTTGGTCGCTTCGGCCTTGATCAGGTAGGAGGAAAAATCGGTGGTGCCGAGCGGGGACAAGGAATTACCGAGCACCGTGCCGCCGTAACCTTTCAGGATCTTGGCATACGCTTCCTGGAGAGTGTGGCCGAAGGCATAGTCGGGAGTGATGAAATACCATTTGCCGCCGAATTTCTTGTAAAGCGTGCCGGCAAGCCCGGCGGCGAGCATATAGGTCGTCGTGCAGATCCGGAACGTCGTCCAATGGCATTGCTTGCCCGTCACCGGGTCGGTATGGCCGCCGGTCACCATATAAACAACGCCCTTGTTGTGCGCGGTCTGGTTGACGGAAAGCGCGGTCGCCGACGACACCGCCCCCATCAGCATCGCGCAGCCCTCCTGGTCGATCAGCTTGCTCGCCTTTTGCGCGGCAAGCCCGGCATTGGCGTTGTCGTCCTCGACCAGAAGCTCGACCTTACGCCCGACCATGCCGCCTTTGGCGTTGACCTCGGCAAGCGCCATCTTGGCGCCCCGCACCTCGCTTTCACCCTCCGCCGCATAGGTGCCAGTCAACGGGTCGTGCATGCCGATCTTGATCGGCTTTTCGCCTTGCCCGAAGGCCAGGATCGGCGGCATCGCCACAGTAGCGGCGCCGAGCGCCAGCCCGGCTTTGACGACGCGCCGGCGCGTCAGCGACCCGTTCATCGGAAACCTCCCCTTCATTTGTTGCGGCGGCCCGCGCTGATTCGGACCGCGCCGGGCAACTTGCCCGCAAACCCTTGTCCGGTCCAGGCGCATCTTGGCGCAGTCCGGCGCCAGCGGCGCTCGGATCAGACCGCCAGCTCGCACCAGATCGGGGTATGGTCGGAAGCGCGCTCCTTGGCCCTGGGCTTTTTGTCGATGTCGCAGGCGGCGGCACGATCGGCGGCGTGCGGCGACAGTAAAAGATGGTCGATGCGCAGCCCCTCGTCGCGGTTCCAGCGTCCGGCCTGATAGTCCCAAAAGGTGTAACGGTGCGGCTCGCGATGAAAGACGCGATAGCAATCGGTCAATCCCAAATTCATCAAGGCGCGGAAGCGCGAGCGCGCTTCGAGCCGGCACAGCGCGTCGTCGCGCCACGCGACCGGATCGTAGACGTCCTCGTCGGCCGGACAGATGTTGTAGTCGCCGCCGAGCACAAACGGGATCTCGCGGCGCAACAGCTCGCGGGTGCGATTGACCAGCTGCTCCATCCAGGCGAGCTTGTAAGTGAATTTGTCGGTGCCGACCGGGTTGCCGTTCGGCAGGTAGATCGAGGCGACCCGGACCGGGCCGAAGCTCGCTTCGAGATAGCGCGCCTGCTCGTCGCCGCTCATGCCGGGAAGCCCGCAGACGAGGTCGTCGGCGGGCTGCTTCGACAACAGTGCCACCCCGTTATAGGCGCGCTGGCCGATCGTCTCGACGTGATAGCCGAGCCCCTTGACCTCGAGCATTGGAAAATCCGCAGCCGGGCATTTGGTCTCCTGCAAGCACAGCACATCGGGCTGCGCCTCCTGCAAGAAAGCGAGCAGTAGCGGCAGCCGCACCTTGACCGAATTGACGTTCCAGGTCGCGATCTTCACGACCGGAAGTCAGCCGATCGAGAATGAGTTGCCGCAGCCGCAGGACGAGGCCGCGTTCGGGTTTTTGATCTGGAACGAGGCACCCATCAAATCCTCGACAAAATCGATTTCGGCCCCGGCGAGCAGGTCGAGCGAGACCGCGTCGACGACGACCACGACACCATCGCGCTCGAAGACGACATCGTCCTCGTTCTTCTCTTCGTCGAAGGTAAAACCGTATTGGAACCCGGAGCAGCCGCCGCCGGAGACGGCGATACGCAAAAATGCGTTCTCCGCCCGCTCCTGCTGCTTCAGCGCGGCGATGCGGCGCGCCGCGTTCTCGGTCACGACAATCTGTCGCTCTGCCTCGATGCCTTCTGCCATGTTCTCGGCGCTCCGCCATGCGCCGGCCGGGCCGGCTTCCGCTCCTTATTTAGGGATCGCCGGCAGGCTGGTCAAACCACGGACAACGGCAAAGATTTCGATGCGGATACCGGCCGGTCCAGAATCACCCCCGCCGTTGTGAACACCGAGGGAAGCACCTTGAACGCTCGCTCTCGGGAATCTTTGCAGAGACTCGAGAGGCCATCCGACATTACGTTGGTGTCGAATAAATTTACAATAATATTAACCTTAACCCTTTAATTTATTGATGCCGGGCGGAGAACCTGTCGCCAAATTTTACAAACCGGCCGATTTGCATCAGCCCGGCGTCAGCGGGACTGAAAATTTCACGGTAAATTCAAGTGGATACGATCGTTGGCATTAACATTGCTTAGCTACCGGTGCTTTCTGGGAGGATCGCAAATGCACCGCGCCGGCTTGCTTCGCGCCCTTGGCTGGGGCGCCGTTTTGCCGCTTGTGTTCGCGCTCGTCGGTCTTGCCTATCCGGCCTGCGCCGCGCCGTTGCCGCCGCTGAGCCTATCGATCGACCAACCGGTGCGGTTCGCCAACGCCGGAGGAACGGTTGCCTTTTTCGGGACGATCACCAACAACACCGGAACGACGCTCGACGCGGCAACCGACCTGTTCCTGAATTTCGGCAGTTTCGATCCGAGCGCCTTGTCGTTTGTTCAGGTTCTCGGCGTGCCCGACTTTTCGCTGCCGGACGGCGCCCCCTCGCCTGACGTGGAGTTGTTCGACGCGCTCGTCGATCCCTCGGCAACGCTGGCGGGTTCTCCCTATCTCGCCGACGTGACGGTTTCCGATACCGTAGGCGATGTCAGCGACGCCGTTACGATCAGCATCTCGGTCGTGCCCGAACCGCGCTCGTTTCCGCTGCTGCTCGCCGCGCTGACGCTGGTGATCCTCTTTGCAAAGAGGCGAACCTTGGCAAGGTGGTTCTCTCGGGGCTTTGCTCCGATCGCGGTCTTGGCGGCGATGCTCGCGGCCGGATCCGCTCAGGCGGCGGTGACACCGGTTTCGCTCTACGCTCCCGCCGCTGCTACTTCGGTCTGGTCGACCGACATGACCCAGGTCGGGGTCGAGTTCCAGATCGCGAACAACGGCGCCGCCGATGCCGGCCATGTAGTGGTCAAGTCGGTCACCGTGCAAGGCGGCTCGGTTTCAGCCAACAGCCCATCGCTTCCGATTGTGCTCGGCGAAATCGGTTCCGGGGAAAGCGCGCCGCTTGATCTCGTGATCACCGCGCCAACGACAAATGGCACGACGCGATACCTGGTGACGATCAACGGCACCTACACTTACGGCCCGACGACCTACGGCTTTTCGATCAATCGGGCATTGTTTCCGAACAGCGCAGGGCCCGGCCCAATCACGCCCGTCAGCGGGACGACGGTCACCGTGAAACCGCCTTATTCCGGCATCGTGTTCCCACCGCTGCCGACGCCGCCCAATTTCGGGCCGAATGCGGAAACCCCAATCCTGGTGCCGATCGGGCCGCCGCAGCAGGTGTTTCCACCAACCCCGACGGCGACGCCGGTGATGCCCGGCACGACCCCCGGCGGCTCGGTGATCATCCCGGTCAACAATCAACGCGGTCTCGGCGCCGGCACCCCGCCGGATCCGAATGCCGCCGCCTCGACCGACGGCGTCGTGCTATCCACCTACAATACCGGGATCAGCTATTCGACCAACGGCGGAACGACGTTTACCGACGTCAACCTGTTCAATCCGATCGCCGGCCGCACGTCGTTTTTTCCGCAGAGCGACGGCGGGTTGTGCTGCGACCAGGTGGTGGTGTTCATCCCCGACCCAAACCGGCCGCTTTTTGTATGGTTGCAGCAATATTGGCCGCAGACCGCCTGCGCGACCAAATGCGGGCCGCCGCCGGCAACGGATGCGACCTACAAGATTACGCAGCCCAACCGGCTGCGCGTCGCCTGGGCGACTCCGGCCGACATCAAGGCCAATTTCAACAATGCCTGGACCTATGCGGACCTGACTGCGGTCAGCACGCCGGGGGTCGGTGACGGTCTCGGCACCAAAAACAACGAGTGGATGGACTATCCCGATCTCGCGTGGTCAGGGAATTTTCTTTACGTCGGGGTTGACCATGGCTCGACGACGCCGGGGAGCGTCTACACCGGCAAGCGCATCGTGGCCCGCCTATCGCTCGCCGATATGCGCAACACCGCGGCGACGGTTGTGCATTACGATTATGCCGAGCTGTCCGGGTCGAACGGCCTCAACAAAGACCATTTCGTTCAGCAGGTGCCGAACACGATGGTCGTCGGCTCGCTCGACAATTCGAGCACCTTCCGGGTGTTCTCTTGGGATGACGGCAGCGGCTCGATCAACAACAACACCGTCGCGATCAGCCAGATCCAGCAGGGCGCGAACTATACTTCGATCGCGCCGGACAATACCGACTGGCTGGCGGTGTCCTTCCCGGGCAACGTCACCGGCGCGGTTTATCGCCAGGTTATCCCCGGGCTCGGGGTGCCCTCGCAGGAGCAGTACATCTTTGCCTTTGACGCGGGGGTCAACGCTCCGGGGCGGCCGCGCGCCTATGTGCGGCTCGAGACGCTCAATCGCTCCGGCAGCAATTTCAGCGCCCTCGAGGAATACGACATCTGGAACCCCGATTATGCGTTCGCGATGGCAGCATTGGCGCGAGACAACGAATTGGTGCTGCCGGAGGTCGGGATCAATCTCGCAGTCGGCGGCGCCGCGGCCGGCAGCTCGGTCGCCTATCCGCAGATGTCGATCGGGTTCAAGGACGATTTTGTCGTCTATCAAGTCACCAACAGCAACGCGACCCAGGTCTCGCGCTTTGGCGACTATCTCTCGGCGCGCTGGCTACCCGGTTTTGTCGCCGTGCCCGGCGGCCAGAGCGATTCCCAGTTCGGGGCCGAGGCATATGACGTGATCCTGAACCCGGTGCCGCCCGGCGGGACCGCCACCTGCGCTGCTGTCGGCTGCGTCGCGAAACCGCGCTACATCCAGTTCGGGAGACCGCCCTTCACGGGACCATCATAAGGCGAAATCGAATAAACCCGATAAATCGGACCCGGGGCGGCATGGCTGCCTCGGGTCTTTTTTTCACAATGCGTGCCCATCTCCTGCATAGGATTCCGGAACGCGGGGTCAATCTCGGAGTGAAGGGGCTCGCGATGAAGTCGCCCGCCGCCATCTTGGGGCTGTTTGTATCGGCCGCAGGGACGCTGCTCGCCGCCGCCTTGCCTGCTGCGGCGGCAGCCTCGTCCGTCAGGCTGTCGGTGCCAAACGCCGCTAGCTCGGTGTGGGACACCGACTCGTCCAAAATCGGCGTCGAATTGCAGATTATGAACAGCGGAATTGCCGCCGCCGAGGATGTTCGGGTGACCGGGATCGACGTAGAGACCGGGGCGGTCGCCATGCCCACGGCCTTCCCGGTCGCGCTCGGCAGCATCGCACCACAGGGCAGCGCACTTTTCGATCTCGTCATCAGCGCGCCGCGTACCGACGGCGCCATTTATCGGCTGACCATTCGCGGGACGTTTCGCGCCGCCGGCGTGACGCGGCGTTTTTCGCTGCACCCTACGGTCGCGCCGAGCGTCACCGCGCCCAGTCCGATCACGGCGGAAAGCGGGGTCTCGACGGTCACGCCGGGCGGGCCCGCCATACCGGTCAACCCTCATGGGGCCGCCCGGCCGCCCGGCTTCGGGCCAAATGCCGCTACCCCAATGCTGATTCCGCCGGGGCCGCCGCGAACGGGACCGCCCCCCAATACAGCGAGCCCATTACCGCCAACCAAGCTACACTGACCCGCGAGAGATAGTCTCGGATCACGAGGCGAGCGATGTCCGATGCACCGACGGGCGTTATAGAGCGCGACGACCGGATCTCGGCGGCGGATCGGCTCGCCTGCCTCGACGCGCTCGAGCGCAAGGTGTTGTGGCTCTCGACCTGGATGATCCACAACGCCAACCACCTGCGCCCGAACCGCGACGGGCTCAAGGTCGGCGGCCACCAGGCATCGAGCGCTTCGGTCGCGACTTTGATGACGGCACTCTATTTCGACGTATTGCGGCCCCAGGACCGGGTGGCGGTCAAGCCCCACGCCTCACCGGTGTTTCACGCGATCCAATACCTGCTCGGCCACCAGACGCGCGACAAGCTCGAACGGTTTCGCGCCTTTGGCGGCGCCCAATCCTACCCGTCGCGGACCAAGGACGGCGACATCGTCGATTTCTCGACAGGCTCAGTCGGGCTCGGTGTCGGGATGACGCTCTTCGGCTCGCTCGCGCAGGACTATGTGCGGCTCAAAGAGCTGGTTGCGACCGACGAGCCGCCCGGCCGCATGGTGGCGCTGGCCGGCGATGCCGAGCTCGATGAGGGCAATATTTTCGAAGCCTTGCTCGAAGGTTGGAAGCACGATGTCCGCAATCTCTGGTGGATCATCGACTACAACCGCCAGAGCCTCGACGCGGTCGTCTCCGACCGGCTGTTCGGCCGCATCGACGCGATGTTCGAGATGATGGGCTGGCGCGTCGTCACGCTGAAATACGGGCGGCTGCTGGCAGCGGCCTTTGCCCGGCCCGACGGCCATCATCTGCGCGAATGGATCGACGCCTGCCCGAACTCGCTCTATTCGGCGCTGGTCTATAAGGGCGGGGCCGGCTGGCGCGAGCATTTGGAGCGCGACCTCAACCGCCATCCCGGCATCCGCGCGATCCTCGACGACCATGACGATGCCGGCTTGCAGCGGTTGATGACCAACCTCGGCGGCCATGACCTCACCTCGGTATTGGATGCGTTCCTCACCATCGAGGACGACCGGCCGACCTGCTTTATCGCCTATACGATCAAAGGCTACGGCCTGCCTTTTGCCGGCCACAAGGACAACCATGCCGGGCTGATGAACCTCGACCAGATGGCCGCCTTCCGGCAAAGCATGAAGGTGCCCGAAGGAGCCGAGTGGGATCCTTATGCCGGCCTCGATGTGCCGCCCGAGCGGCTCGCCGCCTTCCTCGCGCAAACACCGCTCGCCGGCCCGGCGCCGCGCTGGCGCAAGGCGGAGCCGGTGCCGTTGCCGGCGCTTTTCCCGGTGCCGCGCAGCGAGCGCCAATCGACGCAGGAAGCCTTTGGCCGGCTGCTCGGCGACATCGCCGCCGGCGACAGCGAATTGGCGCGGCATATCGTGACTGCGTCGCCCGACGTCACGGTCTCGACCAATCTCGGTCCCTGGGTCAACCGCCGCGGCATCTTCGACCGTGCCGTGCGCGCCGACACCTTTCGCGAGGAAAATGTCGTCTCGGCCCAGCGCTGGGCGATGTCGCCCCAGGGGCAGCACATCGAGCTCGGCATCGCCGAGAGCAATCTCTTTCTGCTGCTTGCCGCCCTCGGCCTCGCGGCGCCGCTCTTTGGTACCCGGCTGTTGCCGATCGGCACGCTTTACGACCCGTTCATCAAGCGCGGTCTCGATGCGCTGAACTACGCCGCCGATCAGGATGCGCGGTTCATCCTCGTCGCGACCCCGTCCGGCATCACCCTCGCACCCGAGGGCGGCGCCCACCAATCGATCGGCGAGCCGCTGATCGGCATGGCGCAGCCCGGCCTTGCCTGCTTCGAGCCGGCCTTTGCCGACGAGCTTTCGGTATTGCTGCACTGGGCCTTTGCCGAAATTCAGCGCGACGGCGGCGAATCGGTCTGTTTCCGGCTGTCGACGCGCCCGGTCGAGCAGCCGCGGCGCGAAATCGGGCCAGACCTCGCCGAGGCGATGATTGCCGGTGCCTATTGGCTGCGCGAGCCCGGTTCCGACGCCGATTTGGCGATCGCCTATTGCGGTGCGGTCGCCCCAGAAGCCATCGCCGCCCACCAGGAGCTCGCCGAAGACATGCCGCAGGC
>DASXAM010000254.1:0-5728 GCA_036404275.1 Allostellaceae bacterium
GTGCTCGACGCGACCAAGCTGGTGCCCGAGGAACTGGTGCCGCTGAAGATTGTCGGCCGCATGGTGCTTAACCGCAACCCGGACAATTTCTTTGCCGAGACCGAACAGGTTGCGTTCTGCCCTGCCAATGTCGTGCCCGGTATCGATTTTTCAAATGATCCGCTGTTGCAGGGGCGGCTGTTCTCGTATCTCGACACCCAGCTGATCCGGCTAGGCGGCCCGAATTTCAACGAGATCCCAGTCAACCAGCCGAAATGCCCGTGGGCTAACCTGCAACGCGACGGCCATATGCGGATGCGGACCGACAAAGGCCGAGTCAATTACGAGCCGAACTCGCTCGCCCCCGAGGCGCCGCGCGCCGACCCCGCCCGCGGCTTTGCCGGCCTCACCCGGCCCGAGAACGGCGACACGATGCGGATTCGCCCGGAATCCTTTGCCGACCATTACACTCAGGCGCGGATGTTCTATCTGAGCCAGACCGAGCCCGAGAAGAACCATATCGTCTCGGCTTTTGTTTTTGAGCTGAGCAAGGTCGAAACACCGGCTATCCGCGAGCGAGTGGTATCGCACCTGCTGAATATCGACGAAAAATTGGGGCGTCGGGTTGCCGCCGGGCTACGGCTCGAAGGGACGATCGAGCCGGTCGAGACCAAGGTGCCGGCGCGTCGCGAGGTCAAGCCGTCGTCGGCGCTCAGCATCGTCGGCAAATTGCCGAAGACGATCAAAGGCCGGATCATCGGCTGCCTCGTCAGCGACGGCGCCGACCGATCGCTTGTCGAGGCGTTGCGCAAATCGGTCGAAAAGGAAGAGGCGAAACTCAAAATTGTCGCACCGCATGTCGGCGGCGCCAGAACAAGCGACGGCAAGATGCTCCCCGCCGATATGCGCATCGATGGCGGTCCGTCGGTGTTTTTCGACGCGATCGCGGTAATCGTGTCGGATGACGGGGTGAAAGAATTGGCGCGGGATTCCGCCGCGGTCGGTTTCGTCGCCGATGCGTTCAATCACCTGAAAATCATCGGTCATGTGCCGGCGGCAGCACCCTTGCTGCGCCGCGCCGGGGTCGGCGATGACCTAGCCGATGAAGGCGTCGTGGTGCTGCGCGATGCCGGTTCCGTTGAAGGCTTTATCACCGCCGCAAAAAAGATACGGGTGTGGGCACGCGAGCCGAAAGTGCGCAACATCCCTTGAGGAAGCAGCCGTGGCCGCAACCCGGCCGCGCTTTTCCGATAGACAGCACGATCGCCTTTGCCGAGATTGGCCGACAGGCGGCTTTCGCCGCCGCTGACGGCTTTTCGGATATTGGCGGTCTAGGCTCGGGGGATGCGTGCGCCATTCCGCGTCGTAATCATTACCGGCGCGTCAAGCGGGCTCGGCGCGGCATTGGCGCAGCTGTATGCGGCGCCGAGGATGACGTTGGGGCTGCTCGGACGCGACCGGCACCGGCTCGATGCGGTAGCGCGTGCATGCGGGGGAAAGGGGGCGAGCGTGAGCGTTGCCGCGATCGACGTGACCGACCGGCCGGCGATGGGGTTATGGCTTCAGCAGTTCGATCGCGAGCACCCAGTCGATCTCCTGATCGCGAACGCCGGCACCTCCGCCGGCCCTGACCCTGGCAGCCCGTCAGAGGGCGCCGAGACGGTCGAGCGCCAAGTCCAGATCAACCTTCTCGGCATGGCCAACACGGTCGAGCCGCTGCTGCCGGCGCTCTGCGCGCGGCGGCGCGGCCGAGTCGCCCTCGTCGCCTCGATCGCCGCCTTTCGCGGTCTGCCTTACAGCCCGGGTTATTGCGCCAGCAAAGCCGGGCTGCGCGCCTACGCCGAAGCATTGCGGCCGCGGCTCGAGCCGCGCCGCGTCGGCGTCACGATCGTGTGTCCGGGCTTTTTTGCCTCGCCGATGACCGACCGGTTCGACGGCCCGACCCCGTTTCTTGCCAGCGCCGAGGCCGCCGCGCGCAAGGTCAAGCGCGGCCTCGACCGCGGCCGGCGCCGGGTATCGTTTCCGTGGCCGCTCGTTTTCGGCCTCAAATTCTGCGACATCGCCCCGGCGATCATCGGCGACGTGATCCTGCGCCGCTTTCGCTTCCGCATCCATTCGGCCTGACGGCATATGCCCTTCTGGCTCCATATCGGGCTGGCCGGCCTGCTGTTGCTCGGCGCCTGGCTTCTGCCGCGGCATGTCGCCGGCGCGCGCGCGATCAAATGGCCGGCCGCCGCGCTCGACATTGCCCCGATCGTCCTTGCCGCCCTGCTGCTCTTGGTGCTGACCGGCCGGCCGCTTTTCGCCGGCTTTGTCGTTCTTTCCCTTGGCGCGGGGCTGGTGCTTGCCGACTGGGCAAAACGGGACGCGCTGCAAGAGCCGGTGGTCTTTTCCGACATGTCGGAATTGCCGCAGGTCTTTACTCATCCGCAGCTTTATCTGCCGTTTGCCGGACCGTGGCTGGTCATCGGCGGGACGGCGGCGGCGATCGCGGTTTCGATCGGCATGCTGCTGTTTGAGCCAAGCCTGATCCACCCCGCGCCAATCGCTTTCATCGCGGTCGCGGCAATCCTGTGCGCAGTCGGCTGGGCCAGCTCTCGTCAGCCGCTGCTGGGCGCTGTTGCCGCGGCGCTGCGCCGTCGCTTCGATCCCTCGGGCGAACCGTTTGCGGACGCCAGCCGGCTGGGGCCGCTCGCCGCCCTTTATGTCTGCGGCGTCATCGCCCGTGCCGAGCGGTCGGGGCGACGCGACCGCCATCGGCCGCCGGCGCGGGTGAGCATCGGTCGGCAAAACGCGGCGGCGCGCCCGGTCGTGATGGTGCAGTGCGAGTCTTTTTTCGATGCCCGGCGGCTCACGCCCCAGCTTCCTGTCGATCTGCTGTCGGAATTCGACGCCTGTTGCGCGAAAGCCGCAGCTTTCGGCCGGCTCGACGTCACCGGCTGGGGCGCCAATACAATGCGCACCGAATTTGCCGCGCTGACCGGCATTCCCGATTGCGAGCTGGGCTACGACCGGTTCAACCCGTACCACGCCTTTGCCCGCGTACCGATTACCTCGCTCGCCTGGCGCCTGAAGGGGCTGGGCTATCGAACCCTGTGCCTGCACCCGTTCGATCGCCGCTTTTTCCGCCGTGACTTGACTCTGCCGGCATTGGGCTTCGATCTGTTTTTTGATGACGAAAAGCTCGGCACATCGCGCCGGCCGCCCTATTGCCCGGACCCCGAGCTCGCCCGCCATGTGCTGCGCACGCTCGACGAGGAGGGGCCGCAAACCTTTGTTTTCGCCATCACTATGGGCAATCACGGGCCGTGGCATGAGCTCGGGGCGCCGGTCGATACCGGTCTGCGCCGGCATCTCGACGGCTCGGCTGTGCCGCAAGGCGGCGATCTGCTCCGCTACCTCGACGGCCTGCGCCGGTCCGACGAGATGCTGCGAATTTTAGTAGAGGGGCTCGAGCGCCGCGGCGATGGCGGCATCCTGGTGTTTTACGGGGATCATCTGCCGAGCCTGCCGCGCGCTTTCCGTCATTTCGGTTTCGACGAATGGAGCACCGATTACCTTTTGTGGCCCGGCGATGCATCGCCGGCGCAGCGGCTCGACCTGCCGGCGCACCACCTCCCCGCGCTGGTTCTCGATCGGCTGCGGACGGCCGGTGGGGCGCCCGCGATCTCGGCTCTGGCCGAGGGGCCGGCTTGACGCCGCCGGCGCGGCCGGGCATGGCTTGGGTATCTGAACGCTGACGGGCCGAGCGCATGGAGCTGCAGCAGAGCGCCGTGATCGTGACCGGCGGCGCCTCCGGCATCGGCAAAGCCACGGCATTGCTGCTTGCCGGCGCCGGGGCGCGGGTGTTTGTCGGCGATATCGACGAGACCGGCGGCCGTGATGCCGCGGCCGAAGCTGCGGCGCAAGGGCTCGCCATCGATTTCCGGCCGCTCGACCTGGCCGACCCGCTCTCGGTCGATCGCTTTGCCATATCGATCCTCGGCGAGGTCGATCGAGTCGATGGGCTTGTCAACGCCGCTGGCTGGGACCGGATCGAGCCGTTTCTCGACAACCCGCCGGACATGTGGGACCGGTTGATCGCCGTCAATCTGATGGGCGCGGTGCGGCTGACGCGCGCGATCCTGCCGCCGATGATCGCGGCCGGGTGCGGCAAGATCGTCAATATTTCGAGCGATGCCGGGCGGGTCGGCAGTCTCGGCGAAACCGTTTATGCGGCGGCCAAAGGCGGCTTGATCGCGTTCACCAAATCGCTGGCGCGCGAGATGGCGCGCTGTGGCATCAACGTCAATTGCGTCTGTCCGGGCCCGACCGACACGCCGCTCTTCCAGCGCCAGCCCGAGCGGATCAAGGCGGCGCTGGTGCGCGCGATCCCGTTTCGCCGCATCGCCCAGCCGATCGAGATTGCGCATGCGGTCGAATTTTTCCTGAGCGCGCGTTCGGACTATATTACCGGCCAGGTGCTGAGCGTCAGCGGCGGGCTGACGATGGCGGATTGACCTCACCAGAGGAGCGTGACATGGCAAAATCCTCACCGGCGCTTTTGGCCGCGGCGCTGATCATCGCCGCCGGCGGCACAGCTTTTGCCCAGCCGATGCCGACCGACCCGAGTGCTGCGGCGAATGTGCGTCAGAGCGAACGCTACGAGCAGGTGCTGCACAGCAACCCGTCCTTTGCCAAAAAGCGGATGCAGGAAGAGTGCGGGCCGATCACCGACCCGCAATTGCACGCCCAATGCGTCGCCTCGTTCGGTTCATCCGGGAGCCGGCGCTAGCCGGCTCGCCCTTCCGGTTAGATGACCCTCGGCGTCGGGGATCTCGTTCCGTCCGGGCTCGTCGATCCCAGCCGTGCCGACGAGGTCCGCAGGGTGGCGGAGCGGTTCTCCGTCGCGTTGACCGAGGATGTGGCAGGGCTGATCGATCCGGCCGATTCGGGTGACCCGATCGCCGCCCAATTCGTGCCGACCGGTGCCGAGCTCGCAATCGCAGCCGAGGAGCTCGCCGACCCAATCGGCGACGAGCGTTGGTCACCTCTTCCCGGCATTGTCCATCGTTATCCCGACCGCGTGTTGCTGAAGCCGACGCTGCTGTGCCCGGTCTATTGCCGCTTTTGCTTTCGCCGTGAGGTGGTCGGCAAAAAAGACGCGATGCTGACCGCGGCCGAGCTCGAAAACGCGTTCGACTACATTCGACAGCGGCCCGAAATCTGGGAAGTCATCGTCACCGGCGGCGACCCGTTTGTGCTGAGCCCGCGCCGCCTCGCGCAGATCGTGCGCACGCTCGACCGGGTCGACCATGTCGCCGTGATCCGCTTTCACACGCGGACTCCGGTCGCCGATCCCGGCCGCGTCGGTCCGGCATTGGTCGCGGCGCTACTGGCGGAGAAAGCGGTCTACGTCGTGATCCATGCCAACCACCCGCGCGAGCTGACTGAAGCGGCAAAGGCCGCGGTCACCCGGCTGGTCCGTTCCGGCATCCCGGTATTGTCGCAGACCGTGCTGCTGCGCGGCGTCAACGACGATGCGGCGGTGCTCGAAGCGCTCTTCCGCGCGCTCGTCGCGATGCGGGTCAAGCCTTATTACCTGCATCATGCCGACCTCGCCCGCGGCACCGCGCATTTCCGCACCGGGATCGCCGCGGGCCAGGATTTGGTGCGCGCGCTGCGCGGTCGGGTCTCCGGCCTCTGCCAGCCGACTTATGTGCTCGATATTCCGGGCGGCTGGGGCAAGGTGCCAATCGGCCCTTGCGCG
>DASXAM010000255.1:0-7541 GCA_036404275.1 Allostellaceae bacterium
CGCCGGGATCGAGGATTCGGGCATGGTCGGCATGCTCGGGATCAATGTCTACCGCGTGTTCATGCTGGTTTTCGGCATCGGGGCGATGGCGGCGGGGTTTGCCGGGATCGTCAACGCGCCGGTCGTGTCGCTGACCCCCGATATGGGCGAGTCGATCCTGGTGCAGACCTTTGTCGTCGTCGTCATCGGCGGCGTCGGCTCGTTCCCGGGCGCCATTCTCGGCGGGCTGATCGCCGGCGAAATCTTGAGCCTGACCTCGATGGTCGATCCGGCCTATTCCGGGGTCATGCTGTTTGCGGTGATGACGCTGGTGCTGCTGCTGCGCCCGCAAGGTCTGCTCGGCGTCCAGGGCCGCGACTGATGCGGCACCGCCGCCGGTTCCTGGTCGAGGCGCTGACCGCGCTCGGGCTCCTCGTCGCGCCCTTTGTGCTGCCGCGTCTCGGTTTCGCACCAAACACGGTCAACCAGATCCTGATCTGGGGTCTGTTCGGCATCGGCTTCGACATTCTGTTCGGCTATACCGGCCTTTTGTCGTTTGGCCAGTCGGCGTTCTACGGCACCGGCGGCTTTGTCGCCGCCTATCTGCTGGTCAACAATTTGCTGTCGAACGTGGTCCTGGCCCTCGTGATCGGCATGGTCGGGGCGGCGTTTGTCGGGGTCGCGGTCGGCATCATCGCGTTGCGGCGCACCGGCATCTATTTCGCGATGATTACGGTCGCGATCGCCGAGATGTTCTTTTTTATCGAGAACTCGCCGCTTTCCGCCTGGACCGGCGGCGAGAACGGGCTGCCGGGCGTGCCGACGCCAAAATTCGCGATCGGCGATTTTACGTATCAGGTCGGCACCGGCTGGTCGATGTACGGGTTTCTTGCCGCCTGCTATTTCATCGGCATCGTCCTGGCGCTGCGCATCGTGCGCTCGCCGGTCGGTGCGATCTTGAGCGCCATTCGCGACAACCCGTTCAGGGCGCGCGCGGTTGGCCATGCCGTCGGCCTCTACAAGCTCGCCGCCTTTGTCATCGCCGCCGCCTATGCCGGGTTTGCCGGCGGCCTTCTCGGCGTCTTGCAAGGCTTTATGCCGCCCGACGCCTTCACCTTCGACACCTCGGGTCAATTGGTCATGCAGACCGCGATCGGCGGGGTCGGAACCCTGTTCGGTCCGCTGCTGGGCGCGGCGGTCTGGCTCTTCCTGCGCGATTTTCTGCAAGGTGTGCTGGGACTTGGCGCCGCCTGGAAATTGGTGCTCGGCCTCGTCTTTGTGCTGCTGGTCTGCTTTTTGCGCCGCGGCTTGATCGGCGGCTTGCGCGATCTCCTCCAGCATGTCGCCGCTGTGCCGCACAGATCGGCTGCCGAAGCGGCGGCGGCCGTCGCCGAGACGGCGCCGCTGGCCAGCATCGGTCCGGTGCGCCGCCGCCACGAGACGGCGCATCCCGGCCCGGCGCTCGAAGCCAAGGGGCTGACCAAATCCTTTGGCGGCATCATCGCCAACCGCAACATCGATTTCGCCGTCGAGCCCGGCGAATTGCGCGCGATCATCGGCCCGAACGGCGCCGGCAAGAGCACCTTTTTCAAAATGCTGACCTGCGAATTGCCGCCGAGCGCCGGCCGCATCTCTTTTCACGGCCGCGACATCACCGGGATGGATGTTTCGCGGGTCTGTCAGCTGGGCTTGACCAAGAGCTACCAAGTCAACCAGCTCTTTACCCGGCTGACCCTGCGCGAGAACATCGTGATCGCCGCCTTGGCCGAGCGCCGCGGCACGTTCCGCCTCGACCTGCTGCGCCGGATCGACCGGGTGCGCGGCCTCGAGACGCAGGTGGAGAGCACGCTTGCGCTGGTCGGGCTCGGCGGGCGCGCCGATGTCCCGGTCGCCGAACTCGCTTACGGCGAAAAACGTCGGCTCGAAATCGGGCTGGCGCTGGCCGCCTCGCCGTCGCTCTTGCTGCTCGACGAGCCGCTTGCCGGGATGAGCCCGCAGGAGCGCACTGAAACCGTGCAGCTCCTCAAAAACATCCGCCGCGGCCGCACGCTGGTCGTCGTCGAGCATGACATGGACGCGGTCTTCGAATTGGCCGAGCGCATCACCGTCTTGCACGAAGGCGCACTCCTGGCCGAAGGGACGCCCGCCGAAATCCAAAAGAACGCGCTGGTGCAGGAAGCCTATCTCGGCGGGGTCGCGGCGGCGTGACGGCGCTTCTCGAAGTATCGGGCCTCAACAGCTATTATGGCGACAGCCACATCCTGTTCGACGTGTCGCTCCACGTCGAAAAGAACGAGGTTGTGGCGCTGCTCGGCCGCAACGGTGCTGGCAAGAGCACGACGCTCAAAAGCCTGATCGGCGCGGTGCGCCCGCGCTCGGGCCGGATCACCCTCGACGGGACCCCGATCCACACCCTGCCGCCGCATGCGATCGCAGCACTCGGGCTGCAATTGGTGCCGGAGGAGCGGCGCATTTTCGGCAGCCTCTCGGTCGAGGAGAATTTGCTGCTGGCCGGGCTGACGGCGAAGTCGCGCTGGCCGCTGGAGCAGGTCTGGGAGACCTTTCCGCGTCTCGCAGAACGCCGCAGGAGCCGCGGCACCGACCTCTCGGGCGGCGAGCAGCAGATGCTGGCGATCGCCCGCGCGCTCGTTCGCAACCCGAAGATCGTGCTGCTCGACGAGCCGTTCGAAGGGCTGGCGCCGATCATCGTGCGCGACCTGCTTGCCACCTGCCGCAACCTCGCCGAGGCCGGGCAAACGATCCTCCTGGTCGAGCAGAACATCTCGGCCGCGACCAGCCTCGCCGACCGCATCTACATCCTCAACAACGGCCACATCGTCGAGGAAATGACGATCCAGGCGGTGCACGCCCAGCCCGAAACGCTGCACCGCCACCTCGGCGTTTGACCGATCAGGCGCCGATCCGGAGCTCGGCTGCGGATCCGGCTTGCGGTAGGAATTGCGTGCGGTAATAGCCGGCGAAAACGCCATCGTTGCGCAACAGCTCGGACAAAGTGCCTTTCTCGACGATGACGCCGTCGCGCAGCACGGCGATCCGGTCGCAGCGGCGCACGGTCGAGAGGCGGTGAGCGATGATGAAGGTGGTGCGGCCCTGCATCAGCCGCTCGATCCCTTCCATGACGAGCGCTTCGGTCGCGACGTCGAGCGCCGAGGTCGGCTCGTCGAGGATCAGGATCGGCGCGTCGCGCAGCAAAGCGCGGGCAATCGTGACGCGCTGCTTTTCGCCTTCCGAGAGGGCCCAGCCCGCTTCGCCGACGACGGTGTCCCAACCCTCGGGCAAAGCGGCGATCAAATCGGCGAGACAGGCCAGCCGCGCAGCCCGTGCAATCGCCCCGTCATCGGCGCCGGGCCGGCCATAGGCGATATTGTCGCGCATCGACAACGGAAAGATCAGCGGCGGCTGCAAGACGAGCCCGATCTGGCGGCGCAGCGATTGCAACGTGTAGTCGCGCAGATCGACGCCGTCGATCTCGACCCGGCCGGCATCCGGATCGAAAAACCGCGGCAGCAGCGAGAGGAGCGTCGATTTGCCGGCACCGGTCGGGCCCACGACCGCGATTTTCTCGCCTGGCTCGGCGGAAAGGTCGATGCCGGTCAAGACCGGAATGCCGGGCCGGTAGGAGAAGGCGACCCCGCGCCAGGCAACCGCACCCCGCGCCCCGGTGGCCGGAAAGTGCCGCGCGCCGTCTTTGAGGTCGGGGGCCGTCTCGAGCACCTCGAAGACCCGGCGGGCGCCGACGCGCGCACCGGCGATCAAACCCCAGCTTTGCGTCATCTGGTTGATCGGCGCGTACAGCTGGGCGAGGTAGGAGATAAAGACGACGAGCTCGCCGAGGGTCAGCCGGCCGGACAGCACCGCCTGGGCGCCGGCGTAGACGACGAGCGCCGTCCCCGCCGCGATCACCAGATTGACCGCGCCCGAATAGAGCGTTTGCCAGCTGTAGAGGCGCAGAGTCGCACGCAAGCTTTCGCGGCTCGCTCCCATAAACCGCCGGTGCTCGTCCTCCTCCTTGGCAAAGGCCTGGACCACCTTGATCGCAGCCATTCCCCATTCGACGAGCGAATAGACTCGACTTTCGGTCACCCGCACCTCGCCCGCGACATCGATGATCTTGCGGTTGAAGCCCGCGATCAGCGCAAAGAGGGCCGGGACCACGGCCAGCGACAACAAGGTCAGCGTCGGGTCGAGGGGGAAGAGGATCACGAGCATGCCGGCAAGCAGCACGACGGCGCTCAAAATCGGCAGCGCGCCGTTCATGACCATCGTCTGCACGGCAAAGCTGTCGGCGGTGATCCGGTAAAGGAGGTCGCCGACCCGCTGGCGGCCGTGAAAGGCGAGCGACAGCCGCTGGAGATGGGCATAGAGCGCGCCGCGTAGGTCGTTGACCATGTTCTGACCGACCCGGATCGCCGCGTAATTGTGCAACAGGGTCAGCGCGCCGCTGCCGAGATGAACCAGCACGATGCCGAGGCAGGCAAAGACCAGAAGGCGGCCGGGCGGCGATGCGGCAAAGCCCAGCGGCTTGCCGCCGAGCACATTGTCGATCACCACTTTCAGCGGCCACGGCTTCAACAGCTCGAAGCCGGTCATCAGCAGCACCTGGGCCAGCACCCAGGCGACCGGCCAGCGATAGGGCCGCAGATAGGGAAGGAGCTTTTTCAGCACGCTGCTCGTGTCCTGAACCAGAAATTTGTTGAATTTGTGCTGTCTTTCTTCCTCTGCATTACCGGCGAAAGCCGGTATCCATGGCTGCGGTAGGCCCCGGCTTTCGCCCGGAAAGCGGAATTCTTTATTCTGCGGCCTTCAGAACCAGGACACTACCGCGGCGCGGCGGAGGTCTCCACCGGCAACAGGCGCACCTCTTTGGCGACGGTCTCGACGATGCGGTGAAGCAGGCGGCCAAAGCCGACGAGCCGCCAGGCCATCGCGGCAAATCCGACGAGGCCGATGGCGGCGATCGTTGCGGCGGCGAGCGGCGAGCCGAGGATCAGCGCCAATGCGGTCAGCACGGCGGCAACGCGCAGCACGAAGCGGACCGGAACGGAGAAGCGCATCGCGCAGCGCACGCGCAACAGCCGCTTGGCCGCGCCGTGGTTCTCGGCGCAGACCAGGATCATCGACCGGGCGCCGAGACCGCGGGCGATTTCGAGATCCCATCCGTTCCATCCGGTGTCGGTCGCGACAATGTATTTGTGCGGTAGCAGAAAATCGGTGAGGGCGCCGAGCAGCGCCTCCTTTTCGATGCCTTCCTCGCTCCAATAGGCGAGCTGCAGGGCGCGGTCGGCCCAGGCGATGCGGGGTCGCTGCCCCGCCCCCGGAAGCCGGATATGGCGCGCCCCGCGCGTGCCGCGCAACCGCCACTTGAGCCGCTCCCAGCCGCGCAGCAGCGGCCCCAGATAGATCAGCAAGGTGACCAGCGCACGGGCCTTCAACCCGGTAAAGCGCGGGTCGATCGGCGCCTTGCGCGCGCCGTTGATGCACATCGCCACCGTCGTCAACAGCGGCACGGCGAGCAGGCACCACCAGCCGCCGGCGATGACCCCGGCGAGCGCCAGCACCAATGCCGCAGCACTCCATTCGAAGCTCAGCGGCAGAAATGCGCCGAGCGAGGAGGGCGGCGCGTACAAGGTCTGGAACAGGCCGCGCCCAAAGACGCCCGAATAGATGATCGGCCGCCGCGACAACAGCAGCGCGGACGACAGGTCGCCATAAATCCGCCCCAGCCACTTCGCCTGGCCGAACATGTTGAAGCGGCACGGGTGCTTGGCATAAACGAGCGCTTCGGCCTTGCCGTAGCCTTGCTGCTGCCGGCAATAGGCTTTGACCGTGTTGCGGCGGAAATGCCAGACGACCGCGGCCGGGCTAAAGCCGATCACATACCCGGCATCCTGAAACCGCCAGCAGATATCGACATCGTCGCCGGCGGCGCGATAGACCGGGTCGAAGCCGCCGAGCGCAAGCAATGCCTCGCGGCGGAACGCCATGTTGCAGCCGGCGATGTGCTCGGCGACCTCGTCGCCGATCAGCACATGCGTCGGGCCGCCGGGCGAGACCGCAACCGCGGCCGGGACGAGGCTTTCCTCCGGCGGCGGAAAGTTCGGGCCGCCGCAGGCGGCAAGGCCGTTCGCCTCCATCTTGGCGACGAGATAATTGAGCCAGTCCGGGTCGGCGACGCAGTCGCTGTCGGTATAGGCGACGACCTCTCCGGTTGCCGCTTCGGCGCCGACATTGCGGGCCGCCGAAAGCCCCTTGTTCGGCTGGCTGATAATCCGGCAACAGCCGAAGCTTTCGGCGATTTCGAGAGTGCGGTCGCGCGACCCGTCATTGACGACGATAACCTCGTAATCGGGGTAGTTCAGCACCGCGAGCGAGGCGAGGCACTGCGCCATCGTGCGCTCGGCGTTGTAGGCGCAGACCACGACCGAAACCCGCGGATGGCGGGAAAGCGCGGGCGGCAGCGGACCCGAATAACATTCCTCGACAGCGGCAAGCGCCGGTTTCGGGCGGCGTTCGCGATCGACGAGGCCAAACGCCCAATCCTCGATCGGGTGGCCGCCGGTGAACCATTCGTCGGTCCAGGCGAAGACGCAGGTCCCGGCGACCCCGGCTTCGAACGCGGCGCGGACTTGCCAGGAAAGAATGTCACGCTGCCCATCCGTGCCATGGCGGAACGAATCGACGCCGAACTCGGTCAACAGCAGCGGCTTGTTGGCGGCGAGATTGTGCAGCCGGGCGATATAGCGGCGGAACGCAGCCGCATCATGCAGGTAGACGTTGAAGCAAACAAAGTCGGTGAAATCGATCGTCAAATATTCGGTCGATGGGAAATTGGCGTAGCTGACCAGCGCCTCGGGATGCTCCGCTTTGACCAAGGCCATCAGGCCGCGGACAAAGCGGCGCACCTTGTCGGCGCCGTGCCAGCGGACCATGTCCGGCGGGATTTCATTGCCGACGAGATAGGCGAAGACCGCCGGGTGGCGGCCGCAATCGCGCACCCCCGTGATGACTGCCTCGCGGATCCGGGCCTGAACCGCGGGGCTGTCGAGAAAGGCGACGTGCTGCGACCAAGGAAGCCCGACGAGGAGCTTCAGCCCGGCATGCTCGGCCGCGTCGAGCAGCCATAGGGGCGGCACGGTAAAGACCCGCACGGTGTTGATCCCGGCCTCACGCATCAGCGCAAAGTCGCGGCCGACCGTCGCTGCTTCCGGAAATTGCGTGCCGTGACTGCCAAATGCGAAGGGGCCGTAGGTGACACCCTTGACGAAATGCTTGTGCTCGCCGGCAAAGAAGAATTTGCCGTGCACGCGGATTGGACCCGGCGCCGTCGCGGGCACCGGCTCCGGCTGGGGACGCGCCTCGAACTCGGCGGTCTCGACGATCGTCATTCCCTAGAGTTCCCGGGATTGCACGGAAGGCTCGGCGAGCGCCAAATCTGCGCTGGCGACAGCCCCCCGCACAACGCGCGGCGCGCCGACTCATTCCGTGCGACGCGCGTGCCAGGCAAGAGTAGTCCGCACGATCGTATCGAGATCGGACAGATG
>DASXAM010000256.1:0-8210 GCA_036404275.1 Allostellaceae bacterium
CGTGCAGCTCGCTTTCGCCGCCCGCTTCGAGGGGAGCGTGATTTCCTACCTGCTCGACGGCGCCGTCCGCGACGGGCGGATGAGCGGAACCGCGCGGCTCGGCGCCGCCAACCCGCAAGGCGGCACCGGCATCGTCAACAAGAGCCAGTTCGGCCCCGGAAGCTGGCATGCCGCGCGGGTGGCCTGACCGGCCGCGCCATCCTTGCAGCAATCGCTCCAACTCTCCGAAGAAATTTATTGAAGTCTTCTTACCAATGTCGAAATATTAACCGGAATTTATCATGTCTCAGGCGGCAGATTTTTCTGACGATCTGAGCCCATGATAACCGAGCCGCACCGCAAAAAATTTGTCCGAAATCTTCGTTGCGCTGTGGAAAAATAATGGATCGCCATCCTACCAGATCGAAGGCAGCGCCGCCCAAGAGCCGGAATCGCCGTTCGGCGGGCACCGACAACAGGGAGAACGCCAGCGCCGCGCCAAGTGGATCGGCGGTTTACGTCCGCCGATTTCCACCGTCAGCGGCGGCGCGGTGCGTAAGGGCGTCATCACCGCGGGGGCGAGAGCTCGCCGCTTTTGCCGCCTACCCCCGATCGCCCATCCGCAACAAAGCCACCGCGCCAGCCCTGCCCGACCGCAGCGTGGAGGCTCCGCTCTGGTTGGCTCCCATCGCCAAGCCGCCTTGCAGAACCTGGTGCACACAACGAGCCTCTTTATCCTGACACTCGTTCAGTGGGTCGCGGCGGGGCGCAGTCTCATGACGGCGGGGCGGCGGACGGCGACCCGGTTGCGACCGGCATAGCCGGCAGCGGGTTGGTGTCGGTGCGCGGGATCACCGCCCATTTTGGGCCGCTGAGGGGGTTGGTGGCCCAGTCGGTGATCTTGGCGTAGACGTTGGCGTGCATCCAGGCCCAGGCCGGCGCGCCGCCGGTTTCGCCGAGAAGTTGCGAGGCCGCGGCGATCGCCCAGCCCTCGCGGCCGTCGGCGTTGAGGTTTTGCGCAAAATATTGCGGCAGCGAGGTGGCGCTGGACGATGGCGGCGACCAGCCGGCGCCGGTGAGCCACGCCGGTTTGAGCGTCGCGACCAAGGACGGCCAATCGGGGAAAAAGCCGCCGCCTTTTTTCTCGACCGGCATGTCGTACTGCGCGACGAGCTGGGGATAGCCCGAATTGTTGATCATGCCGGTGAACCATCGCGCGGTATGGGTCAAGACCGGCCCGGCGGCAAAGCCGATCTCTTTGGCGCGGCCGAGGCAGTAGAGCACATAGCTCTGCATCCAGGGCGCGCTCATCGAGCCGACCGCGCCTGGAACGAAGACGCCGAGAGCCTCTTCTTGCTGCACCGAAGCATTGGCTTGCTTCGGATTGCCGTTCGATTCCCAATTGCCGAGCGGCGGCGCTTTTGTGCTCAACGGCCCCAGATTGGTCGAATAGTAGTCGCCGACCTTGGCCCCCCAGAGCTTGACGGCGCTGCCGTCAAACGGAGTGCCGGTGACGCCGAGGCTGCCTTCCCAACGCGCCAGCGCGTCGTTGGTCAAGGAGATCAGCCATCGCTTCTCGGGGTCGGCGTCGGGCGCCATCAGCGCGGTTTCGGCGCGGCTGCGCAACACCCAGCCGGCGCCGCGCAATTCGTCGTTGATGACCCCCTCGGCCCCGGTCGGGCCGCGCCCGTTCGAGGTGTTGAGAGCGCCACCGTTGTAGCGCGCAGCACTAAACCCGGCCCACAGATAGGCCTGGTTCAGATACCACGGGTCGCCGGTCAGCACATAGGGCACAAACCAGGGCTGTGGCTGGTGCGCCCCGTCAAAGTTCCATGGCTGGTGCAGGTTGACCGGGCCGACCTGCGTCACATGATCGGTGCCGACCGTGAGCACGTAGGCTTCGGTGAAAAACTCGGTCGATCTGCGGTCGGCGATCGAGACCATATGACCGAGCCCGGTTTGCGGGCTGACGCCGGTCGGGTCGTTCCGGTTGAGACGCCGCGTCGGATCGCCCTCGCGCAGATTGCCGGGGAAGGCCGCGGCGAGGTCGCTCATGCCGAGCGCCATCTGCCGCATCCGCCAATCGCCGGTGTAGAGCCACAGCACATCCCAGGTCGGATAGGGGCCGATGTCCTGGCGCTCGCCGGCCACCGGCATGGCGCTCTGCCACACCCCGCCGTCCCAGGTGCCGTCGTAGAGGTCGTGCGGCCGGCCGGTCCACAGCGCATATTCCTTAGCGATCAGCGCCGCGGCGGGTTTGATCGCGGTGTCGAAATTGGGCAGCCAGCGGGTCGCTTCGAGATAGCCGAGGTTGTAGTCGATATCGACCTGGTCGCTGGGCGTGCCGCCAAGCCAGAACCGCTTTGTCCAGTTTGACATCGCATAGTGGGTCAGGCCGGTTTTGCCGTAGCCTTTCATGTTGCCGACGATCAAGGTCAGGTTGTAGCTGAGGTCCTCGACCGCCTGGGTATTGTCGTTCTCGCCGACATAGCGGACCGCCACCTGATGCGTCGCCGGCCAGAAGGTCGCATAAAAGCGCGGCCGGAACGAGCGGTAGCTGTCAAAGCCGAGATCGTATTGGCGCGCCGCGCTGTCGTCGCCGAGAATGACCGTCTGCGCCACCGGGCCCGCGCTCCACACCCGGTAGTCGCCGTTCGCCAGCATTGTCCGCGCCGAGACGGTTCGGGTAATCCCGGTGCCGGGCTGGGTCAGACTGATCTGTCCGTCGAAGTTGAAGGCGGCGGCGAGCATCTGCGCGCTCGACAGCGGCGTATGGCTGCCCGGGGCCTGGTTCTGAAAGGTCAGGGTCAGCGAGCCGCTCGCCGGGATCGACGGGATCACCACCGCGATCACGGCAAACTCGACCGAGCCGTCGTGATAGCGGTTTTTGACATCGGCCTGGCTTGCCGCCGGCACCCCGTTGATCAACACCCGCGGCTCGCCGGCGATCGCGCCGTCGACAAAAGGCCGACCGAACTGCAGCGGATAGTTCAGCTGCGCCACCCCGCTCCGGTTGGTAATCGTCATTGTGTTGGCGACGCTCGACGCCTGCGCCGTCGACGTCATCTCGAGCTTAATGCCCGACAATACTACAAGGATTGCAACCACCGCGCGCAAAACACGGCTGGTCATTGTGTAACCCCCCCGATCAGTTGCAGTAGACGTGGATTAAAAGCCGCCCCTCCCCTGAAGACAGAAATCACTTGTCTAATAAGGGCCGGCTGCCGAGGTCCGGTGCTGGACCAGCGCGAATTAGGTTCATAGAGGACCGGCTGCTATCGAGAAGGATGAAGGAAGCAAGAGAGCGATTTTCCGGTCTGCCCGAGATGACTGTCGGAAACCGGAGAAGACGGGAGGTCGATCGATTTCAGGGGCCCGCCGTAGAGCAGACAAGCGGATTGATCGATCGCTTACGCCCAACTTCTACCCTGAACTGAGCCGAAGGTTGTGGCAAAAATGTGTCCTCGAGTTTTCCGCAGCGTTCACAGGGAACTAAGCGGCGATAAGCTTTGCACATCGTCTATTTCTGCCGGACAAACTTGCCGAAGCGCTACGACCCTTGATTCCGCAGGAAGAGCACGATCCCGGCTATTCGCGCGGCCGGCTCGCGGCGCATTTGCGAGGTTGCACGCGAACGTGCTGCCCTGGGAGATGCGGGGAATGAGGCGAGCACGGGCTAAGGCAGTGTGGATTGGGGCCGTTTGCCTCGGCCTCGGCCTCGGGGCGGTGGCCGCGGCCGCCGCCCAAGCCGGTCGCGACGCGGCGGCACCGGTGCTTGCTCTCCATGTCCGCGGCAACGCGCTGATCGACGGCGCCGGCAAGACGGTTCGCCTTGTCGGCGTCAACCGCTCGGGCGCGGAATATATGTGCCTCTCGGGCGGCGGGATCTTCGACGGGCCGGTCGATGCGCGGGCGATCGCCGCGATCCGAGCTTGGCATGCCAACGCCGTGCGCGTACCGCTCAACGAAGATTGCTGGCTCCGGATCAACCTCGACGCCGCCAATCCGGACGCGGGCGCTCCCTATCGCAACGCGATCCTCCGGTTCGTGTCGCGGCTCAACGCGGCCGGCCTGTACGCAATCCTCGACTTGCATTGGAACGCGCCGGGAAAGGGTGTCGCCAGCGGGCAGCAGCCGATGGCCGACGCCGATCACGCCCCCGCGTTCTGGTCGTCGGTCGCCGCCGCGTTCAAAGACCGCCCGGCGGTCGTCTTCGACCTCTACAACGAGCCCTATGTCGAATCTTGGCGCTGCTGGCGCGACGGCTGCACGGTGACGACTGGCGCCAAGCCGTGGCGCACCGCCGGCATGACCGCGCTGGTCGCGGCGGTGCGCAAAGCCGGTGCGACACAGCCGATCATCTTGGGCGGGCTCGCCTACGCCTCCGATCTGAGTCGCTGGTTGCAATACGCGCCGGCCGACCCGCTGCGTTGGGCCAAGACCAACCCGGTGCGCGGGCAGGCGCAGCTGGCGGCCGGCTACCACAGCTATTGCGGCCCGCCCGGCACCTCGACCCCGGCCGCCTGCCGCAACTGGCTTTTTTCGACGCAGGCGCGGTGGCCGGCGGTGGTTCAGGTTACCAAAACAGTGCCCGTCGTAACCGGCGAGTTCGGCGAATACGATTGTGCCACGACCTATGTCGAGCCCTTTCTGAAATTTGCCGACCAACACCGTCTCTCCTATCTCGGCTGGGCCTGGGACACCTATGATTGCGGTGGGTTTCCGGCGCTGATCGCCGACTATGCCGGCACGCCCACCCGGTACGGCATCGGGCTGAAGCGGCATCTCGCGACACTTGTGCCTTAAAGATCGGGTGGTCGTCGCAGGCACGCGGCCGCGCACGATTAAGCCTCGCTTCGTGCACCGCAACATGCCTATTATCGATTTTGCGCCGCCGCTCGCGGAGCGCGGGCAGATTGTGCGAACAACTTTGGGTGATGAGCAGGAACGATGGCGTTACCGCGGAGACAGGGTCTTTATGACCCGCGCAACGAGCACGATGCGTGCGGTGTCGGTTTTGTCGCTCATATCGGCGGCCGAAAATCGCACGATATCATCGCGCGCGGTCTCGAGATCCTGGTCAACCTCGACCACCGCGGTGCGGTCGGCGCCGATCCTTTGGTCGGAGACGGCGCCGGCATCCTGATCCAGATGCCCGATTTGCTGCTGCGCGATTGGGCCGATCGGCAAGGGCTCGCCCTTCCGCCGCTTGGCTGTTACGCGGTCGCCATGTGTTTTTTGCCGCGCGACGAGCCGGCGCGCGATTTTGCGATCCGGCATGTCGAGCACTTCATTTGCGCGGAAGGCCAGTCGTTGGTCGGCTGGCGCGAGGTGCCGACCGACACGACCGGGCTCGGCGCCCGCGTCATTGAGACGATGCCGGTGATCCGCCAGGCGATCGTCGCCGCCGATCCGGCGCTGCCCGACCAGGACGCCTTCGAGCGCAAGATCCTGACGATCCGCAAGCAGGCGCTGAACAGCGTCGCCGCACTCGGCGAAAAGCACGGGCTGCCGGGCTTGCCCGAGCTTTACATGCCGTCGTTTTCGAGCCGCACCGTGGTTTACAAAGGGCTGCTGCTGGCGCCGCAGGTCGAGAGCTTTTACGGCGACCTGCGCAACCCGCTGACGGTCTCCGCGCTCGCCCTCGTCCATCAGCGGTTTTCGACCAACACCTTTCCGTCGTGGCGGCTCGCGCACCCGTACCGTTTTTTGTGCCACAACGGCGAAATCAACACGGTGCGCGGCAACGTCAATTGGATGCACGCGCGCCGCCAGGCGATGACCTCGGCGTTATTGGGGGACGACCTCGCCAAGATGGTGCCGCTGATCGGCACCGGCCAATCGGACACCGCCTGTATCGACAACGCGCTCGAATTGCTGGTCATCGGCGGCGGCTATTCGCTCGCCCATGCGATGATGATGCTGATCCCGGAGGCGTGGGCCGGCAACCCGCTGATGGACCCGCAGCGGCGCGCCTTTTATGAATACCACGCGGCCTTGATGGAGCCGTGGGACGGGCCGGCAGCGATCGCCTTTACCGACGGGCGGCAGATCGGCGCCACGCTCGACCGCAACGGGCTGCGGCCAGCGCGCTATATCGTCACCGACGACGACCATGTGATCATGGCCTCGGAAGCGGGCGTGCTGCCGGTGCCGGAAGAGCGGATTGCCCGCAAATGGCGACTGCAGCCCGGCAAGATGCTGCTGATCGACCTCGACGAAGGCCGCATCATCGACGACGCGGAGATCAAGGCGCAGCTCGCCGCCGAGCACCCCTACGAGGCTTGGCTGCAGGCGACCCAGTTCAAATTGTCGGAATTGCCCGACCTCTCGGCAGCGCACCGCGAGGAGTTCCGCCGCGACACGGCCGCCTTGCTGGTGAACGATCCGTTGACGCACCTCAACCGCCAGCAGGCCTTCGGCTACACCCAGGAAGACATCCAATTCTTCCTCGAGCCGATGGCGCGCAACGCCGACGATCCGGTCGGCTCGATGGGCACCGACACGCCGATCGCCGCGTTGTCGAGCAAACCCAGGCTTCTCTACAATTATTTCAAGCAGAATTTCGCCCAGGTGACCAACCCGCCGATCGACCCGATCCGCGAGGAATTGGTGATGTCGCTCGTCTCGATGATCGGGCCGCGACCGAACCTCCTAGGGCATGAAGCCGGCACCCATTATCGGCTCGAAGTTTCCCAGCCGATCCTGACCGACGGCGACCTCGAAAAGATCCACGCGATCGAGGCGCTGGTCGGCGGCGCCTTCCGCACCCGAACGATCGACGCGACCTGGCCGGCCGAGGAAGGGGCGGCAGGCATGGCGCCCGCGGTCGAGCGGCTGTGCCGCGAGGCGAGCGAGGCGGTAGCCGCCGACTACAACATCCTGATCCTGTCCGACCGCGCGATCTCGGCCGAGCGGGTGCCGATCCCGGCCCTGCTGGCAACCTCGGCGGTGCACCATCATCTGATCCGCGAGGGGCTGCGCACCTCGACCGGTATCGTCGTCGAGACCGGCGAGGCACGCGAGGTGCATCATTTCTGCGCGCTCGCCGGCTATGGCGCCGAGGCGATCAACCCCTATCTCGCCTTTGCCACCTTGGAGCAGATCCGGGCCGAGAACAATCTGCCGCTCGGCGCCGAAGAGGTGCAGAAGAATTACCTGAAGGCGGTCGGCAAAGGGATCCTCAAGGTCATCTCCAAGATGGGGATCTCGACCTACCAATCCTATTGCGGCGCGCAGATCTTCGACGCGGTCGGGCTCGCCGGCGATTTCGTCGACCAATACTTCACCGGAACGGCAACGACGATCGAAGGGGTGGGTCTCGCCGAAATCGCCGCAGAAGCGGTGGCGCGGCATCGTCATGCCTATGGCGACGACCCGATCTATCACGAGATGCTCGATGTCGGCGGCGACTATGCTTTCCGCCTGCGCGGCGAGGACCACGCCTGGACGCCGCAATCGGTGGCGTCCTTGCAGCACGCGGTGCGCGGCAAGTCGATCGACGATTACCGGGCCTTTGCCGCCGCGATCAACGACCAAAGCGAGCGGCTGCTGACGATCCGCGGGCTGATGACGCTCAGATGCGCGGCGGCACCCGTGCCGCTCGACGAGGTCGAGCCGGCGGGCGAGATCGTCAAGCGTTTTGCCACCGGGGCGATGAGCTTTGGCTCGATCAGCCGCGAGGCGCACACCACGCTCGCCATTGCGATGAACCGCATCGGCGGCAAATCCAACACCGGCGAGGGCGGCGAGGAAGCCGAGCGGTTCAAGCCGCTGCCGAACGGCGATTCGAAACGCTCCGCGATCAAGCAGGTGGCCTCGGGCCGGTTCGGCGTTACCACCGAATACCTGGTCAATGCCGATGTCCTGCAGATCAAGATGGCGCAGGGGGCAAAGCCCGGTGAAGGCGGACAATTGCCGGGCCATAAGGTCGACAAGGCGATCGCCAAGGTGCGCCATTCGACGCCGGGGGTCGGGCTGATTTCGCCGCCGCCGCATCACGACATCTATTCGATCGAGGATCTGGCCCAGCTGATCCACGATCTGAAAAACGCCAACCCCGCCGCTGCGGTGTCGGTCAAGCTGGTTTCCGAGGTCGGCGTCGGCACGGTCGCCGCCGGGGTGTCAAAGGCGCGCGCCGACCATGTGACGATCTCCGGCTTCGAGGGCGGCACCGGGGCGAGCCCGCTGACCTCGCTGACCCATGCCGGCTCGCCCTGGGAGATCGGCCT
>DASXAM010000257.1:0-3992 GCA_036404275.1 Allostellaceae bacterium
CCGCTCGGCCCGCAGGCCTTGTCAGACCTCCTCGACCGCAAGCCCCATCTGCTGCGCCCGCTCGCCATGCAACTCTTGCCGCCGCCGCTCGCCGCGCCCGACCCGGTGGAGTGTCTCGGGATCGATCTTTCGGCGTTGCGCACAACCGAGGAGTTCCGGCAGGTGTTGACGACCGTTTTGGCGGGTGCGGCCGGCGGCAAGATCACACCCGCCGAGGCAGCGAGAATCGCGCGGCGGGTGCGGCGGCAGTGGCGGGCCCTGTGTCGCCTTGCACGAGCGCAGCGCCGGCTCGTGCGCAAGGCCAGCCTTATTCAGCGGCTCGGCTCGCACCGAACGCCGCCTCGGCCCCGCTGCGATCCGAAATGCCGGCAGATTGTCCCAGCCATCGCCGGGTCCGGCTCGATGCCGGGCATCAGGCGATCGGCGCGCATCAGGCGATCGGCTCGCGGGGACTTGCTTTCACGCCTCAGTCCGGCGCCACCCGCATCGTCCGCACGAGCTTTATCGGAGCCTCTCGGTGGCGCGTGCCACACGCTCGACCGCGGCGAGCCAGTCCTCGATCAGCCGTTCTCCCGGCTCGACCAGCACGTGATCGATGCCGGTTTCGGCGTAGGCGGCGAGCCGGGCGGCGAGCGCCGCCTCGTCCTTTCCGTCCCAGCCATAGCGCAGCGAAATCGCGAATTCGGGTTCGGGCCGCTTGTCCCGCAGCCGGCGGGCGATCGGCCGCACCTCCTCCGGGGACAGCCGGGAGCCGTGCCAGCCGTCGAGCCGCAGGGCACGCTCGAGCGCCCTTTCGGAGCTGCCGCCGATCCAGATCGGGATCGGCTTTTCGGGCTGGGGCAGCATCCGCATTTCTTCGACCACCGCCGGGATATGGCGGGTCGGGAAGGTGACCGGATCGTCGGCCCAGACCGCGCGCATCAGCGCGATCCCCTCGTCCATGCGCCGGCCGCGCTCGCCGAACGGCGCGCCGAGGGCGGCGAATTCGGCCGCCATCCAGCCGACCCCAGCGCCGAGGATCAGCCGCCCGCCGCTGAGGTTCTGCAACGTCGCCAATTCCTTGGCGAGCGGCAGCGGGTGGCGCATCGGCAATACCAGCACGCTGGTGCCGAGACCGATCCGCCGGGTGTAGGCCGCGGCCCAAGTCAAAGTCAGCACCGGATCGTAGAACAGCGCCGAGGGCGGGTAGGGCGCCCCCTTTGGCACGATGATGTGCTCGCTGACCCAGGCGTCGGCAAAGCCCAATTCCTCGGCCTGCACCGCCGCGCGGCGGATCGCGTCCGGCCCGGCCTTGCGGCCGATATGCGGCAGATGAATCCCGATCCGCATGCCCGCCTCCAGACCGGCCCGGCTAGGCCGAGGCCAGTTTTTGCAACGCCCGGTCCAGCGTATCGACGACGCGGTCGCACTCGGCGCGGGTGATGACGAGCGGCGGGCTGAGCGCGATCGTGCTGCTGTAGCGGGCGCCGCCCCCGGCGCGGCCGACGATGACCCCATGGTCGCGGCAGAAATCGACGACTGCACCCGTCATTTCGCCGGCGGCCTCTTTTGTCGTGCGGTCCTTGACCAGCTCGATCCCGATCAACAGCCCCTTGCCGCGGACATCGCCGACCATCTGGTGACGCATCAGCCCGCGCGCCCCGTCGAGGAGATAGGCGCCTATATCGGCGGCGCGCTCGGCGAGCTTTTCGGCCTCCATGATCTCGATGTTGCGCAACGCCACCGCGGCCGCGACCGGATGCCCGCCATAGGTGTTGACCTGCGCCACCTGCCGGTTCTCGGCCGGATCGCCGTAAAAGCTGTCGAAGACCTTGTTTTTTACGACCGTCGCGGCGATCGGCAGATAGGCGCTCGAGATGCCCTTGGCGATGGCGACAATGTCGGGCGCCACCCCGTAATGCTGGTGCGCAAACATCTTGCCGGTGCGGCCAAAGCCGTTGATGACCTCGTCCACGTGCAACAGGATGCCGTATTTGCGGCACAGGCCCTCGACCTCGGGCAGATATTCGTCGGGCGGCACGGCCACACCGACCCCGCTCATGACCGGCTCGACAATGATTTCGGCAACAGTCTCCGGCCCCTCGCCCTGGATCGTGTGCTCCATGTTCTTGACGCAGGCGAGCCCGCAGCTCGGATAGCTCAACCCGAACGGGCAGCGGTAGCAATAGGGTGCCGCGACATGCACGAAATCGCCGGAATAGGGCTCGAACTTCGCCTTGCGCTCGCCCATGCCGCCGGCGTCGAGGGTGCCGAGCGTGGTGCCGTGATAGGAAAAATAGCGGCTCACGGTCTTGAAGCGGTACTCGCCCGGATGCTCGTGCTTCATGTATTGCCGGGCGATCTTGAACCCGGCTTCGTTCGCCTCGGAGCCCGAGTTGACGAAATAGGTGTGGTAGCCGCCGCCCATCAGCCCGTTGATCTTTTCCGCCAAGCCCGCGGCCGGCGCGTTCATTGCGGTGTGCGGGAAATAGGACAATTGCCGCATCTGATCGGCCGCGACTTGGGCAAGCTCGCTGCGGCCATAGCCGATATTGACGCACCAAAGCCCGGCCATCGCGTCGAGATACTCGGTGCCGTCGGCGTCGACGATCGTCGAACCCTCGCCGCCGCCGACCACCATCTGCTTCTTTTCCAGCGCCTTGTGCTGAACGATCGGGTGCAGAACATTGCCGAGGTCCTGCCGCACGACTTTTTCGCGCAATGCCGGATCGGGAGAATTCGAAAGCGTCATAAGGGTCCTCGTGAGGTTTGGCGGCAGCCGAGGCTGAGCGAAGCACCCATTGTCGCCGCTCCCCACCCGCGCGACAAGGCGCCCGACGGCGCCGCCCCGAGAGGTCCTTTTCCCCGTCCGCGCAACGCCTCTTCCGCGGCACCGGGACGGATCGTATCGTCTCCCAACAAATGGCGCTGTGAGGATCCGTGGTGCTGACCGACGGTTATGGACTGCCGCTCTCCACAACATCCGTTGCGGCGCGGGACGCCTATGTCGAAGGCTGCAACGCAAAGCTGACCATGTATCCCGGCGCGGTCGAGGCGTTCGATCGCGCCATCGGCATAGATCCCGGCTTTGCCCTCGCCCACGCCGCACGAGCGCACGCGCTCCTCGAGCGCGGCGACATAACAGCGGCGCGCGCGTCGATCGCCGCGGCAAATTCGCTTATCGCCGGTCTGACGGCACGGGAGCAGAGCCACGTCGCCTTTTTCGACCTCGTTGTCGCGGGCGATGCCGAGGCGGCGCTTGCCGCGTTGGCGGCGCACCTCGACAGCTGGCCGCGCGATGCTCTGGTGCTCGCCACCACCGCCTTTACCAACGGCCTGATCGGCAATTCCGGCCGTGTCGGCCAGAAACGCAGGCTTCTCGGCCTCTTGAGCCGGCTGGCATCGAGCTGGCGCGACGATTGGTGGTTCGCCGGCCATCACGGAATGGCGTTTTCCGAGAATGGAGAGCGTGATGCCGCCCGCCCGATGATCGAGCGATCACTCGCGCAAAACCCGAAAAACCCCTGGGCGGCACACGCCTACGCGCATCTTTGCTACGAGGCGAGCAATCCCCATGCCGCCTGCACCTTTCTCGCCGCTTGGCTTCCGACCTATCCGCGCAACGGCGGCTTATACAGCCACCTCTATTGGCATCTCGCCCTCGCCCATCTCGAGATCGGCGATGAAGCGGCGGCATCACGGCTTTTTCAGGAAGCTTTCGCCCCGGACGTGCACAGCGGTCCGGCAAGAGGCAAGCTGAATGACGGGGTCTCTTTTTTGTGGCGCCGGGAGCTCGCCGGGCACCCGCGCGACGCCGAGGCGTGGCGGATCATGCACGAGCTTGCGACGAACGCTTTCCCGCATGCCGGTCTCGCCTTTTCCGACATGCATATCGCGCTCGCCCAAATCGTCGCCGGCGACGACGCGGCGCTTGCGGCGCGCGCCCGCGAGGTGGAGGAGCTTGCGCACCAGGGCCGTTACCCGTCGGGCCCCCTTGTTCCAGCGGTATCGCG
>DASXAM010000258.1:0-2564 GCA_036404275.1 Allostellaceae bacterium
GCGCTGCACCAAGAAAAGGCCGACCAGGAGAACGAGCGCGATCGGGATGATATAGGGCTCAAACAGCGGCGTTGCCGCTTTCAGCCCCTCGACCGCGCTCAGCACCGAGATGGCCGGGGTGATGACCCCGTCGCCATAGAACAGCGCCGCACCGACGAGGCCCGCCGCCATGATCCACAGATAGCTCTTGCGGGCCGGGTCGGCGGCGCGCAGGGCGAGTGCGGTCAATGCCAGCAGCCCGCCCTCGCCGCGATTGTCGGCGCGCATGATGACAAGCACGTATTTGACGGTGACGACGAGCGCCAACGCCCAGACAGTTAGCGACAGGGCCCCCAGGACCGCGTGCTCGCTCAGATCGCCGAAATCAAGGAGAGTCTGCCGCACCGCGTAAAGCGGAGAGGTGCCGATGTCGCCAAAAACGACGCCGAGCGCGGCGACGGTCAGGTCCGAACGGGCGTCGGGACGCAGGTCGCAGGGCGATGCAGGCGCATCCGACAATATCAAAGAAGGGGGCCGCTCCGCCGGCAGCGCGTCGATTGCTGCCGTCATCTCGCATTCCGCGCATTAAGATTCGATGCGAAACCTCGGCCACCGAGATAAAGGCCGCATAAAGAATCGGGCGCCGAGGCGGCTCAGGCGCGCTGGTCGGGCGGCAGCTGGAGGCGGTAGCCGACGCCGAGCTCGGTCAGGATATGGGCGGGGCGGGCCGGGTCGGCTTCGAGCTTTTGCCGCAGCCCGCGGATAAAGACCCGTAGATATTGCACCTCCTCGGCTTGGGCCGGACCCCAGACCTCGCGCAGCAGATGGCGGTGGGTCAGCACCTTGCCGGCATGCATGACGAGGTGGCGCAGGAGGTCGAACTCCTTGGGCGACAATTTGACCTCGCGGCTGTCGCGGGTGACCCGGCGGCGCACCAGATCGACCGAGAGATCTCCCGAGACGAACATTGCCAATTCGCCCTGCGCCTGAAAGGCATGGCGCAAGGCCGCGCGCAGCCGCGCCAAGAGCTCGGCCATGCCGAAGGGCTTCGCGACGTAATCGTCGGCGCCGAGATCGAACGCGGCCACTTTCGAGCGCTCGTCGTGGCGCGCCGACAGCACGACGATCGGCACCGTCGATGCCGTGCGGATCTCGGCGATCAAATCGAGCCCGCTATTGTCGGGCAGGCCGAGATCGAGGATCACCAGATCGGGCTTGTCGGCGGCGAGCGACCGCCGCGCGCCGGCGGCATCCTCGGCTTCGACCACGGTGTAATCCGAAGCGCCAAGCGCGGTGCGCAGCAAGCGCCGGATCGGCGGCTCGTCATCGACGACGAGAACCGTGGCGGGCTTAGCCACGCGCCAGCACCATGGTTCTGAAGTGCGTTTCACTTTCCCGTGGGCCTTCAGCCCACGGACCTGATCCGTGGGGAAAGCCGGGACCCATGTCTGCGACCCTCCAAATCTTCGGTCGGTTGCAACCCCGTGCAAGCCAAATCGAGCACTTTGCTTGCTGAAAGATGGACCCCGGCTTCTGCTGGGGAAGCGAGCAAAATGGGATTGCTTCACACGCTCGGAGGCCGGGACCCGGCTTTCGCCGGTAATGCGGGAGAAAAACCCAGCGTAAAATCAACGGAATTCTCGGTTCAGGATACCAGGGCCGGTTGATGCTCGGCGTCGACTCCCGGAATCGCCGGCATCCGGATCGTCAGCACCGCGCCCGCGAGGTCGCGCCGGTTGCGGGCGGTGATCGAGCCGCCCAGCGCCTCGACAAAGCCGCGGCAGATGGCGAGGCCGAGCCCGGTCCCGGCACGCCGCCGGTCCTGCGCCTGCACCCGATAGAATTTGTCGAAGACGCGCTCCAGCTCGGCGGGCGGAATGCCCGGCCCTTCATCGACAATCTCAATCTCGACAAGCTCGCCGTCGCGCGTGGCGCGGACCCTGATCCGACTGTGCAGCGGGGAATATTTGGCCGCATTGTCGAGGAGGTTGAACAGCACCTGCTCGAACAGCACGGGGTCGAGCCGCAGCATCGGCAGTCCCGGCTCGATTTCGACATCGACCCGGTGTTGCGCCAGGACACCGCCGGCGCGGCGCAAGGCGGCGCCGATGATGTCGCCGATATCGCTCGGCTCGAGCGTCAATTCGATCGCGCCCGATTCAAGCCGGGTCATGTCGAGCAGATTGGCGACAAACCGGGTCAGCCGCTCGGCCTCGTCCTGCAATGTCGCCAGCAATTCCTCGCGCGCGGCCTCGCCGTATTTGTCGGGGTTGGCGCGCAGGCTCGACACCGCGCCCATGATCGCGGCTAGCGGTGTGCGCAAATCATGCGAGATCGAAGTCAGGAGCGCGGCACGCAGCCGTTCGGTCTCTGCCAGTACGCGCGCCTCGTCGAGCCCTTTGGCGAGCGCAATACGCTCGATCGCGACCGCAGCTTGGTCGGCGAGCGCGTCGAGCAGCCGGCGCTCTTCCGGCGTCAAGAGCGGACCCGGCAGGTCCCGGTCGATGCCGATCACGCCGACCGGGCCGCTCTCGGTGCGCAGCGGCAGAAACAACCGCTTGCCGCCGGGCAAGGTGTCGGAGCCG
>DASXAM010000259.1:0-9052 GCA_036404275.1 Allostellaceae bacterium
GGCCAAGGCGCTCGCGACCGGGTATTCGCGCGGCTCCTTCTCCTCATAGTAACGGGCGGTCGCCCGCCGCGCCCATTCGGGACCCTTGAACCCGTCGAGTGGCACATTGCGGATCGTCTCGCCGTGATAGACGACAAAGCCGGGCAGATTGTCGTCCTGGTAGAGCTCCTTGTGGTCGTCGCCGACGACGATCAGCGCGTCGAGCGCGGCGCGCGCCACCGCCTCCTTCAGATGCTCCACCCCTTCCTGCGCAGCCCGGTGGCGGGCGGCGAAGCGCTGTGGCGTCAGCTCGGCCGCGACATGTGGCTCGGCGCGGGCCAGGAGCTCGGCATAGGTCGCCGGCTCACCCTCCTTGTCGAGAAAATCGCGCACCCCGTCGCGATCGATAAAGCGCGGCCAATCCTCGGCCGGCGCATTCAGCATCGGTGTGTGCGAAGTGGCGACCCCGAGCACGATCCTGGCCATGGCGGCGGCTCCCGCAATCGTTGCACGAGCAAAGCTAGGATCGGCCGGCGGCGCCCGTCAACTCAATCGGCGGAATTGTTGGTTCGCCCAATAGGTCTGCCGCGACGGTCGCCGGCAGTAGCCTGCAGCGCCGCCGGATCAGCGACGATTTCGCGCCGGGATTATCGGGTTGCAAGGCGGGACCCGAGCGCCGAATTGAATTGGCCGAGTCGTCCTCGGGATTGGGCATTGAGGGAAATCAATTCGCGCTTCCGAGAGTGCGGCCAGTTTCGCTGCCAGTAACAATCCGCTGATTTTGGCACATGTCCAACGGTGACAAAGCCGACACCGGGGCCGAACGGGTCAGTCCGCAAAAGGGGATTGCCCCAAACGGTGATGCTTGGCACCTCGGCGCCGAGCCGGCCGGGAAGCTGCCGGCGATCGTGCCGCCGGCGCAGCGCCCGCAAGCCAGCCGACGCCGTCTGTGGCGCGCTCTGGCGCTGCTCGTGGTGCTGATCAGCGGGCTTGCCGGCGGTTATTGGTGGCTGCATCGAGGGACGGGGCCGCCGCCCGGTATTGCCCTTGGGAATGGGCGACTTGAAGCCGACCAAATCGATATCGACACCAAATTCGCCGGCCGGGTTGCCAGGCTGCTTGTGGACGAGGGCGACGTGGTCAAAAGAGGCCAGGTCCTCGCGGTCATGGACACAAGCGATCTCGAGGCGACGCTCAGGAAAGAGGAGGCCTTGGTGCGGCAGGCGCAGCACGCTCTCGAAGAGGCAAAGGCGAACCTCGCGCAACAGGAGACTCGGGCGGTATTCGCCAAGCAGGAGTTGGACCGTACCCGTACACTTGTTTCGCGGGGCTTTGCCACCGTCGAATTGCTCGATGAGCGCCAGCAGCTGATGGTCGCCGCTGCTGCCGCGCAAGCCGCGGCAGGCGCAAAGGTTGCCGAGGCCCAGCACGCGCTCGCCGCTGCCGGACATGATGTCGAGCTTTATCGGATCAACATTGCCGACAATACCCTTGTCGCCCCAAAGGAGGGACCGATCGAATACCGTGTCGCCAATGTCGGCGAAGTGCTGCCCGCGGGCGGCAAGGTGTTTACGATGCTCGATGCTTCCTATGTTTACATGGATATATATCTGCCGACAGCAGAAGCCGGCCGGGTCAGGATCGGTTCCGACGGCCGCATCGTGCTCGACGCCTATCCCGGGCACGTGATCCCGGCCAAGGTCGTGTTCATCGCCAGTCAGGCTCAGTTCACCCCGAAAACCGTCGAGACCAAGGACGAGCGCGACAAGCTGATGTTCCGGGTGCGAGTGCGCATCGATCCGCAGCGGCTCGAAGGCCGTGCGGCGATCGTCAAAAGTGGGCTGCCGGGGATCGCCTATGTCCGCACCGATCCCTCCGTCGCCTGGCCGGCGAACCTGCGGCCGAGCGCTCCGCCCCGAGCGTCATGATCGCCGTCTCGCCATGACCGCGGAAGACAGCGCGGTTGCGCGTCTCGAAAGGGTGAGCCAGCGGTACGGGAGGACGGTCGCGCTTGACGATATCACGCTCGCGCTGCCGGCCGGCTTTTTGACGGGGCTGATCGGGCCCGACGGCGTCGGCAAGTCGACATTGTTGAGCCTGATCGCCGGTGCTCGACAGATCCAGTCCGGAAGGACGCTTGTCCTCGGCGGCGATATGGCGGATGCGGCCCATCGCGCCGCCATATGTCCGCGCATTGCCTATATGCCGCAGGGCCTCGGCAAGAACCTGTATCCTGATCTCAGCGTGCGCGAGAACATCGCGTTTTTTGGCCGTCTGTTCGGTCAGCCCCGCTCCGAGCGAGAAAGCCGTATCGCTGAACTGCTAGAAGGCAACGGTCTCGCGCCTTTTGCCGACCGTCAGGCGAAAAAACTGTCCGGCGGCATGAAGCAAAAGCTCGGGCTGTGCTGTGCTCTAATCCACGACCCCGATCTCTTGATTCTCGACGAGCCCACAACCGGGGTTGACCCGCTGTCGCGCCGGCAATTCTGGGGATTGATCGAGCGGATTCGGACGCGTCATGCCGGCATCAGCATTCTCGCTGCGACCGCCTACATGGAAGAGGCCGACCGCTTCGACCGGCTCGTCGCGATGAATGCCGGTCGGATCGTCGCGGCCGGATCGCCGGCGGAACTCAAAGCCGTCACCGGCGCACGCGGCGTCGAGGACGCGTTCGTCGCCCTGATGCCCGAACCGCAGCATTCCGGCCGCCCTTTATTGGGGATGGCGCCGCGCCGGTTTCTCGATGCCGCACCGGTCGTCACCGCGCGCGGCCTGACCCGCCGCTTCGGCAACTTTACGGCGGTCGATCACGTCAGCTTTACGATCGAGCGCGGAGAAATTTTCGGTTTTGTCGGCTCCAACGGCTGCGGCAAGACGACGACCATGAAGATGCTGACCGGGCTGTTGCCGGCCAGCGAGGGGGCAGCGCTGCTGTTCGGACGACCGCTCGATGCCGGCGACCTCAATGCGCGCAAACGTGTCGGCTATATGTCGCAGTCGTTCTCGCTCTATACCGAACTCACGGTCCAGCAGAACCTCAAGCTGCACGCCCGCCTCTTCCAGTTGCCGGGCGAGAAGGCAAAAGCCCGCATCGCCGCACTTGTCGACCGCTTCGGCCTGCGCGAGCACCTCGACCAGCGTGCGCTCGACCTGCCGCTCGGCATCCGCCAGCGGCTGTCGCTTGCCGTCGCGATCGTGCACGAGCCCGAGATGCTGATCCTCGACGAGCCGACCTCGGGCGTCGATCCGCGGGCGCGCGATGGTTTCTGGGAATTGCTGATCGAGCTGTCGCGGAGCGAGGGCGTCACGATTTTTGTTTCGACCCATTTTATGAACGAAGCCGCGCGCTGCGACCGCATTGCGCTGATGGATTCGGGCCAAGTCTTGGCCATTGACACGCCCTCCGGTCTGATCGGAGCGCAAGGCGCTGCAACGCTCGAAGATGCCTTTATCGGATATCTCGAACAGGCGTCCGGTGCCCGCGCCACGGGTGCAACGAAGGCGGCCGCGGAGCGCACGCCGGAACTGCTCACAGTGCCACCGGGTCCGCCACAGCGACGGGCGGGCACAACCCATTTCTTCATGTTCCGGCGTCTTTTCGCATGCACGATCCGAGAGGCGCTGGAGCTGACGCGCGATCCGATCCGGCTCGGCTTTGCCTTGTTCGGCACAGCTTTTCTGATGCTCGTGTTCGGCTTCGGCATCTCGACCGACGTCAACAGCCTCTCCTTCGCCGTTCTCGACCACGATCGAACGCATGAGAGCCGGGCCTATCTCGAGGAATTGCGAGGCTCGCCTTATTTTGCGGAAAGGTCCCCGCTCGCCGATTATGCCGATCTCGAAAGGCGGCTCGAAAATGGCACGATCAGCGCCGGTATCGAGATCCCGCCCGGCTTTGGCCGCAATATCGCGCGCGGTCGGCCGGTGTGGGTTGCTGCCTGGGTCGACGGGGCGAGGCCGTTTGTCGCCCAGACGGTCCGCGGCTATCTGCAAGGGATGCATCAGCTTTATTTGAGCAACTCTGCAGCCAAGGGGGCGGCGGCGCTGCCGCCCGCCGAAATCGCGGTCCGCTTTAAATACAATCAAAGCTTCGACAGCATCTATGCCATGGTTCCGGCGACACTGTCGTTGGAGCTGGCATTGTTTCCAGCGATCCTGATGGCGCTCGCCATTGTCCGCGAGAAGGAGCTCGGCTCGATCATCAATCTCTATGTGACACCGGTCACGCGCCTCGAATTCCTGATCGGCAAGCAACTGCCTTATATCGCGGTCGCGCTGATTAATTTCGGCCTGATGCTGCTGATGGCGCTGTTCGTGTTTGCGGTGCCGCTCAAGGGCAGCTTCCCGACCTTGTTGCTCGGCGCTCTGGTCTATGTGACCGCGACGACCGGGTATGGCATGCTGATCTCGGCCTTTGCCCGCACACAGATCGCCGCGCTGTTCGGCACGGCCATTCTGACGGTTCTGCCGGCGACAATGTTCGCCGGCATGCTGGTGCCGGTATCGTCGCTGACCGGAATGGCGCAGATCATCGGCCGCGCCTTTCCGATGACCTATTTTCTGCCGATCAGCGTCGGCACGTTTACAAAAGGGCTCGGCTTTGCCGACCTCGGCGCCAAGGTCGCCGCTCTTGCCGCCTTTATTCCGGCCCTGACCGGCCTGAGCTTTCTGCTGCTGCGCAAGCAGGAACGTTGACAAGGCCGAATGCGCAGCTTGTCGAACATCTTCTGGCTCGGCACTAAGGAGTTGCGCAGCTTTCTGCGCGATTTGGTTTTGCTCGGGCTGGTCGTCTACACGTTCTCGCTCGCCATCATCGCGCAGGCGCAAAGCAGCTCGCAGGAGGTGCACAACGCCTCGATCGCAATTGTCGACGAGGATCATTCGCAATTGTCGCGCCGCATCGCCCACGCCTTCCTGCCGCCGTATTTCCAGGCGCCGCAGCCGATTGCCGAGCGGGACATAGTTCCGTTGATGAACGAGGCGAAATACACCTTCGTCATCGATATTCCGCCGAATTTCGAGCGTGACGTGCTCGCCGGGCACAAGCCCGTAATCCAGCTCGACGTCGACGCGACCGCGATGGTCCAGGCCGGTCTCGGCGCCGGTTATGCGCAGCAGATGATCACGACCGAGATCGACAACTTTGTATCGCGGTCGGAAGGCGCCCGGGCAACGCCTGTCGATCTCGTCGTGCGCATCGCCTTTAATCCGAATGTGACGACCGCCTGGTTCACCAGCGTCATGGGGATCATCAACAACGTCACGATGCTGGCGATCGTCCTTTCGGGAGCAGCAATCATCCGGGAGCGCGAGCATGGCACGATGGATCACCTGCTGGTCATGCCGCTGACCCCATTCGAGATCGCGATGTCGAAGGTCTGGGCCAACAGCCTCGTGATCCTCGCCGCCGCCGGCCTCTCACTTTATCTTGTCGTCCGCGGGCTGCTCGCTGTTCCGATCGCCGGCTCGATCCCGCTGTTCTTGTGCGGCGTCGCAATCTACCTGTTCTTCGCCACCGCAATCGGCATCTTTCTCGGCACCGTCGCTCGCTCCATGCCGCAGCTCGGCCTGCTTTTTCTTCTCGTTTTCCTGCCGATGAACATGCTGTCCGGCAGCAACACGCCGCTCGAAAGCATGCCGCCATGGCTTGCGACAATCATGCAGATGTCGCCATCAACCCACTTCGTCTCCTTCGCGCAGGCGATCCTCTATCGCGGCGCCGGCTTCACGGTCGTATGGTCGCAGTTCTTGATTGTCGCGCTGACCGGCTCGCTCTTTCTCTGTCTCGCTCTGGTGCGCTTTCGCAATGTCGTCGCCACCACATCGACTTGAACTCAAGAAATAATTCTGCAACGGGTAAGCCTGCGCGGCGGCGGCAATTCGTCTGTCGTCGGACCGTGCTACCGGCGGGCCGTCAGACGCATTCCGTGCCGGGCGGCAATAGCCAAGTATTCGGCGGCTCGCTTTGGTCATTTTGCCGGGTCGCGGACCGGCTCATCCTGCAGGTGAAGGATGGCGATGCGGGCGCGGATGAATGCCCCGATCGCCTTGTAGAAGTCGATAAGCACCGGCGACGGCGCATCGTCGGTCCGGTTGACATAATGGCCAAAAAATTCGCTCGATCGCGGCGGGAGCGCCGAGGCGCGCACATTCCATCGCAAGAAAGGCGATTTCCTGCAATGGGTCCAGCCAGCGAAGATCGGCCCGGAATTCGAGACAGTCGATAATCCGAGGCGTGGAGCCGAGACAGACATGCTCCGGGCGCAGATCCCCGTGCCCCTCGACCAAGTGGGCTCGCCGTTGCTGGAGCAACGGGTTGCGGCAAGTGATGAAAGCCTCGATGCGCTGTGCGATGCGCGTGGCTTCCGCCTGCTGGCGCGGGCTGGCGTAGGCGTCGAAGGCTGCGCGGGTTACGCGGACTTCGTCGCGAAACCGGTCGCGATAGGCTGGCGGCGGCATATGCGCCGGGCGCGTCGGCAAAAAAGGCTGCGAGCCGCTCGGCCAGCCCGTGGACGTCGCCGATCCGGAGATCGCCGTCGGCGATACGCCGGTCCAGCATATGCGCCGCTGGCAGACGAACCATCTTGACCAGCCAGTCGACGACCCGCCCATTGCCGCCGATTGCCAGACCGCGGCCCCGATGCCAAGTCAGCGGCTCGACTACGAGATAGCGGCATCGCCGGGAGATCCCTTGGCTGTCAGGCCCTCGATTGCCGATCGACCCGCGCCGCCAATTCGCGCAAAGCCGGGCGATCTCGACCGGGTAGCGGACCGGTTTCAGCTCGGCCAGAGCGGGCGGAAGCCGGAGCAGCTGCATCTTTGCATAGTCGCGGGTCTCGGCGAGGTTGGGCAGACCTTCGACGCGCCGGCCCTGCCGCATCGCCGGACGCAGCAGCGCGTCGGCGCAGTGCCGCTCGCGGGCAGGTGCTACGAGGTCGCGTGCCATCCTCCCGTCGCCGTCGTACCACCGCCAAACCTGCTTGCGCCCGGGCCAAGTTGCCTTGCGCTCCGAGCGCTTGCGCCGCGGGACACCAGCATATTCCTGCAATTTGTATGCGCAATCGAGAGTCGGCGCGTCCGAGCTGTCAGGCTGGTGCCGACGCCGTATGAATCGATCGGCGCATCCTTCCGCGACAGCGACAGCAAGGCGTCCTCGTCAAGGCCGCCGCTGACGACGATCTTGACCCGGCGATCCGCCCGCGTCAAGAATGCGGCGGACGCGGCTGGCATGCGCGCCGAGATCGCCGCTGTCGATGCGCACAGCCGAGGCCGTGATGCCCTCGGCTGCGAGCCGGCGGGAGAGCGCAACGACGCGGCCGGCGGCGCGCTCGGTATCGTAGGTGTCGATCAGCAGAACGAGCCCCTCGGGATGCGAATGGGCGAGATGTTCGAAGGCGGGGCTCTCGTCCTCATGCGCCTGGATAAAAGAATGCGCCATCGTGCCGAAGACCGGGATAGCGAATTCGACCGCGGCGGCGACGGTCGCCGTGCCGGTGAAGCCGGCGATGTAGGCCGCGCGCGCCGCAAGCACCCTCGCCTCGGCGCCGTGCGCGCGCCTGAAGCCGTAATCGATCAGCGGTTTTCCGGGAGCGGCAAGCACCATGCGCGCTGCCTTCGACGCGACGACCGTTTGAAAATGCAACAGGTTGACGAGCCGGGTTTCGACGTATTGCGCCTCGGGCAATGGGGCGGCCACCCGCAGGATCGGCTCGTCGGGGAAGAACACCGTCCCTTCGGGCATCGCATCGACATCGCCGGTAAAGCGAAACGAGCGCAGGTAATCGAAAAGCGGCTTGGGAAAGTCGCCGAGCCCGCGGATCCGGGCGATGTCCTGCGCCGTAAATGAAACGGTTTCGAGAAAGCCGAGAGCTTGATCGAGCCCTGCCGCCACCAGAAAGCCGCGCGGTTCCGGCAGCTCGCGCACGAGCAGCTCGAACACCGCCGTCTCCGTCATGCCCGTATTCGAGATATGCGGCCATCATGTTCAGCTGGTAGAGATCCGTTAGGAGCGCCGTGTCGTTCGGTTGCATGTTGGACCTCGCGCCACACCTACCCGCAAACAGACAAGAATCGGATAGAGTTGTCCACGGCGCAGCGGTGTCGATTGCGCTAGATCAAAAGCGCGGCACGGAGAGTTTGGAACATTCCATCCAGGGCTAGGTATGGAGGGTGGGATGTGGACGGCTGGCGGGCTCACGGTATTCGCGCTCAAGGGCTCGCAAGATTACGGCGAGCGGGTCGCGCGGCATTTCGACCTGCCGCTCGCCGACCATGAGGAACACGAATTCTCATCGAGCGGGATGCCGCCCAATTCACGCGGCAAGGCCGACGGCGCGGCCGGTCTCATCCCTGATCCAGGCCATTGCGAGCTCATCGGTGCCCATGTCCGGGCCCGGGATGCCGCTCGCCGAGGGCCGGTAGGCACGGCCTAGGAGCTCGATAATGAAGGCTATGGAACAGCGGCCACAGCGGACGGGTCGCACCCGCCGGATTGCCGGGCATGCGCAGCAGGATCACATCCTCGATCCCTATCAACGCCAACAAAAGCTCGAGGAAGGGACGGTTTGCCCACAATGCGGCGCCGCCTTTCACGAGGGGCGCTGGCAGTGGCTGCGCTTGCCGCGGGCGGCGGCCAAAGAATTGTGCCCCGCCTGCCGCCGCATCGGCGACCGGTTTCCGGCCGGCACCGTGACGTTACGCGGCGCCATTGCCCACGAGCACAAGGAGGAAATCATCCGCCTTGCGCGTCACCAGGAGGAAGCAGAAAAGCAGGAGCACCCGCTGAACCGCATCATGAATATCGAGGAGGACGCCGAAGGGATCACGATCAGCACGACCGACATCCATCTACCGCGGCGCATCGGCGAGGCTGTCAAGCGCGCCTGGCGCGGCAATCTCGCCATCCAGTTCGAGGAGGACGGGTACTCCGTGCGCGTCGACTGGACGCAGGAAACATGACCACAGTAGCCGAGGCAAGCAAAAAGGGCCTAGCCGCTGCCGACTAGGCCCCTGAAATAATTGGTGGAGCCAACCGGGATCGAACCGGTGACCTCTACAATGCCATTGTTACGGA
>DASXAM010000260.1:0-11158 GCA_036404275.1 Allostellaceae bacterium
TGCACAGCCGGGGATATTTGGCCTGCCATTTGCCGAGCCACTGGGCGATGTCGCGCCGCACCTCGGCAATGTCGCGCCGGTCGTAAAACCAGCGCAATTCCTGCAGGCAGTCGTCATCGACCCGGCGCGGCACGTAATCGAGCGCGTTGCGCAGAAAATGTACGTAGCAGCGTTGCCAGGCAGCTTCCGGCAAGACCTCGCGGATCGCCGCCTTGAGGCCCTCGTGGTTGTCCGAGACGACGAACTCGACGCCGGCGAGACCGCGCGCCTTGAGGCCGGAGAGAAAGTCGCGCCAGCTCGACCGGCTCTCCCGGTTGGCCAGCTCGACCGCCAGGATCTGTCGCCTGCCATCCTCGTCGACCGCCACCGCCACCAGCACCGCCTGGTTGGCGATCACTCCCGCCTCGCGCACCTTCTCGTAGCGCGCGTCAAGGATCAGATAGGGGTAGCTCTCGCTGAGCCGCCGCTCGGCAAACGCTTTCAGTCCTTCGTCGAGCGACTTGTTGATCGCGCTGATCGACGAGGCCGAGAAGCTGTGCCCGCACAACGCCTCGGTCACCGCCTTGACCTTGCGGGTCGAGACGCCTTGCACGTACATCTCGGCCAAACTCCCGACCAGCGCCTTCTCCGAGCGCTGGTAGCGTTCGAACAGCTCGGTCGAAAACCGCCCCATCCGGTCCTGCGGCACCCGCAGTTCTAGCGTGCCAACGCGAGTGATCAGCGACCGGCTGTAATAGCCGCTGCGGTACGCGATCCGTGTTTCGCTCCGCTCGCCCTTCTCGGCGCCGATCGCCTCCGTCATCTCCGATTCGAGCGCCGCCTGCACCAACGCCTCCACCGCCGCCCGCACGAAATCCTCGTCCCGTGCCAGCAAGTCTTTGATGTCGATGACTTCCGCTTTACTCTCGCCCCTGGTCATGGTGTGCACCCCTGCACGGGTTGGTGACGTCAGACATCACCAGCATGCCATGACCGCCAAGGCGGCCGCCTTTTGCTGAACCTTCCGCACACTATCTTATCAAGAATAGAATGGGCGCCCAGGGGGGAAGGGGACCCATGCCGCTGATCGCAAGAAAAGTGTGGCGCAAAGGATGGCGGGCTGAGGCGGCGGCGACGCAGACAGCGTCGGCCGCAATCAGCGGCGTGATCCGCTGGTTTGAGGAGCAAGGTTTCCCGGACACAGCCGACCAGGTTCGCCGATCGGCGATGCAGCTCGGTGCCCGGAAGGCCGAACCTCAGCTATCCAGAGAGATCGCCGCATGGGCCAGATCGCTCAGAAAAGCGCGGCTATCCACATGACCGATCAGCTTCCGGTCCAAATCGCTCCGGCCGAGCGGCTGCTCACTGCCGCCGAGTTCCGCCGGCTTGCCGACGTGCCGCCCGAGGTCGAGTGGTTCGCCAACATCACCAACCGCAGCACCCGGCGCGCCTACGAGAACGCGATCAAGGATTTTATGCGTTTCACCGGCATCGCCCAGCCGGAAGAGTTTCGCACGGTGACGCGGGCGCATGTCATCGCCTGGCGCGACAATCTCAGCCGGCGCGAAGACATTCAGAGCGGTGCCACGGTCCGGCATCGGCTCGCGGCGCTGTCATCGCTATTCGAATATCTCTGCGAAAAAAACGCGGTCAGCCACAACCCGGTGAAAGGCGTCAAGCGGCCGAAGGCCGAGAGCGGCGAAGGCAAGACGCCGGCGATCGGCGATCATCAGGCTCGCAGGCTTCTTGGGGCGCCCGGCGACGAAACCGTCAAGGAGAAGCGCGACCGCGCCATTCTGTCGACGCTGCTCTATCACGTGCTCCGCCGCGACGAGCTGTGCAAGCTGAAGGTTCCGGATTTCCGGCATGCGCGGCGCGGCGTGCCGCATCTCAGGGTCTCCGGCAAGGGCGAGAAGACGCGGTATCTGCCGCTTCATCCCGGCACCAACGCGTTGATTCACGATTACCTCGAGGCAGCCGGCCACGGTGCGGACGACAATGGCCCGCTGTTCCGGCCGATCCGCAACAACCGCACCGGCAAGCTCGACAAGGCCCTCGACCCCGACATGGTCTACAGGCTGGTGCGCGGGTATTCGGCCGAGCTCGGCTTCGAGATCGGCGCCCACGCGCTGCGCGCGACGGCCGCCACCAACGCGCTCGATCACCAGGCCGACATCGCCAAGGTGCAGGAATGGCTCGGCCACGCCAACATCGCCACCACACGGATCTACGATCACCGTAAGACGCGGCCGGAGGATAGCCCGACGTTCAAGGTGACTTATTGACGGCGTAGCACCGGCCGAGCTGCCGTCAACGCCGCTCGCCACGCTTGCCGCGGCAGCGGCGGCGCGCAGCTGCGCAGCGCTCACGCGGTCGGCCTTACGGCCGCGCGTCTGACGGCACCGCGTGCCAATGCTGATAGTGATGGCGTCGGGACGCCGAGCGTCTTTGACGAATTCAACCCGCCCCCCGGGTGAGTCGAACACCGGGCTGAGGTCGGTACAGCCGAGCTAAGTGCGGGATTCGCTATAGAACGGAACATATGGCTCAGCCGGGTCCTGCAGCAGAGCGGCCGCGATGCGGTTGCCGTCCGCATTCAGCGCGCGGGCCGCTGCTGACGGCAGCAGCTCGACCGAAGCGCGCCAATCATCGAGGCCGATTTTGCGAAAATCGCGCGGCAGGTCGGCGCGGATCAAATTTTCGGGGCCGACCAGCAGACCGGCCTGACCGAGGGCGTTTTGCGATTGCAGCCGCATCGCCGCATTCATGATGTCGCGCCATTGCACCAGACCGCCCCAGGTCAGTTTCGTGCCGCCGACGCCGTACTGCCCCTCGCCGCAGCCGATGCTCAAAATCCGGATTTGCTCGCGCTCGACATCGAACGAGGCGAGCGCTTCGACGAGGGCAATCATCACCGGGTTGTTCGCCCATATGCCGCCGTCGACGAAGATGTACTCGTCGTCGCGCAGCGGCTGGTAATAGGTCGGGGCGGCCGATGTCGCGAGCGCAACCTTCAGCATCGACTCGCGCCAGTCCTTCTTGAAATCCGGATGATGCGGCGTCTTGAAGATGTAGATCTCGCCGTGCTCGCCCTCGAACGAGGGCACGCAGAGGCGCTTTGCCGACGCACCAAAAAGGCGATCACCCAGTTTCTCGCGCAGGACACGGGCAAGCGCGTCCTGTTCGTAGATGTAGCGCACCACGCGCCGCGCCATCTGGAGCCGGCGCATGACCTGGCCGATAAAGCCGGGGCCATGCGGCGGGAAAATCTCGCCGCCGCGATCGACATATAGACGCAGCAGCTCGGTGGCCGTGAGCCCAGCGCCGAGGCCAAGTGCCAGAATTCCGCCGGTCGAGGTGCCGGCGATCAAATCGAAATAGCCGGCGATACTGCTGCCGCCGAGAAACTGCTCTTCAAGGCCAGCCAAAACGGCGGCGGGAAAAATACCCCGAATGCCGCCGCCGTCGATCGACAAGATGCGGAATTCCCGGTCGGCGGGCCATGCTAGGCGCGGCCGTCGCGATCGGCGTGTTCCGGCCGAGCGCGGTCCCGCGCGGTCGCCGTCGCTCATGCGGCTTGCGCCGCCGGCGCATCGCCCGGGTGCCTACCCCCGCCGGTCCATTCGCCGGTCGCGAGCCAGCCCTCGTAACAAGCCAACCAATCGCACGCCCAAGGCACAATGGTGTCGGCGATCAGGGCCGACGACGACCATTCGTCGGCGACCGGGTCGTAGAGACACAACTCCGAGCGTTCAGGAAAAACCCAGTCCCTGTAGACGTGCGGGACGCGATCGCCGGTGTCGGGATGAACCACTTGCAATGTCGGCTCGATCAGGCGGACGACCGGTTTAAAGGCGCCCATCACCTGCAGATCGCCGATCCAGCTCCGCATTACATAGGTGATGGTGACAGTGTAGGACCGCTGCAGCGGCCGCAGCGGTCCTCGCCAAATAGCCAACCAGTCGCAATGCGCCGTCTCTCGCAGATACGGCGCCGCCTCGGCCATGCGGGCGATCTGTTCCGCGAGAGACCGCCGCCGGGTCATTCGCGGCGATCACCGCCAAAGAAGGTGTGCCGCGGTGTGGTTACGGTCGCGGCCGGCACGATTACCGGCGCCGCCGGTCGCAGCAGGCCCGATTTGGTGAGGTCGAGGTTGCTGGTTCCGGGGCGGTAAACGCTTTGACCGGTGCGGATGCGATCGCCGAGCTGCTCGTTAAAGGACTTGAAGACCGCGCCGGTCGGGTTTTCGCCGAACAGGTCGACCATGACGGCCTGCATCTCACGGAGATCGCATTCGCCGCTGCGCAGATATTCCACCTTGCCGACGAAGTCGGCGAGATCGCCGAGATATGTGGCCTGTTCGGCCCGGGTTCCGGGCCAGCGATCCGTAAAGCAGTCCCGGTCGCACCGTGGATTGAAGATGGAGATCAGCACCCCTTGCCGGTGTGCCGCCGCGATCGTCTCATGGACCTGTCGCGCCTGATGCAGCACCTCCTCGGAAAGGGTCGTTGTCATGTTGGCGCCGTCGGCAATCAGTTTGGCCAGCATCACGGACGGCGGCCGCCGGCGGTTGTGCCGACTATCGTACCGAACGTTGCGCGCACGCTTGAGCAGCTGGAGCGCGATGACGGCCTTCGACTTACGGTGCGCCTCCTCCTGCGGCGGCACGGGGACCGCGTCGGCCTTCTCGACCAACATCCGCTGTTCGGCGTCAAAAGCGCGCTTTGCGAAAGCCTCAGCGAAGTGGTCGAGGGGGGTCATCTGCTTGAACCAGTCGGCGAACCCAAACGGGTTCGCCACCAGCCGAAAGCCCGGCACCTCGGGCGTCTCGGGCTTGTGGTGACAAATCAAGCTGGTCCTCGGGGCCAGCTGCGGGACCACCAGTTCGGCCGGCGTCAGATCCAGGTGCATGCCGTCGGCGTAGCTGACCGTGACGCACCGGTTCCGGCGCGAAGTCATCGAATAGTAGCGCGACCCCGGTTTGCCTCTGATGGAGTGGAACAGCAGATCGAGGATCGTCTCGGCGTCGAGGCCCGACGGCAAATCCAGCTCAACGATGATGTCGATGTCGTATTCATCGGTCCGCAGCCTTGCAGCGATCGTCGCGCCGATCGCCATCGATCCTTGCGCGTACAGCAGCTGGACCCGGCCCTGCAGCGGGCTCCCGTCGCGTTCGAGCCACTCGTTGATTGTCTGATACCGGGCGACGGCTTTGTTGTGATCGGTCGCGGTCAATTGCACCCGGATCGCGATATCAGCCAACAGAATGTCGACCGGTTCGCGCAGCACCGTCGATCCCCGCAGTCGATCCATAAACCCCATCTCAAAATCCTCCTTAAACTGCGGCATGTGCCGAAAATGACATCCTATAAGTATGCCAACTCCGAACCATATCGCGATCGGATGCGCGTTGTCAAGGACGGCAAGTACGTCTACTCTGAACCACACCGGCAGGAGGAGGAACGACCATGGCCACACTCGGGACAAAGATACGCGAGCTTCGAAAGAAGAAAGGGCACACTCTCGAAAAACTGGCTGAGTTATCGGACTCCAGCAAAAGTTACATCTGGGAATTAGAGAATAAAAATCCACCACGACCATCCGCAGATAAGATCGCTAAAATTGCATCTGTGCTTGGCGTCACGTCGGATTATCTTGTCGATGAGGACGACACAATCCTGCCGGCTGACGCGGTTGACCAAGCATTCTTCCGCAAATATCGAAAAATGGATACCAACACCAAGGAGCGCATTCGCCGCATGGTCGAGCTTTGGGGTGACGACGAGAAATGACCCGCGCGATGACCCCGGAGCACTGGGCTTTCGACCTCACCAAGATGCTTAACCAGGTGCTCGGGCCCGAGCACTTTCCGATCAACGTCATCGAGCTCGCGCTGCAATACACGGCACAGCGGTTTCCCGGCGATTCGATTACCCTCGCCAAAGGCGCAAATCTTCCTGGCTTCGATGGTGCCCTTTATCCCGCGCCGGCAGGAAAAAACGGCTGGGGCATCATCTACAACGATGCCCTGGCCTCGGCCGGCCGGATCAACTTCACGCTCGCACATGAATTCGGCCATTACCTGCTGCATCGTCTCGCGTATCCCAAAGGGATCGAATGCAGCGCCCAGGACGTGGCCCGCTGGGACTCCCCGTATGCGCGGATCGAGCAGCAGGCAAACTCCTTCGCCGCCAATCTGCTGATGCCCCTGGATGATTTTCGCAGGCAGATCGGACCGCGCGCCAAAGTCGATCTCGACATGATCTCGCATTGCGCCGACCGCTATCGGGTCTCGCTGATAGCGGCGATCCTGCGCTGGCTCGGTTACACCGACCGGCGGAGCGTTCTCGTCGTCTCGCGCGACGGCTTCATCATGTGGTCGCGCGCCAGCGACATGGCGCTGAAGACCGGCGCATTTTTCCGCACGTCCGGCGGTCCTATCGCGATACCGGCTTCATCTCTCGCCGCCACCCAGGATCAGCTGATCGACGCCCGTGCCGGCATCGAACACGGGCCTGGCGTCTGGTTTCCCGAGCCAGCGCACGAGATGACCATCTTCTCCGAGCAGTACGATTTCTCGATCAGCTTGCTGCTGCTGGACGCTGGAGACCACTACATCCCGGTCGAGCCGCCGGCTGAGGATACCTTTGACCATTTCGCTCGGGGCGCGTAGAGCATTGCCGACCGTCGATCTTCTTCGCTCTTCCATTCCGATCGACACGCTCGCGCAGCACTCTGGGATAATCAGATCGACAAATGGTGGTACAAATAACAGTTTTACTTTATAACACGAGAGTGAAGAAAAACCCCGGGCGCATGCTTTCGCAGAGGCGGGGCCGGGGCGTACAAGACAAAATATAGCACCTTTTCATCAATGGTCAACCCTTTTCCCTATTCTCCATCTAATATCAATGCCTTAGAGCGCGCCATATCGCCGGAACGGCTGGCGACCTATCTCGCCGCAGCCGGCGCCGATCACGCGGCGGCCCTCCGGCTTTACGTCTGGAACACCCGCATCAGCGCCGCGCTCTACGGACCGCTGCAGGCCCTCGAGATCCTGATCCGTAACGCCTTCCACCGCGAGCTCGCCGCCGTTTACGGGCCCGCCTGGTACGACGATCCGCGCGTGCCGCTCACGCCGACCGCGGCCGCCCGCGTCGCCGGTGCGAAGGACACGCTGCGCCGAGCGCGCCGGCCTCTCGATCCCGGGCGCATCGTCGCCGAACTCTCCTTCGGCTTTTGGGAACGGCTCTTGAGCCGCGGCCCGCGCGGCCCGCGCAATTACGAGATGGCGCTCTGGCGCCCTGCCCTTCACCGCGCTTTTCCGAATGCGCGCCGACCGCGCGCCGCCATTCATATGCCCCTGCCCGGTCTCCGCGATCTGCGCAACCGCATCGCGCATCACGAGCCGATTTTTAGCCGCGATCTCGCGGCCGAATATCAAACGATTCTCGGCGTGATCGGCTGGATGTGCACCGATACGCAAGCCTGGGTGATCCACCATAGCCAGGTTCCAGCCGTTCTCGTCGATCGGCCCTGAATGGCAGCAGCCCGTCCGAGCTAACGCCGAAACGGGTGACTCGCATGGACCACGGCCGAGAGCCGTAAAGCCGAAGCGCGCCATGCCGAACGCGCTGTCAACTTGCCGGTACAAGGGCAAGCTTTTTGGTCGCGACCTAGCGAGAGCAGCAGAGCTACTGCCGGCGCCTGGGCGCGCACCTTTCCTGGGTCGGCGATCTCGGCGGCTGGTGGGACGAAACCGATTTCTTTGAGACGCGCGACACCGGCTTTCTGCTCGCCCGGCTCGGGGAAATCTGGCAGCGCGTGCCGCGGTACAAGCCGTTGAGCGTCGGGGTCGTGCTGCTCGACCTGGTGCCCGCCGATCACCATCAGCCGGATCTGTTCGACACCGATACCGGCCGGCGCCAGAAACTCTCGCCGCTGATCGACCGCATCAACGACCGCTACGGCCGCTGCTCGATCGGCTTCGGCCTGTTTCCGCGCGACGTGCGCGCGTTCAAGGGCCATGCGGCCTTTCACCGGGTGCCGGAGAAATGGGAGTTTTAGCCGCATGTCCGGCGCGTGGCACGGCAATGCTAGGATAGGGATATGTGTGGACGAGCCCGCCTTTCCTCCGATGTGAGCGAGATCAAGATCGCCTTCCGGATTCCGCCGGAGCGGCCGACGCCCAATTTCGCGCCGAGCTGGAACGTGGCGCCGACCGATCCGCTGCCGATCGTCCGCTTCGATGCGAAGGAACGCCAGCGCAGCCTCGAGGTGATGCGCTGGGGCCTTGTGCCGTTCTGGGCCAAGGACATCAAAGTCGGCTTCGCCAACATCAACGCCAAGGCCGAGGGCATCGAAAACAAGCCCGCTTTCCGTGAGGCGTTCCGCCAGCGGCGTTGCCTGGTGCCGGTCGATAATTTTTACGAATGGAAGAAGGTCGACGCCGGCAAGCAGCCCTACGCGATCGGGCTCAAAGGCGGCGGCCTGATGGCGCTGGCGGGATTGTGGGAGAACTGGCGTTCGCCGGCGGGCGAGCGCGTGCGCAGCTTCGCGATCGTCACCACGGCGCCGAATGAATTGTGCGGGCAGCTGCACAACCGCATGCCCGTGGTGCTCGCGCCCGAAGCCTGGTCGGCATGGCTCGGCGAGGAGCCCGCCGACGAGGCGCTTCTGAAGGCGCTGCTAGCCCGCTACCCTTCCGACGACATGATCTGCTGGCCGGTCAGCGCGCGCGTCGGCAATGTCAAGAACAACGATCCGGGTTTGGTGGAGCCGATCGCTTTGTCGTGATCGGATGACGGCCGCCGGTGATAGGCTGAGTGTCTATCCCGACCGGAGCGCCAAGCCCATGCCCGAAGTGGAGATCGCGCAAGCGGTGCAGCTGCTCGACCTGATGCTCGAGCATTTTGCCGATGATGGCCGATGGACGCGCGGCCGCTATGATGACGGAAACGGCGGCCATTGCCTTGTCGGCGCTCTTCTGCATCTGAGCCGCAAGCATCGCCTGCCGCGGGCGGCGGCGATCGCGCTTCTGCAGGACGCCATGCCCCGGCCCGGCCTTCCGCTCGTCCACTTCAACGACAGTTGTTGCGGGAGCCTCGCCGAGCTGCGCGCCATCATCCTCAAGGCCCGCCGCCTCGCCGTCGATCACGCGGAACAAGACCGGGCGGCCGCTGCGGCCAAGACCTGGCTGCTGGCCCGGATCGGCAAGAAACGGAGCGCGGTGTCGGATATCACGGGAGCGTCACCGGATAAGCCATTCCCTCCCGAACGCCTGGCCGCCTAGCGGCCGACCCGCTCAGCCACGCGGCGAAGCATGTCGGCGAGATCGATCACCTCGAGGAAGCGCATGCGCCGGCGCAGTACGTCGTCTCCGCTTCCGGCATGGCGCGGGCGGTAGCGCGCCGGGGCGGTGCCGCCGCCCTACCGCAATGGATCACGCCGCAGCTCACGCGGCTGGTCGACACGGCGCCGGACGGCGACGCTTGGCTGCACGAAATCAAGTTCGACGGCTACCGCATGATGACGCGGCTCGACCGCGGCGCGGTAAAGCTGCTCACCCGCACCGGGCTCGACTGGACGCACAAATACCCGGCGATCGCCGAAGCGGTGTCATCGCTCGGCGCGCGCGACGCTTATCTCGACGGCGAGCTGTGCGGCGTCGACCCCGACGGCATCACGTCCTTCAGCATGATCCAGCTGGCCTCGGATGCCGGCAATGCCGCCGCCCTCGTGTTCTTCCTGTTCGATCGTCTCCATCTCGACGGCGAGGATCTCCGGCTGCGGCCGGTCCTCGACCGCAAGGCCCGGCTCGCGGAGTTGCTCGCGGGCGTGCCGGTGCCGCTGGCGTACAGCGATCACCAGATCGGGCACGGCCCGGAATTTCACAAACAAGCCTGCGCGATGTCGCTCGAGGGCATCGTCTCGAAACGCGCCGCTGCGCCCTACCCCCCCGGCAACCGCGGGCTGTGGCGCAAGGTCAAATGCCTGCATCGCGAGGAATTCGTCATCGTCGGCTGGACCGATCCGGAAGGAAGCCGGCCGTATCTGGGCGCGCTGCTGCTCGCCTATTACGATCCCGCCGGCAGGCTGGTCTATGCCGGCCTCGCCGGCACCGGCATCAACACGGCCGAGCTCGAACGGCTATGGCATCGCCTGCAGCCGCTCGCGACCGGCACAATGCCGCTCGCGGTGCCGCCGCCGCGCGGCAGCCGGTTCGGCTTACCCCTGGTGCTGAGCCGCGTCCGTTGGGTCCGGTCGAAGCTCGTCGCCGACGCCAAATATCTGACCTGGACCGCCGACAATCTGCTGCTGCGTCAGATGGTCTATGAAGGGCTGCGCGAGGACAAGCCGGCATCCGAAGTGCGCCGCGAGCTCCCGCATCCGAGACCGGCAACGACCGGAGACAATAGGATCTGATGCCCGAACCAAAGCGGTAGCTGGCCTGCCGCAGATCCGCCGCTAGGCTTTCTTCGGCGACCAGCCATAAGCCTTGGCACAGGCGCCGCCCATCAGCATCGCCCGTTCGCTGTCGCTGAGGCGATCCGTCTTGAGGAACGGCTCGACCGCCTGCTCGTAGTTGACGACGGCGAACGCGCGCGTCCAGTCCGTGCCCCACAGGCAGCGATCGAAACCCCAGGCGTCGAACACGCGGGCGAGCGGGTCCCAGATGTCCGGGAACGGATAGGGCTCGTGCGACAAGGTGCAGGCGCCGCTGACCTTGATCACCGCGTTCTTGCGTTTGGCGAGGTAAGGGAACACCCTTGCGCGCGCCGGCTGGATATCCGCCCGGATGTGTCCCGAGCGCCGCACTTAGTGGCGTGCGCCGCACATCTGGCTGTCGAGGGTCTGCCGTAGGTCGAGACGCAGGCATAGCCGACACGGCATTTTCCGGGATGAATTTCCGCAATATCCTAGTGTCCTGTCTCGCTAATATCGACTATAAACGGGTGGCACGAGGATCACGGAGATTTGGGGATGGCACGGCCGATCAAGCGTGTGACGGCGTCGCCCGAGGTTGCGGCAGAGCTGTGCCGGCGATCGCGCTCGACGACGATTGGGGTGCGTGATCGCGAGCGCGCCAGCATGATCATGTTGCGGCTGCAAGGTCTGGGGGTGGCGGCGGCGGCGGCCCGGCTGGGCACCACAGCCAAGCGGGTTTCGACCTGGTCGC
>DASXAM010000261.1:0-7239 GCA_036404275.1 Allostellaceae bacterium
CCGCCCCTGGGCACCACGTCTCGGCATCGCCGTCCCAACAGCTGAAGCCCGAGCGGGATAGGCGCAGCGCGGATTAGCTCGGCCCGCGCGTTGCTCGCGGTTCTTGAGAAAAGCAGTCCGCGCTCGTCGGGATCGGGCGGCCGTCGGCGGCGAGGCTCGCGCCGCAAAGTCGGGAGTACGCGACCTGCATGCCTGAGCCGGGCGGAACCGGAGCACGAAACCGCCCGTTGAGCCAGCGGAGACGATGCTTGCCCCGCTGATGCCGCTTCACCCCGATTGGCCTGAGATTGCAATCCGGCTGGTGCTGACTGGAATCGCGAGCGCGCTTATCGGCCTCAACCGGGGCGAGCACAATCGGCCGGTCGGGCTGCGCACGACGATGCTGGTGGCCTATGCCGCCGCGGTTTCGATGATCCAGGTGAACCTGCTGCTGGCGCAGGCCGGGAAGCCCGCAAATTCCTTCGTCACCCTCGATCTGATGCGGCTGCCGCTCGGCATCCTATCGGGCATGGGGTTCATCGGCGCCGGGGCCATTCTGCGGCGCGGTGATCTGGTGCAAGGTGTCACGACCGCGGCGACCCTGTGGTTCGTCACGGTGATGGGGCTGTGCTTTGGCGGCGGACAAAATCTCTTGGGGCTTGCCGCGGCGGGGCTCGGGCTCTTTATCCTTTGGGTGCTTAGATGGGTCGAGGCGCGATTCCCGCGCGAGCACCGAGCGGAACTCCTGCTGTTATTTGAAACCAGCGGCACGATCGGTGACGAAGCCGCCGCGCTGCTCGCCGCCGCCCGCTGCCAGGTGGCGGCACAAGCGGTGTCTTTCGAAGACCAGGGCCGCCGCTGCATGATCCGCTACGATGTGCGCTGGCGAGCGCCCGAGACCGCGCCGCCGATACCCGATTTCTTCCCCCGCCTGGCGCGCCGGCCGACGGTGCTCAAAGCCGAATGGCGCCCGGTCGGCGCCGGCTGACATCGGATGACCGTGCCCGGGCCCCAATGCGGCCCATGCCCATTCGGAGCATTCCGGGTTTTTTCACCGTCGATCGTCAAAGCGCTGCACGGCCGGGAGGACAGGCGCCCCGATTTGGGGATCAGCAGGAATGATTTCCGGCGCTCGAGACCTTTCATTCGATACGATACTTTCGAACCGTCGGACTAGGGCGCTGCCGAATTTTTGGGGGCGAACAGCGGCGCAGATCGCCCATTCGGCTGCCGGAGCCCGCGCCGCCTTACGGCAGCAAGCGGCGATGCGACCGATGGAACGGCACCGGCCCTCTGCCGGTCTCGCCATCCGATATTTCGATTGCGTTACCGGTGCCGGGCGGGCGACATTCGGGTCTTGACCGGGTGCTGGCGGGCAGTTGCTCGGCGCGCTGGTGTCCGTCGAGACGGCTGGAGGCGCCTGATGGCGAATGCGACTGCGGCCTCGCGTTGTGCCGCCCTGATCGGCCCGTATCTGTCGGGCAAGACGAGTCTTTTGGAAGCGCTGTTGTTTGCGAGCGGTGGCACCGGCCGGCGCGGCAGCGTCCGCGACGGCAACACGGTCGGCGACCACGCCCCCGAAGCGCGGGCGCGGCAGATGTCGACTGAGCTCAACGTCGCCTCGACGTCGTTTCTGAGCGATCCGTGGACGATCCTCGACTGCCCCGGCTCGGTCGAGTTGAGCTACGAGGCGCAGGGGGCGATGCTGGCCAGCGATGTCGCCGTCGTCGTCGTCGAGCCCGAGGTCGAGCGGGCGCTGACGATCAGCTCGCTGTTGCGGTTTTTGAACCAGCACAAAATTCCGCACATGCTCTTTATCAACAAGATGGATACCGCCAGCGCGCGGGTGCGCGACGTGCTGGCGGCCTTGCAATCGGTATCGGAGCGACCGCTGGTGCTGCGCCAGGTGCCGTTGCGCGGCGCCGACTCGGAAATCACCGGCTATGTCGATCTGGTCAGCGAGCGCGCCTATCGCTACCGCCCGGGGCAAGCCTCGGACCTGATCAAGTTGCCCGACAATTTCTGGGACGAGGAGCGTGCTACCCGCACCGGCCTCATCGAAAAGCTCGCCGATTTCGACGATGCACTCCTCGAAAAGCTGCTCGAGGAGATCGAGCCGTCGAAGGAGGAAATCTACGCGCACTTGACCGAGAGCCTGCGCCGGGTCGAGGTCGTGCCGGTGTTTCTCGGCTCGGCGCTTGCCGACCACGGCGTGCGCCGGCTGTGGAAGGCATTGCGCCACGAGACGCCGTCGCCGCAAGAGAGTGCCGCCCGGCTCGGCATCGCCGCCGAGGGCGAACCTTTGGCGCAGGTCATCAAGACTTATCATTTGCCGCATACCGGCAAACTGTCGTTGGTGCGGGTATGGCGAGGGACCATCAACGAAGGAATGGTGCTGAACGGGAGCCGCGTCGCCGGCCTGTTGCGGCTGACCGGGGCGCATCAGGAGAAAGTGCCGTCGGCGCAAGCCGGTGAAGTCGTCGGGCTGACCCGGATGGAGGAGGTGGTGACGGGCGAGGTGCTGACCCCGTCCGGTAAGGCCGAGCCGCTGGTCCGCCCGGAACGGCCGCAGCCGGTGTTCGGTCTCGCGATCGCCGCCGAAAAGCGCGCCGACGACGTTAAATTGACCGGCGCCATAGCCAAGCTCGTCGACGAGGACCCGACCCTCGAGCTCGAGCAGAACGCCGACACCCAGGAAATGGTGTTGTGGGGGCAAGGCGACATCCATCTGCAGATCGCGATGGACCGCTTGCGCAACCGGCACAACCTCGCGGTCAACGGTCGCCCGTCCGCGGTGCCGTACAAGGAGACGATCCGCCGCGGGACCCAGCAGCACTCGCGCTTCAAACGGCAGAGCGGCGGGCACGGCCAGTTCGCCGATGTGACGATCGAGGTCAAGGCTTTGCCGCGCGGCTCGGGCTTCACCTTTACCGACAGCGTCGTCGGCGGCGCGATCCCGCGCAACTACATCCCGGCCGTCGAGGAAGGTGTGGTCGAGGCATTGCGCCGCGGGCCGCTCGGCTTTCCGGTCATCGACGCCGCGGTCAACCTGATCACCGGCCAGTTCCATGCGGTGGACAGCTCGGACCAGGCCTTCCACACCGCCGGGCGGCAGGCGGTCCAGGAGGCACTGCCGAAATGCGATCCAATTCTGCTCGAGCCGATCGACACCGTCGAAATCTCGGTGCCAAACGCCTTTACCGCGCGTGTGCAACGGCTGGTGTCGGGCCGGCGCGGCCAGATTCTGGGCTATGACGCGAAAGAGGGATGGCCCGGCTGGGACGTCGTCAGCGCGCATATGCCGCAGAGCGAATTGCATGATCTGATTGTCGAATTGCGCTCGCTGACCTTGGGTGTCGGCAGTTTCGCCCACCGCTTCGACCATATGCAGGAATTGACCGGAAAGCCGGCGGAAAAGGTCTTGGCGATGCGCACCGCCGAGGCGGCGCAGTAGCGCTCTTCCAGTAGCAGTCGTCCCTCTCTGAAGCCGCCGGGTTGTGGGGCGAGCTTCAGGCGGAGCGGGAAGGGCATCGGAGATGCGCGTCTGGATTGTCGGACTGCTGATGGGGTGGATGCTCTGGGGCGCCGCCGGTGACGCCTTCGCGCTGAGCTGCCCGAGCAGCGGTGCGCTCTTCGCCGAAAAGACCGGCAGCAACAAGAGCCTCCTTCTCGCGCTGGACCCGACCCAAGAGGGCGGCGGCCCTATTGGCCTAGCGGTCAAATGGATCGCACCAAACGGCAAGGCGATGACGGTTTCGACGCACCTACCGCAGATTGTCAGCCTGACAGTCAAAGCAGGCAGCGAAGTGACTTATTCGTGCATCGATCGAGGCAATGTCGAGCCGAGCTTCTCGACGCAGATCGAGGGCGCCGGCTTCGACTGTGCATCGGCGCGCACTGCCGTGCTTTTTCGAGAAATGGGCGGTTTTGCGCTGAACGCGACCATCGATATCCGCAACCGGGGATCGGGACCTATCGAGGTCACCTATGCAGACGCAGCCAAAACCATCCCGTTTACGGTCAAGGCGGGCGGCTTCCTGGCGGCCTCGCTCGCGCTGCGGCCGGGCAGCAGACTGAGCTATCGCTGTCCCGGTGCGACGACCTCGGGGACCCTGGACCTCGAGGTCCGGCTGTTTTGAGCTGGCGGTTTGCACCCAGGCGGCACAGTCGCGAAAGCGTGACTTGGCGTGAAGTGCCGGCATCCCAAATAAGGGGGGCAGACAATTTCCGGGTGCGGTCATGCTGATCCGGCGCAACAGGGGATGGGAACTGGGGGAGAGCGAGGCGACCCCCGAGACGGTCTATCTCGGTCGGCGCGGGCTGCTGAAGGCGATAGGCATGGGCTCGATGCTGGCGCCGGCGCTGTTCGGCGCGGTCGCGGCCGAAGCGGCCGCCGAGCCGGACCCGTCGGCCGGACTCTACCCCGTCAAGCGCAACCCGCATTATACCGTCGACCGTCCGATAACCGATGCTAAATATACCGAGAACTACAACAACTTTTACGAGTTCGGCTCGGAAAAGGAAATCGCCGACGACGCCCAGGCGCTGAAGATCCGGCCGTGGACGATCAAGATCGATGGGCTCGTCGAAAAGCCGTTCACGATCGGCATCGACGATCTGTTGAAAAAGGTGGCACTCGAAGAACGGGTTTACCGCCACCGCTGTGTCGAGGCGTGGTCGCTGGTGGTGCCGTGGAGCGGGTTTCCGCTGTCGGCGCTCGTCGCGCTCGCAAAGCCGCTCGGCTCCGCCAAATACCTGCGCACCGAGACTTTTCTCGACACCGCCGAGGCGCCGGGCCAAAAGCAGTTCTGGTATCCTTGGCCCTATATCGAAGGGCTGACCATGGCCGAGGCCAACAACGAGCTCGCCTTTCTCGTCACCGGCCTGTACGGCAAGCCAGTGGCAAAGCAGGACGGCGCGCCGTTGCGCCTCGCGGTGCCGTGGAAATACGGGTTCAAATCGGCGAAGTCGATCGTTCGCTTCGAATTCACCGAAAAGCGCCCGGTGTCGTTTTGGGAAACCGTGCAAGGGAACGAATACGGGTTTTGGGCGAACGTCAACCCCGATGTGCCGCATCCGCGCTGGAGCCAAGCGACCGAGCGGGTGATCGGCACCGACAAGCGCATCCCCACCTTGATGTGGAACGGCTACGGCGAATTTGTCGCCCATATGTATGACGGGCTGAAGGGCGAGCGGCTCTTCGCCTGAGCCGAGCCGATCCCGCGGTCATTTTTCGGGCAGGCCGAGTACCGCGAGCTCTTCACGCGGCAGGAGCCTTGCCGCGCTTTTGGCAATTTCGGGGTCGAGCGGCGGCGGCGCCAATTCGAACCCTTCGGCCAGCGCATCTACCACGGTCTTGGCGACTGCGACGCGAGCGAACCATTTGTAGTCGCCGGGCACGACGTGCCAGCGCGCGGCCTTGGTGGGAGGTGCGGGCGAACATGTCGTCGAGCGCTTCGAGATAATCCGCGCGGCGCGCGGTTGCGAAAATCCTCGGTGTTGATCTTCCAGCGCTTGATCGGGATGGCGATACGCTCGGCAAAACGCCGCAGCTGCTCCTCGGCCGAAATGTGCAGGAACAATTTAACCAGCCGCACGCCGTCATCGCTGCGGTCGAAGATCGCCAAATGGCCGGGCGGCGGCAGCGACGAGCAGCTTCTCGAAGCCGTTGATTTCATCGTAGGCGCGCTGCCATTCGTCCGTGGTGGCATAGCCTTCGACCCGCTCGACCAAAACGCGGCCGTACCAGCGTCCGGGCTAGGTTTCCCGATCGGGCAGACGCGGAGCCAGCGCAGATCGAGCTTTTCGGTCATGCGCCGGATCGCGCCGTCCTTACCAGCGGCGTCCCAGCCTTCGAGCGCGACGATGCCGCGCCGCCCCTCGGCCCGATAGATCTGCTGAAGCTGCAGCATCGCGATTTGCAATTTCCGCAGCTGGAGCTGATAGCTCTCTTCATCCTGCAAGCGCTGCCCGAGATCGACCTTCCCGAGTTCGAAGCCGCGTTTGACCTGTTGCGCTAGCGGCATGATTTCCTGGTCTATCTAAGATGGATTCAGACGAAAAATTTATCGGATTTCGAGAAAAAGCGCTTGCACTTTCGATCGTGTTTTGTTCTTATCACCGCGGTTCAACCGCGGAGGTTAGCATGAGAGGATGGACCATGGCGGCGGCGGCAGCGGTACTTTTCGCCGCCGGATTATGGCATTGGCCGGCGACTGCACAAAAGGCGCCGTCCCCCGCGACGGAACAGACGGCGCAGCCGGCCGGCCCGTCGCGTATTACCTTTGAAGAATATCGTGACTTCCGCCTGCATTCGATGGCCCGGCGTCAGGCTCAGCTGACCCGGCAGCTGGCGGCCCCGGATCTTTCGGCCGCGCAAAAGGCCACGCTCGAAGGCAAAATGGCCTATTACGACCGGCTCACGGCGATGTCGCCGGACGCCCGCGACAAGCTCTTCCGCTCCAGATTCGACCAGATCGACACGAACCATGACGGCACGATCGATGCGGCCGAGCGTGCGGCTTGGCGTGAAAAGCAGCACGCCTCCTATGCGCAATTCTCCGCCGGACGCCCCGAGGTCACCAACGCCCCGCATTGAAACTCGCGAGGCGACCCAACGCTTTCACCGGCCGCGGCTCTGTCCTATCGTCGGGCCGCCGGAAGCGATCGAGCATGGTCGCGCATGATTCTGTCGGCGGTGCTGCCGAGCCTCGACGGCTTAGCCGCGGACGGCGCAATAAATATTAATCCGTCATTCCCACGAAAGCGGGAACTCAGAGCCAAGGGCATCAACGGTTACTCTGGGTCCCCGCTTTCGCGGGGACGACGATTAAAATGATCGAGCCTGAGAATATCACGTCTAAGAACCGGGTGAGCTCGTCGAAGCCCCCTTCGGCAATCATCAGCAATTGGAGTGAAGGCAGGAATTACATTTCGAAAGAGCGTTGCGGTTCTAATCCGCGTCTACGACAACACCCGAGACGGTGTGAATACCGCGGAGCCCGTGCCGACCGCAGCGGACAAGGGCAGCGCCGAACAGCGCAACGCTATGGGCGGCAATCCCCTTCTCGATGCGAACACAGTCGTCAGCCTTCGGTGGCCTCCTCGCCCATAACGCGACCTATCTGACGAAAAAGATGTCGCCGGCGGCGAGGGTCGGGTGGCTAGTCAGTGTCGCGATGCGCTGGCTGGCATGGGCCTTGCCGCTGCCGTCGGCATCATAAAACAACCCTCCGGTTTTTGCGTTGTAGGCAAACCGGT
>DASXAM010000262.1:0-2830 GCA_036404275.1 Allostellaceae bacterium
CTCTGCACCTCCCGGTGAATGCCGCTGCCCGAACCGGGATACCGCACCGCAAGCCGAAGCCGAAATTAACAAAATTTAATTTGTGGAGCCCCGCGCTCAGAACAGGCTGCCAAAGGCCCGGCCCAGCCAGCCCTGGGTCGGCGCGCCGGGATTGCCGGTGCCGGTCACCAGCTCGTAGCCGTCGATGTACCATTTGTTGCCCGGATAATTGTAGCCGAGCACCGCTGCATTGCGCCGCGCTTCGCTCTTCAGCCCGAGCGCCAAGTCGCACTCGACCAGGCGCTCGAGCGCCTCGGGGACGTGAGTCGTCGTCTGGTAATTGTCGATGACGCGCTTGAACCGGTTCATCGCTGCCAGATACTGACCGCGCTGCAGGTAATAGCGGCCGATCTCCATTTCCTTGCCAGCGAGATGGTCGCGGGTGAAATCGATTTTGAGCTGGGCGTCGCGGGCGTATTTGCTGCCTGGGAAGCGGCGGACCACGTCTTCCAAAGCTTTCAGCGCCAGCTCGGTGATCTTCTGGTCGCGGCCGACATCGGTGATCTGCACATAATAAGAAATCGCCTTGAGGTAATAGGCGTAGGCGACGTCGCGGTTGCCCGGGTGGAGCTGGATGAACCGATCGGCGGCGACAATCGCCTCGCCATAGCTGCCCGCCTCATAAAGGGCGTAGGCCGCCATCAGCTGGCCTTTGGTCGCCCATACCGAATAGGGGTGCTGGCTTTCGACCGCCTCGAACGTCTTGGCCGATTCGGCATAGCGCTCCTCGACCATCTGGTCCATCGCCTGATTGTAGAGGTCGTCAACCGGCTTTTCGATGTAAGCATCCTTTTTGTCGCCGCCGCACGCGGCGAGCGCCAAGACCGGCACGGCTAAGAGGAGCCAGCGGGTCGAACGAGGAGCACGCATCGGGCGATCCCGTAAACCTGAGAGGCGCGCAGCTTAGCAGGCCGAGCGGCGCCGCGGGAGCGTCACGCCTGCGCGAGGCCGGGCTCGTAATGCGGCTTCAACATGCCCGGCGGAAACGCCGCAGCGACCGGTCGCGCAACCGTCGTATAGCGCCACGCCTCGGGATCGGCGAAGAGCGCGGCGAGCAGACGCCGCGTATGCGAATGCCCCGAACGCACGCCGCGGAAATGCCCGATAATCGGCCCGCCGGCGAGGTAGAGGTCGCCAACTGCGTCGAGCAATTTGTGGCGCACGAATTCGTCCGCATACCGCAGCCCGTCGCGGTTCAGCACCTGCCGACCGCTGACGACGACCGCGTTGTCAAGCGAGCCGCCGCGGGCAAAGCCGGCGGCGCGCAGGCGATCGACCTCGTCGAGCAGGCCGAAGGTGCGGGCCCGGCTCAGTTCGCTTTTGAACGTTCCCGGATCGAAGACAAAGCTGATCTCCTGGCGACGGATCAGCGGGTTGTCGAAATCGATCTCGAAGCTCATCGATAAGCCGCGATCCGGGGTCAAGGACGCGATTGCGCCGTTTTCGCAAACGCTGACCGGCTTCAATATTTCGATGGCGCTGCGCGCGGCGTCCTGCTCGGCGACCCCGGCACATTCAATCAGAAAGACGAAAGGCGCAGCACTGCCGTCCATGACCGGGACTTCCCGCCCGTCGATTTCGACGACCGCATTGTCGATCCCGGCACCGGCGAATGCCGCCATCAAATGCTCGATCGTCGCGACGCTGACGCCATCCTCGTTCGCCAAGGTCGTGCACAGCGACGATTCGACCATATTGGCCCAATTCGCCCGGACCTCGGCGCCGATATCGGTGCGGCGAAAGACGATCCCGGTCCCGGCCGCGGCCGGGACCAGGTTCATCGCCACCCACTCCCCGCAATGAAGGCCAATCCCCCTGCACCCGATCGCCGTCTTCAACGTGTGTTGCGGCGCCGCCGCGATCTCCCCGAACATGCCGCTGACTTTCGGTAGACTTCCCCCAAGTCCAAACTATCGATGGATCGACACCGCAACAAATCACTCTTTGTTGCCAATTGTTGCAGAAACGGCCGAAGAAAGCGTCGCGGAATCAGCAGCTTGCACCGTGCTCCGGAAAGCGCGGCCGCATCTTTGCGCTGGCTCTCCAACGCCGATGGCGGCGTTCAGTTCGCTTGGCGGCGCAGAAAAGCCGGGATGTCGAGCAGATCGTCCTCGCTGCTCGCGCCCGGACGGTCGTCGGGCTCGAGCGAGGCGAGGCGGGGCTGAGCCGGCTTTGCCGGCGGCGCCGCGACCGGCGGCGGTGCCGGCCGTTCGGGCAGCGTCGGTGCCGGGCGCGCCCGGCCGACCCCCGTGACACGCTCGATCAGGCTCGGCACGCGGCCCTTGGGCCGGGGTGCCGGCTCGCGCGCCGCCGCCGCCGGCGGCACCGCCGGTTGGGTCAGCGGGATCGGCCGCCCGAGCCCGGGATCGGCCGGTTTCGGCGCAATAAAGGCGCCGCCGCGCAAGGCGGCACCCTCGGCCGCCACGGCGACTTGCGGCGCCGGCTCGGAATCGGTCTCGGCGCGCAATCCCGCCTCCTGAGGCGCCCCGGCCGCATTCTGCGTCAGGATCGGCTGCGTGTAGCCGGCTGCCGCCGCACGCGGCGCCGTTGCCGTGTCGCGGCTGCTGACGAGGCTGATCGCCGGCCGCGACTGCGCCGCCGCCTCGACATCGATCCCGGTGGCAACAACCGAAATCCGGATCTTGCCCGACAGATCCTGATCGAAGGTCGAGCCGAAGATGATGTTGGCCTCGGGATCGACCTCTTCGCGGATGCGGTTCGCCGCCTCGTCGACCTCGAACAGGGTCATGTCGGGGCCGCCGGTGATGTTGATCAGGATGCCGCGGGCGCC
>DASXAM010000263.1:0-5844 GCA_036404275.1 Allostellaceae bacterium
TCGACCACACCGGCATGGTCCTTGCCGACATCGACAACGTCGCCGACCGCGAACTGGTCTTCGACCAGGATGAAGAGGCCGGTGATGATGTCTTTGACCAGCGCCTGGCTGCCGAATCCGATGGCGACGCCGATCACGCCGGCGCCCGCCAGGAGCGGGGCGATGTCGATGCCGAGATGCGACAGCACGATGAGCCCGGCCAACACCACGATCACACTCATCGCCGCGGTGCGCAGCAGCGGCAGCAGGTTGCGCAGGCGGGTGTGGCGTGGCGCGCCGGCACGGTCGAGGCCGTTTAGATGCCGTTCGATCGCCGCATCGACGATCTCCCATAAGGCCAGAGCGATCGCTACGATCAGCGCTATCGCCGCCAGCCGACCGATAAAGCGCCGGCCGAACGTGCTATCGAGCCAGGCGAACGCGGCGACGTCCCACGCCTGGAGCACCGTCAGCGCCGCCAGCAGATAAACCGCCGCGCCGATCAGCGTCGTCAGGACCGGCAGATAGCGGTTGGCGCGATGCTCCAAGGTGGGAAACTGCGCCTTGAGTTCGGGCGAGAGGGCAAAGCCGTGCTGGCTCAGCCGATGGATGGCGCGGACCACCAGCCGGGCGGCGACGATGACGACGAGGCTCAGCACTGTCGCGCGCAGCACATAGCCAAAGCCACCTTCGATGCGCAGCGCGTAGATCAAATAAATCCCGACGATGTAAACGACGGCGAGCAAGGCCCAGATTTCGCCAAGCGTGCGGCGGATGCGGCCCCAGCCGGTCGCGGATGGAGGGTCGCCGGCGATCCAGCGCCCGATCGCGACACGGTTTTGCAGCACAAAGACGATCGCCAGGAGCGCCAGCACCAGGCCGGTCAGGTTCAGCATCAGCGCGTAGATCGCACCCGGAATGCCGAGCCACCAGGCGGCTTCCGGGATCGCATAGCCATAGGCCGCGACAAAAACAAAGCGCTTGAACCAGATGTAGAGGTAGTTCCGGGTCTCGGCGCCGATCGGCACAAAGACTGCACCCGGATCGGCGGGCAAGAAGAGGGCGCGGGCGACGCATAAAAGGAGCCGCGCCTCGACCGTGGCGGCGACCAGCACCGAAAGCGTGACGCGGGTCGGGGTGAAGCTGGCCGGCCCCATCTCGATCGCGGCATAAGCGATGCCGGCGAAAACCACGATCGGCAGAGCGTCGACAAAAAACCCCAACAATGCGAAAAGTGCGCGAACCGCGCGCGTATCGCTGCGCCGCACCGGGAAACGCGGGGTCACCCGCGCCAGCAACAGGCGCAGCGCCCATTCCACCAGGATCGCGAGCCCGAAGACGAGCGCCACCGCATAACCGGCGGTGATCCAGCGGTTGCGCGCGGCCGGGTTTGCGACCTGGTGCTCGATCCAGCCGACGAGGCGGGGTGCGTCGACGACGACCGCCGCACCCGCCAGGATCTCCCCGGTGGCGGCATCGACCTGCTTCGACAGTCGACCGAACAGCACGATCGCTGCCTTTTGCGGGGTGGGCTCTGCCGCGGCCCGTGCCGGCGCGGTCGGCGCGACCGGGACCGAAGGTGAAGGCGGTGCCGCTGCCCGCTGCGCCGCGATCAGCGCCTGCAACTCGGCGACGAGCCGGGCACGCGCCGCCGGGTCTTGCAAGGTGCCGACGAGCCGCTCCAGCTCCGCCTCGGAGACCGGCGCAGCTGGCGCCGGCTCCGCGGCCTGCGCCGCCGAGCCGAGCACCGCCAAAAGAAGGACGAGCAGCAGCCGCCAGCCTCGCGCCGGCCGCTGGCCCTGCACCGATTCGTGTCCCCCCGTCGCCAACATTCGCTCCTCGATATCCGCCACAGCAAAGTCGGCACAGCGGGTCGGCCGCGCTAGGCGACGCTACCGCTTTGGGGAACGAAGACTATTGCGGCAACATGCAGTGTCGATTTTGTCATATCCCCCGTTCTCCTAGACTGGCGGTGCTCGCACGACGCTGCCGTGTCATTTTTTGGTGTCGGGCGATTTTTCCTGAAGCGGCGGTCGAGCGCCGTCGTTGGCAGATCCCGGATTGCGCCGATCGGCCGAATGGGTTTCGGCGTAGTTGGCCATGCGGCGAAAGCGTTCGGCGAATTCGAGCAATTCGCGACGCAACTCGGGCTGGCGCGTTGTCTGCGCCAGCTCAACGATTTCTGCGGCGACTTGTCGATAATACGCCGCGCTCGGTCGTCGGGCGTCTCGCATTCGCTTGCTGTGAACCAGCTTCCCCCTAACCCTTAAGACGCTTGTCAGCCAGCTAGGTTCCGCCAGGGGGAGTTTCGGTCGCGTTGCTTTCGACATGAGGACAATGTAACAAGATTAGTAACAGATTGACAACGGTTCTTAACAGATACAGTAAATGGAAACTAACGAAACCAACGCCGCGTTTATAAATTGCTATGCGAAAGCACATCGAATTTCTGCGACAAAAAGCCGCTGCGCTTCGCGATCTGGGGCGGCGAGCGCCACAGCTCGCACAAGCACTTGACCGACTGGCCGCTGACCTGGATGCAAAGGCGGCCGAGCTCGAATCAGGCGGCGCCGACACGTCCGCGTCGTAAACCCGTTCAGCTGTGGCGGCGCTGGCGCATCAGTTGCGCCACGGCGTCGGCGTCGGGGTTGCCTTGCACCTCGAGTGCCGCGATGACGCGCGGCGGGTCGGCCGGCGGGCGGTTCTGGCTCAGCTTGAACTTGCCTTCGAGCCGGCTCACGACGATGTCGAAACCGACGATGCCTTTCAGCATGCCGGCGACGTAATTCGCCGGCAAATCCTGCATCCGCCATGGCTCGGCCCGATGCTGCTCGTGGCGGTCGGTCAGCCGGCGCAGCAGCGCGCGCAGACGATCGGCCTCATCGATTAGCCGCGCCCGGCCATACACATGAACGTCGGCGTAGTTCCAGGTCGGCACCGCCGGTCCCGTTTCATACCAACCGGGCGAGACATAGGCGTGCGGACCGGCAAACACGGCCAGCACCTCGCCCTCTGCGGTGAGATCGGCGACTTGCGGGTTGGCGCGCGCGAGATGGCCCTGGAGGTGCAGAATCTCGCCTTCCTCTTCGAGCAGGAATGGGACGCGGCTTGCGACGAGCCCGGCGGCGCCGTGGGTCACCAGCATGGCAAAATCGTAGCGTTCGATATGGGCGACCAGGACTTCGCGGCGCGTCTCGGTGAAATGGGGCGGCAGGTAGACCACGGCTCGTCCTTCTCGGGTTGGCGTCAGGCGAAATATTCGATCGCGGCGGTGATCAGCAATGCCGCGCCCGACAGGAAGAGGATGGCGCCGGAGCCGCGGCTGATCCAGGCGAGGTGGCGTGGTCCGATCGACCGGCGGAAGGGGCCGATGCCGAGGCTCAATCCCAGCCACCACAGCATCGAGCCGATCCACACGCCGAGCACCATGCTGGCAGCGCCGAGGAGCGTCGCGGTCGTCCCGCTCAAGCCGAGTGCTGCGAAGATGCCGAGAAAGGCAAGGATTGTCACCGGATTGGTGACGGAAAGGGCAAAGGTCGAAGCAAAATCGCGCGCCAAGCCCTCGGGATCGGTCTCCTCGTGCTGCTCGGGGTCGGGCTTCGCAAAAAACGCGGCACCTCCGGCATAAAGAAGATAGCCGCCGCCGCCGGCACGTAGCAGGTTTTCGTAGCCGAGCAGCCAGTCGGCGACGACGGTCAGCCCAAACCCGGCGATGATGCCGAAAATCGCGTCGGCGGTCGCCGCCCCCAAACCCGAGGCGAGGCCGGCGAGCGTCCCCTCGAATATCGTCCGCCGGACGCACAAGACGCCGACCGGCCCGACCGGCACGGCGATGACCGCGCCGACCAGGAGTCCTTTCAGAAAGAACGCCAGCAGCATGGCCGCGCCGAGCGCCGGCGGCTGCGCGGCCGGCGGGACGGCGTTATGCTGGGGGCCGATGCTCCCTCACCGCCCGTTGTCCGGAGGCCGCCTGTGACCACTGCCGAAGATCCCTACCGGTTCACGTTCACATCGATCGACGGCGCCCCGTTGCCGCTCGACGCCTGGCGCGGGCGGCCGGTGCTCGTCGTCAACACCGCATCCTATTGCGGGTATACGCCGCAATACCGTGATCTCGAAGCGCTGTGGCAGCGCTATCGCGAGCGCGGGCTGGTCGTGCTCGGCGTGCCGTCCAACGATTTCGGCCGACAGGAGCCGGGCACCGCGGGCGAGATCAAGGAGTTCTGCGCGACCCGGTATGCGGTCGATTTCCCGCTCGCCGAGAAATGCCGCGTGCTCGGCGGCGACGCCCATCCGTTTTACCGCTGGATTGCAGACAGCCTCGGCGAGGCCGGCACGCCGCGCTGGAACTTTCACAAATACCTGATCGGCCCGGATGGCGCGCTGGTCGGCGCCTGGCCGGCCCAGGTGCCGCCGACCGACCGCCAAATCACCACCGAGATCGACCGCCTGCTGCCCGCGCCGGGGTGATGCCGGCTAGGCCTGCAAGAGGACGGCCATGACCCGCTCGCGGGTAAGCGGCAGGTCGCGCAGACGGGTGCCGAGCGCTTGGGCGACGGCGTTGCCGATCGCGGCGACCGCCGGGCCGCCGGCGGCTTCGCCGATGCCGAGCGGCGGCCGGTCGGCGTCGGCATCGACCAGCTCAACCGCTACTTCGGGCACTTCGCTAAAGCGCAGCACCGGATAAGTCTCCCAATCGCGCGACGCGATGCCGCCGGTGTCGAGCCGCACCCCTTCCTTGAGCGCCCAGCTCGCCGCTTGGACGATATTGCCTTCGAGCTGATTGACCGCTCCGTCCGGGTTGACGACGAGGCCGGCGTCCGCGGCACACCAAACCTGCACCAGACGAACATTCTCATCGACCTCGACCTCGGCGACGACCGCCGCATAGGCGGCGATGTTTTTGTAGCGGGCAAAGCCGATGCCGCGGCCACGCCCGGGGCCGGAGGGCAGCCCCGGTTGCCACCCCGCCAGCTGCGCCGCCCGCTCGACCACGGCGCGGGCGCGCGGGTCGGCCAGAACCGACAAGCGATAGGCCACCGGATCCGCTCCGGCGCGCAGGGCCAATTCGTCCATCATCGATTCGATGGCGAAAACGTTGAGCGTGGCACCCAGCCCGCGCAGCGACGAGGTGCGCACCGGGGTCTCGGCGATCAGGTGGTGGAGGATGCGTTTTGTCGCGAAATCGTAGAGCGGCTCGGCGTTGCGGGTGCCGGCGCCGGGCGCTCCCGAAGATTCATTGAGCGGCGCCGGCGGCGGCGGGTTGGGCAGCGCCTCGGCGGCCAACAAATTGCCGCCGCCGCCCGGCCGGCTGCCGTGGCGGCCGCTCCAGATTTCGGTGGTCCAGTCGATCGGCCGCTCCGACCCGTCGAGCGCCGCTGCGGCCCGCACCACCATTGATGGGCTCACCGGCTCGAACCCGAACTCCTCCTCGCGCCGCCATCGCACGCGAACCGGCTGTCCGGGCCGGCGTACCGCAAGAGCGGCCGCATCGGCCGCCGCGTCGTCGGCGCCGTTATGGCCGTAGCAGCCGGGCCCTTGAATATGCTTGACCGAAATCGCCGCAGGATCGAGCCCGAGCGTGCGCGCTAGCGCCGCGCGCAATGGGTAGACCCCTTGCGAATGAGTCCACACTTCGAGCCGGCCGTCGCGATAGACAGCGAGCCCGCAGGACGGGGCGACCGAGGCATGGGCAATGTGCATCCGCGTATAGGATGCTTCGTGCCGGCTCGCGCCCGGGCCCGGCTCGGCCGGCGGCGGCCCGACCAGCCGATCGTCCGAGGGTTGCTGCAACAGCCAGCGCGCCTCTTCCTGAAAGGGGGCGATCGCCTCGACCCCGTCCCAGGCGACGTGGCTCGGCGCCGC
>DASXAM010000264.1:0-4681 GCA_036404275.1 Allostellaceae bacterium
GCGACCAAGGGGGCGCTAATCCAGCTCGCCAAGGTCATGGCGATCGACCATGCCGGCCAGAATGTCCGGGTCAACACCTTGTCGCCGGGCGCGGTCGAAACCGGCCGGATCGTGCGCCGCTACGGCAGCTTCGAGGCCGCGCGCGCGGCGATCGGCCCGAAGCATTTGCTTGGCCGGCTCGGCCAACCGCCGGAAATCGCCGCGGCGGCCGTGTTTCTGGCGAGCGACGCGGCGAGCTTTGTCACCGGCAGCGACCTTCTCGTCGACGGCGGCTACACCGCCATCTGAACGAGGCGGCCCGTTGTTCTTGTGTTGATTGCAAAGGAGCTGGCGGTGAGGCTCCTGAGCAGGCGGGCGTGCAGTCTCGATCGATAGACGAATCATGCTCGGCCACCTTTCGTTCGGCGTGTCCGACCTGTCGCGCCCGATTTGCGTCAGCACTATGGGCCGACTTATTTTATTACGCGGCGTTCCTCTCGACCCCGATGGGGCTGTCTGCCGGCAGATCGGGCGCGGGTGCGAGCTTCTCGAGAAATTGGTCAGGCCTCAACCGTATCGAGGACCTCACCCGACGGAGCAAAGCAAGCGGCAACCAGCCGGCCGCCGCGCCCCGCGCCGCCGTCGAGCGACACGCCGAACTCGCCCTCGACCAAGCCGCGCTGCTGCCGGTCGATGCCTCGGACAACCCGGCGAAATCCTTCGAATGGGGCGGTGAGATCGAGGATGTCCTCCGAGCCCCACCAAAAAGCGTCGCCCTGAGCGGCCAGCGGCCGTGACGGCGCTATCGCCGCATGGACGAGCAACAAACCGCGCTCTTCGGTGAACGCGGCATGGTGCAGCGCCGAGAACAGCGCCACATGGCCGGGTGCGGCATTCATAGCGCTGCGCAAGGTTCCGGTCCAACGGGTGATCGTGCGCGGACCGTCGCGGGCGGCGGCGAAACCTTGCCGCAAATCGCCGCCATAAGCCCGAATCGTCGTCTCCACTCCGGCCCGGACCATCCATTGCAGCACTTCGCCGGGATTGGGTGCGAACTGCAGCTGCAAAAGCTTTTGCCACATTTCTTCCTGCGCGCCGCGCAGAAAGACGACTTCGCAGGCAAAGGCGTGCCGGCGTCCCAAAACCCGGCAACGGAAATCGAGCAGTTCGTCGATTGTAGCGAGCACCGCCTCGCCATAGCCGAGGTAGTTGCCGAGATAGACGAGCCGGTCGCCATCCTCGAAGCGCTCGCTGATCCGATCATGCAGCCGCGCCAGACGGGGCGCTTCAGCATGTATCGCGCCGACGGCCCAGATTCGACGGGCGCCGCGCAATCTCGCGAATTTTTGATCGGGCCGGCCCCGCTTCACCCCGCTCCTGCCTCGCGCTGACGCTCGTTCGGCTCCACCCGAGCGGTCAAGCCGCCAACAGCTGCTCGACCCGCTGCGTCGCGGTGGTCTCGTCGATCCGCTCGACCGCGGCAAATTCGCGCACAAGGCGATCAAGGGCGGCCTGGTAAATCTGCCGCTCGCTGTAGGATTGCTCAGGCTGCCCGGTGTTGCGGTAAAGATCTCGCACCACTTCGGCAATCGACGCCGGATCGCCCGAAGCGATCTTGGCCTGATATTCCTGTGCCCGCCGGCTCCACATCGTCCGCTTGGCCCGCGAGCGGCCACGGAGCTTGGACAGCGCCGCATCCATCTCCTTGCGGCTCGACAATTTCCGCAAGCCCGAAACCTTGGCCTTGGCAAGCGGCACGCGCAACGTCATCCGGTCCTTGTCGAAATGCACGACAAAGACATTGAGCGTCAACCCGGCAATCTCTTGCGACTCGATGCCGACAATCTTGCCGACGCCGTGCGTCGGGTAGACGACGAGATCGCCCGTGGCGAATAGAGTTTTTTCCGACGTCATGCCCGTCTCTCACAATCGAACCGAGTGGTACTGCCGGGACGCTTCAACCGCTCGCTGCTGGCAGCGCCGGCGACCGTCCACAACTCGACGAAGAGCGCGGAACCGGAGGGGAACGCGTCAATAGCACCGATATAACAATACCATGAACAACCAATCGAATGCCAGCGGGTCAGCCATGCCCGATGCGCAAATCGACGGCGGCGGCGGGTTGCCCCTCTGCGCGCCGTGCCTCATCCACCCGGATTGGAGCTGAAAAATTTGTCGTATTTGTCGGCGACGTCCTTCCATTCGTCGGCATCGGTCGGGGGCGGCTTTTTCCGCGTGATATTGGGCCAGCTGGCCGCGTATTCGCGGTTCAGCTCTACCCATTTCTCGGCTTCGGTTTCGCTGTCCGGGATGATCGCCTCGACCGGGCATTCCGGTTCGCATACTCCGCAATCGATGCATTCGTCCGGGTGGATGACGAGCATGTTCTCGCCTTCGTAGAAGCAATCCACCGGGCAGACTTCGACACAATCCATGTATTTGCAGCGGATGCAGGCTTCGGTGACGACGTAGGTCATGGCACTTGCTTCTTCTCCAGAACTTCAGCGTCGAGGCCCAGCCGGTCGAGCACTCGCCGGCGGGCCAGGCCGCGGTCGCGGTCGGACACGTAGATCAAGCCGCCGACACGGCGCACGAGGCTGTCCTCGTATTCGCTGAGGACGCCGTCGGCATAGGCGACCTCCCACAACATCTCGACTAGCTCGACGCGCTCTTCGGGCGACAGCTTCTCGTTGATGATTCGGATCAAGTGGAACAATTCGGCGGAATCGCGGGCCTCGCGCTCACCGGCGGCGAGCAAGGCCCGCGCATCGGCGCGGGAAAGCTCGAACCGGCTTTCGAGGAGACGGCCGATGACCACGCGCTCGTTCTCGTCGAAATGGGCGTCACTGTACGCTGCTTCGACGAGAAGCGCGGTGAGCGCCAGCCGCAGCGTGTCTTGCTGCGGTGCAGCCGCACCGGCAGCCCCCGTCAGCCATTCGAGAATGCCGTCAATCATCGTATCGTGCCTAACATGCCGGTCGCTGGCGGGGCAACCCTACGCGGTTTGGGGATTTATCGCGCGCCGGCCGCGGAAATGAACCGGCCCGCCGGCCGTTGTCCGATGCCACGGTGAAGGGAATGTGGGCTTTGAGGAAGCGCGGCAAAATCCTGGTGCTGCATTTTGTCGGCCAGATGCCGCTCGCCGGCATCGCCTGGCAGGCGATGCATTATCTCGTCGGGCTCGAGCAGCTCGGCTGGGAAGCCTGGTATGTCGAGGACGGCGGCGCCAATCCCTACGACCCGCGCATCAGCAGCGTTGTGATGGAGTGCGATTACAATGTCGCCTATTTGCGGCGGGCGATGGAGGAATACGGGTTTGGCGCGCGCTGGGCCTATTGGGATGCAATCAACGACACCTATCACGGGCTGTCGCGCGAGCGGGTGCATGCGCTTTATGCCGAGGCGGATGCGCTGATCAATCTCTGCGGCGCCACGCGCCTGCGCGATGAGCACCTCGCTTGCCCGACCCGCATCATGGTCGATACCGACCCGGTCTACGAGCAGATCAAATATGCCAAGGCCGATCCCGAGGCGCGCGCCTATCTCGACGCCCACACCCATCTGTTCAGCTACGGCGAAAATCTCGGGACGCCGCATTGCGCGGTCCCGCTCAGCGGGCTTCGCTGGCACCCGACCCGGCCGCCGGTCGATCCGCGGCTGTGGCCGATGCCCGCGGATGCGCCGAGATGCTTCACCACGATCGGCACCTGGGAAAACAAGGGCAAGGACATTGAATTTGACGGCGCCCGATACGTCTGGTCGAAACATGTGAATTTTCTGCGGTTTCTCGACTTGCCCCGGCAACGGCCCGAAACCTGCTTTGCAATCGCGATGGAGCCGCCCGACGACGGCGTGCGCCGCATGGTCGAGGGAGCCGGCTGGCGGATCGCCGATCCGCAGCCGGTTTCGGCCGACATGGCGAGCTATGCCGAGTTTATCGCCCGCTCGCGCGGCGAGTTCACGGTCGCCAAGGACATCTATGTCCGGCCGCTGAGCGGCTGGTTCAGCGACCGCAGCGTGTGCTATCTCGCCGCCGGCCGGCCGGTGGTGACGATGCGGACCGGGTTTGCCGATCATTATCCGGTCGGGCGCGGCCTCTTCGACTACGCGACGCACGACGAGGCGCTGGCTGCGATCGATGCAATCGCCGCCGACTATCGCGGCCACAGCCGCGCCGCGATCGACCTGGCCCGCGAATATTTCGCCGCCGACCGCGTCATCGGCGCGCTTCTGGCGAGAGCGGGGCTGCAGTGAAGTCCGGCTCGTCGGCGAGCAGCGGCGTCCATTCTGCGCCGAATGGCACCGCCGCCGCTTCCTCGTAAAGCTGCCGCGCTTCCGCCGCCGGGCCGCGCCGCGAGCCGAGCGCCAGCACCGTGAGCTTGCGAGCGAGCCCGCGCCCCGCGAGGACGATCGTATCGCCCGAACGGACCGGGTGCCGCGCCCGCGTGACCGCGCCGCCGTTGACGGCGATCGCCCCGGAAACGCAGAGCCGCGCAGCCTGGGAGCGGCTTTTGACCAGGCGCGCAAACCATAGCCATTGATCGAGCCGCCGACTCGCCCGATCGGGCGACGGCGCGGCGCTCTTCACGCGAATCGCAGCTCCCGCAATTTGGCGAAGGGGTTGCCCTCGCCTGCGGGCGAACGTGGATGGCTGGGCCGCGCGGCCCGGCGCCGGCGTCCGGCAGGGGCCGCAAACAGCCCC
>DASXAM010000265.1:0-5695 GCA_036404275.1 Allostellaceae bacterium
TGCGTAGGCGGTTCGCACTTGTGCGGCATCGCCGAGGTTGAGTCGAACGACCCCGGCCTCTGTCTTGTGCAAGATATCCGGCGAGTCGGCCTTGAGCGCCACCGGAAAGCCGAGCTCTTCCGCGGCCGCGACGGCGGCCTCTGCTGACGTAACCAGGCGCTGGCGCGCGCTCGCGACACCCCAGGCGGCCAGCAGCTCTTTGCTCTCCGATTCCGAGAGGGTCGGACGCCCCAAGCCAAGCGCGTGGGCGATGGCCGCATCCTGCGCCGCCGTGCGCGGTGGGGCCGTGGCAAAGCCGTCGGCGAGGCGACGCTCGCGCCACGTGTGATAGGTAAGGCGGCTCTTGAGGCCCCGGGCCAGTTTGTCCGGCGTGTAGAAGATCGGGATCCGGGCGTGCTTGAGCTGTGGCAGGCCAGTCTTGGCGTCCCGGCTTCCGGTCCACAGGAACACGACACCCTTGTCGGTGCGGTCACGCTCTTTGATGACCTGCTGTGCCTGGGCGTCGGCCCCGGCGCTCGCGACGACGAGCGTGCCCATCCGCGGGTCGTCGATCATATGCTGCATGATTTGCGGGAAGGATTCGCTGTTGGCGAAGCCGGTCACATCGGCCGGATTGGCCGCCCAGCCGAAGCCCTTCAGGATCGCGTTGATGCCGTCACGCGCCTGGTCCCCGAGCGTCGGCAGGTCAAGACCGGCCTGACCGCACATATCGGCGGTCAGCGAGCTGATGCCGCCCGAGTGGGAGACCACCGCGATGCCGGGAACGGCGGGCTTAGGGGTGTGGGCCAGCAGGTGCGAGACCTCCAGCAGCTCGTCGTAATCCTGGACCCGGATCACCCCGTATTGGGCAAAGATCGCATCGTAGCGGGCGTCGGCTCCTGTCAGCGCTGCGGTGTGCGAGCGCGCCGCCTTGGCACCCAGCTCCGAGCGCCCGATTTTTATCAGGACGATCGGCTTGCCGCGCTCGGCGGCGAGCTTGGCCAGTTCGAGAAACTTGTCGGCCCGCTTGAAGCCCTCGACAAAACCGGCAATCACCCGAGTATCCGGGTCGTCGAGCAGATAGCGGGCGAAATCGGTAAAGTCGAGATCGGCCTCGTTGCCGGTCGAGATGATGTAGCTGAAGCCGATGCCGTTCTCGACCGCCCGCACCAAAAACGGCCCGAACGCCGTGGCACCGCTTTGGCAGACGAGGCCGACGGGACCGGTCAGACCCTCCGCCCCGCGCGAGGACGCGGTGGCCCAGATGTCGTCTTTGACGTTGGCGAGCCCGAGGCAGTTGGGGCCGCTGATCCGCATGCCCGAATTGCTGGCAAAGGCGCCCAATTCCGCCTGCAGATCGCGCCGGTCGTCTGCGCCGCGCTCGGCAAACCCCGCCGAGATCACGATCGCCGATCCCGCCCCCTTGCGGTGGCTCTCCTCCAGGACGTCGAGCACCTGGTCCCAAGGCACCACGACGGCTACCACATCGGGGCCCTCCGGCAAGCTCGTCACGTTTGGGTAGGACTTCACCCCCATAATTTCGTCGTAACGCGGGTTCACGGCGTAAACCCGCACCCGATCTTTGGCCTTGAGCGCCGCCGCCAGAAACCGCCCGCCATACTGCATCCGCGGCGTCGCGCCCACGATCGCAATCGAGCGCGGGTTGAGCATTTTGTGGATCGACGCCATCTGTGGCTCTGTCCAGGACGCCATGACACCCCCTAAAACGAATGTGGCCCCACCGGTTGGGCGCACGGGCAGGCCCGCCCGTGCGCTAAGAGCGGGGCTGCCATCGCCCGATATGCCCGCCTCACGTTACGCCGCTCGCCGGGCCACCCGTACCGCCTAAGCCGCTGTCGACAGCCAGAAATCCGCGATCAGCGCCATCCCCGGAGCCGGCATCGCGGGCGGGGTGGCGATGCATAAAAACGGATGCGGCTGCGCGCCGAACCGCGCCGACCAGGCCATCGCGACGCCGGCAAAGCTGCCGATGTCGGCAACGAAATACTGCGCGCGCAACAGGTTCGCCATCGATGCGCCGGCCGCCCGGCAGAGCGCCTCGGCATAGTCGTAAACAACCGCGGCCTGGACGCAGCCGGCATGCGCCAGCCCGGCAAAGCCGGCCGACAGCGACCGCCCGGCAACCTGCCCGTCGCGGCGGCCGATCGCCATCAACCCCGAAGGCAGCAGAAATTCGCCAACCTTGATGCAGGGTCCGTACGCCGCCATGCCGGGAATGTCGGCCGCGATCACTTCCTTTTTGCGCGCCGCCGTGTCGGTCAACGCCAGAAGATTGATTTCGATGATGCCGCCTGTCGTCGCGAAGGACTTTGTCGGCACCACTGTCACAGCGCATGGGATGTCGGCATAATGCTGGTTCCACACGTCGAGGAAATCGGGAAAATCTTCGGTGTTGGCGAGATAGACTTGTGCCTTGACCGATTGCGCCAGCGATGAGCCCGCAGCCCGCAGCGCCGGTTCGAGTTTTTGCGTGATCAGGAACTCGGTCTGCTTGCGGATGGCGCTTTCAGCCCAGGCCGAATGCACGTTGATCTGCGCCCGCGGGTCGAGCCCGTGACCGCTGTCGTGCGCCATCTGCCCGGCGACAAAGACAAAGTCGTTGCAGACGACGGCCGGGACAAAGCCCGAGCTCGGCGAGGAGGCGACGCCCGGCGGGTAGATCTTGCGGATTTCGCGGCCCGGCCCCGGCACCGCGGCAATTAGCGAGGTCGAGATCGTCGTGTCGGCGCCAAAGCAGCGCTCCATGACCACCGAGGTGCTCGGCGGAATGTAATCGCCGAACTCGGCGTGCCGCGCCAAATGGTATGGATGCACCGCCTTCGGCGTCGGATAATACTGGTCGAGACGCACCGCGTTGGCGAGATCGGCGCCCATCTCGCGCAGAATGCGGCGCATCCGCTGCAGGATGAAATCGCCCTCGCGGCGGCTGCGCGACGGGCCGTAAAGCGGAAAGCCCGCGGGGCCGCTGACCTCGTCCGGAACGCCGACGACGAAATCGAAAGCCTCGTGGCCGGTCAGAAAAATCCACGGGCCGGCCTTGACCGCATAGGCATAGGCGACCGGCGTACCGAGCAGATTATCGACCGATTTCACCTCGAGCGCCGGCATGTCGCCTTCTCCTGCAGCCTGTCGTCTCAGCCGGTCACGGCGCGCAACACCCCGGATGCGGCGCAGGCATTGGGGAACCTGCCTTCGGCGGCAACGCCGTTGAAGAATACACGTTGGGCAACACCGCTTTGAATGTTCGTGTAAATCGCATTGTATCGGGTCCCGTTGATTGTCAGCGTCGTGGCTGTGCTCGAATAAGCGACCGTCGAACGCAACGGGCTCGCCGCGATGTTCCCGGTTTTGGCAGTGATGGGCGGACCGCCGATCACCGTCTCATCGATATGGACAACGCCTATATTGTGGTCCTTTGGGTTCGGCGTGAAGTCGGCGAGCCCGACCGAATTGCTGACACTGCCCGGCTCGAGAATTTTTGTCCCGGACATTATTGTCTGGCAAGTCGTTTGCAAGATGATCGCGTACTTCCCGGAAATCTCTTGCGCGACCGCCGGACGCGCAACTGCGGATGCGAGCATCGCCAGCACCGATGCAATCGTCCTGAAGCTCATTGTCCCCCCGCTTCGCGCTGCCGAGACTATCATCCTCAGCCCAAGAGCTCCACCGGCACGCCAGCTCCCGGCGATCCCCGAGTTGCGAAAACCGGCGCGACGAAGCGGTGTCGCAGCACTCCTTTCCCGAGATATCTTCAACACCGCCGGCAATGACCGGCGGCCGAGCTGCCGGAGGCTACCGCTGAAATCGGATCCGAACCCCTCGATCGGGCCGGTCGTCGGCCGTTCGATGGCGCGGCTGGAGGATCCGCCGCTGCTGCGCGGGCGCGGCCGGTTTGTTGCCGATATCGACTTTCCGCACCAGCTGCACCTGCGAGTCGTGCGCTCGCCCCACGCCCATGCCGTGCTGCGCGCTGTCGATGTCGCCGCCGCGGCCGCCGCGCCGGGGGTGATCGCCGTCTGGGCCGGCGCCGACCTCGCGGATTTGCCGCCGATCGATTTTCGCGATCCGGCCGGCGAGAGCTTGCGTCCCTACCGCCAGCCGATCCTGGCGCGCGACCGGGTACGCTATGTCGGCGAGCCGGTGGCGGCGGTGTTTGCGACCACACCCCACCTCGCCGAAGACGCCGCCGAGCTGATCTCGATCGAGGCCGAGGAGCTGGCGCCGCTAGTCGACGCCGCGGCCCCGCCCGGCCTTTTTGCGCCCGGCCTTTCGACCGAGGCGACCGTCTTGCGCGTCGCCTATGGCGAGGTCGATGCGGCGTTCGCCGCGGCCCACGCCGTCGTCACGCTCGACCTCACGATCGGCCGGCACAGCGCAGTGCCGCTCGAAACCCGCGGCGCCCTCGCCCGCTACGACGCCGCGCAGGATGTGCTGGAGCTTTACGGTGCCGCCAAGGTGCCGCACCGCAACCGCGACGCGCTCGCCCGCATGTTCAACCGCAGCCTGGTCGGCGTCGTGCTGCGCGAGGGCAACACCGGCGGCGGGTTCGGCGCCCGCGGCGAGCTGTACCCGGAAGATTTCCTCGTCTGTCTCGCAGCGATCCGGCTCGGCCGTCCGGTCAAGTGGATTGAGGACCGCCGCGAGCATTTGATGGCGTCGAACCACTCGCGCCAGCAGCACCATCGTGTCCGCGCCGCGGTCGATGCCGAGGGCCGGATATTGGCGCTCGACGACGAATTCTGCCTCGACCAGGGCGGCTATGTGCGCACGCATGGCGCGCGCGTCCTCGAATTGACCGTCAGCATGCTCCCCGGCCCCTACCGCATACCCGCCTATCGCGCGACCGGCCGGTTCCGCCTGACCAACAAGACGCCGGCCGCGACCTACCGCGCGCCGGGAAGGTTCGAGGGCAGCTTTGTGCGCGAGCGCCTCGTCGACGCGGTCGCCGACCGGCTCGGCCTCGACCCTGTCACGGTGCGCCGGCGCAACTTAATCGGCGCGGCCGAGATGCCGTTCCATCGACCGCTCTCGGCGCTCGGCGACGAGATCGTGTACGATTCCGGCGACTATTCGGGGCTCCTCGACAAGGCGCTGGCGCGGATCGGCTGGGAGGCGCTGCAAGCCGAGCTGCGCCGTCGGCGCGTCGCCGGCGAATTGGCCGGCGCCGGCGTCGCGATTTTTGTCGAAAAAGGCGGGCTCGGGCCGATGGACGGGGTGCGCGTCCAAGTCGATACGACCGGTACGGTCGAGCTCGTGACCGGCGGCTCCTCGGTCGGCCAGGGGTTCGACACGGCGATGGCGCAAATCTGCGCCGAGACGCTCGGCGTCGATTACCGCCGGGTGCGGGTTGTGCGCGGCCAGACCGACCGCATTGCATACGGCGTCGGCGCCCATGCCTCGCGCGCCTCGGTGATGACCGGCGGCGCCACCTATCGGGCGGCGCTCAAATTGCGCGAGAAGGCGCTGGAGATGGCGGCGTCGCTGCTCCAGGCCGAGCCGGGCGACCTCGACATCCGTGACGGTATCGTGGTGCGCCGCGACCGGCCACAGGGACCTTCGATCGCGCTCGGCGACATCGCCCGTCAGCTGGCGCCGGATTCGCCGCTCCTCGGCAGCCGCGAGCCGGGCCTCGACGCCAAAGGCTGGCACCATGCTCGGCATATGACCTATCCCTATGGCGTGCAGATCGTGGTTG
>DASXAM010000266.1:0-9585 GCA_036404275.1 Allostellaceae bacterium
TTAACCGCTTGCCCCGGACCCCCGCTTCCGCGGGGGCGACGGGAAAAGGCGGTTTTCGGTCTCGGGGCCGACAACTAATGGCGCCGCGCGTCGATCCGGTCGTCTCCGACGAAACGCTGCCGGCGCGCGCCGATGTCGTCGTCATCGGCGGCGGCATCATCGGCACCAGCGCCGCGCTGACCCTCGCGGAGCGCGGGGTTTCTGTCGTGCTCGTCGAAAAGGGTCACATCGCCGGCGAGCAGTCGAGCCGCAACTGGGGCTGGTGCCGCAAGATGGTGCGCGATCCGCGCGAGATCCCGCTGATCATCGAGAGCCTGCGGCTATGGCAGGGGATGAACGAGCGCGTCGCGGCCGAGACCGGCTTTCGCACCTGCGGCATCATGTATCTGAGCGAGACCCCGGAGGAATTGGCGCGGATCGAGGGCTGGCTGCCGCACGCCCGCGACTACCAGCTCGACACGCGCGTGATAGGCGGCGCCGAGGTGGCGCGGCTCCTGCCGGGCTCGGCCAAAAAATGGGCCGGCGCCCTTTACACGGCGAGCGACGGCAAGGCCGAGCCGCAGCTGGCGGCCCCGGCGATCGCCGAAGCGGCGCGCCGTCACGGCGCGGCGATCCTGACTCAATGCGCGGTGCGCGGCATCGAGACCGCGGCCGGCCGGGTGTCCGGCGTCGTCACTGAAAAAGGCCGGATCGCCTGCGCCGCGGTCATTCTCGCCGGCGGCGCCTGGTCGCGGCTCTTTTGCGGCAATCTCGGCATCGAATTGCCGCAGCTCAAAGTATTGGCTTCGGTGTTGCGCACCGAGCCGTTCGAAGGCGGCCCGGAAATCTCGGCCTCGGGCAAATTGTTCGGCTTCCGCAAGCGGATGGACGGCGGCTACACGCTGTCGACTTTGGGGGTGCGCACGATCGACCTCGTCCCCGACAATTTCCGGCTGCTGCGCGAATACCTGCCCGCCGCCCGGCTCCACTGGCGCAAATTGCGCTTCCGCGTCGGCCGCCGCTGGGTCGAGGAGTGGCATATGCCGCGGCGCTGGTCGTTGGACCGGGAGACGCCGTTCGAGCAGGTGCGGGTGCTCGACCCGGCGCCCGATCCCTATGTCCTCGACCGCGCGCAAAAGAGCGTGGCGGAGGCCTTCCCGATCTTCCGCGACCGAAAAGTCGCGGAAAGCTGGGGCGGCCTGATCGATGTGATGCCCGACGCGATTCCGGTCATCTCCCCGGTCGAGAGCGTGCCCGGATTTTTTATCGCGACCGGCTGCTCCGGCCACGGCTTTGGCATCGGCCCCGGCATCGGGCGCCTCGTCGCGGCGCTGGCCGCCGGCGACCCGCCCCCGGTCGATCCGACCCCGTTCCGCCTCACCCGCTTTACCGACGGCTCCAACCCGCGCCCCCACCCTCTCGCCAGCTGACGACTCTCCCGCCCGCTCCAGGACCGAGGAGGATCATGCTCTGGTGGGGCTGTCAAACGGACGACTCCGTCGATCCGCCACTGCCTGTCGGTTCGTCTGCGTTCGGAGTGACGAGGCACCAGGCGAGCCATTCGGCAGGCGACGAGCCGGCCGGGTCGGGGCGCCTGCCGTCAGCGAAATTCGCCGCGGCCAGCCTGGCGAGCCTGGCATACAACAGCTCGGTCGGATCGCTGTCGCCGGGTTCGGCCTGCGCGGCGGCTTCGGCCGCTTGCGCAGCGCTGGGCTTGGGGAGCAGGGCGAGCTCGGCCGCGGCCTGGTCCGCCCAGCGCAAGGCCTCGACTTGCGCCGGGTCGACCCCGCGTTCGGCGAGCATCCGGCGCAACAGTGTGCCGAACGCGACCCGGGCTTCGAGCCCCGTGCGTTGATCGGAGATTGCCGTCTCCCTACGCGCCGCGTCGGCCCGTGCCCGCCCGAGCCGCTGTTCAAATCGCGGCAGCATCGGACCCCGCCGCGCGCGCCGACTGCTGCATCGCCTCGACCTCTTTGAGGCGCCGGTCGAAATCGGCGGTGGCGACCGCGCGGTTGTAGGTTTCGAGCAGCTGCGAGAATTCGCAGGCCTCGGCCGGGGTAATCGCCCCTTGCCCCACGGCGCTGGCGACCGTCGCCATCGCCGCACCGAGGTCGGCGGCGTCGTGCAATGCCGGGAGCGCGAGCCGCACCGGGCGCTCGCGCCGCGGTGCGATCAGGCGGTCGAGGCAAAGCCGCATCGCTGTGGCGTCGCCCGAAAGCGCCATCTCCAGCACCTTGCGCGCCAAGGCCGGCGCCTCGCCTTCGAGCAATTGCTCGGCGAGCAACGTCCCGCGGTTGCGCGAGCCCGCCGGCCGCCCCGCCGGATTGCCCGATTGCCCCTTTGCGAAAGGCCGCCCCGGCCCTCGCCTCTTTGGCTGTTTATACAGCAGATCTGCAGCCATCGTCCGTCTCCCATCGTGGCACGGAGGCCCTTTCCAGGCCACCGCAAATGGGGTCCATCATGCGATACGATTATGGCAATTTTATTGGTAACAATGCGCCGTCTCGACGTGGCCCGCAGCGGTAAACCGACGAGCGGGATGCGACGCGCACGGCGGTTGCGGCGAACGCCCTCCCGCAGCGCTTGAGCATCAACGGCACCACTCGTCAAATGTCGATCGGGAGGAGCGATGGCGCGGATATTGACACCGGAGGACGTCGTCAGGCGAATCGCCGCCGAATGCACCTATGTCGATGAGCGCGGCGCCGTCGGCATCCGCCTCGAACCCGCAGCGGCCATCGTTCGTCAGTACGGGGAGCAATTCCGCGCGCCCCGCCGGCGACGTCCCCGCCCGGCCAAACCATCGCCGCTGCTCTGATGGGCTGATTGGAGTGGCGGACCTGCTTGCTCTTTTGGCCCGAGAAACTGCCCGGGCCGCGGTTCACCGTGACGACAAGGGCTACTGCGTTTGGATTCCGGGTATGCTCTCGTCCCTCATGACCGGCGGTGGGTTCCATTTGCCCGTGAGCGCGTCGGACTTGGGCGCATAGAGGCGCATGGTCAGGTTGAAGGAGCCTTTTGGTGCGGGCAGCCAATTCGCTTCCTTAGCCGGTCCTGGGTTTTCATTCTGAAAATAAAGATCGAGCGAACCGTCGGGATTATGCCTGAACGGCATCCAACTGCTGACCGCGAACCGGTTAAGACTGTTCGCCACCTGATAGCCCTGTTGATCGTAGAGCGTGACCGACCAGAACGCGTCCACCGGTGGTGTGGCCCCTTTATCGAAATGAATGGTGTAGTTGCTTGCGCCACTAAGCGGCTGGCCGGTGGCGTCGGCAAGATTGATCGGGTAAATCGCATCTTCGGGCAAATTCGCACCGAGCCCAAGCTGGGCGACAATGGCGCGCTTTAGATAGTAGTTGCCATAGACGCCCATCGTGTCGGTGTTCATCGACCAGCCATTGACAACCCTGGCGAGCGTCTTGACCTTCCACGCCATGAGCGCCTGTGCATCCTCCGGGGCGGTTTCGAGAGCCTTCCGCACTACCGGACCGGCCGCAGCAAGATCGAAGCTCTTGCCGGGTTGTAAGCCGATTCGCTGCATCCGGGCGATAATCGGCTGATCGGTTAAATGCGTCGGCTGCAATCTCAAAATCTCGGCCGCATAGGCGAAGTATTTTGCCGCCGGCATGGTGTCCACCTGAACTTTGGGTGGTGTCTTCATGTCCACGCTCGGGTCGAACGCCGCAGCAGCAGGTGGCGGGGTTGTCTTGCCCCACTGCGAGAGCGGCGTGATCTTCAGCGCCGCCTGAATCTTATGCACTGCGTCATAGTCTGCCGGCCCATCTGTCTTGGTGCGGCCGATGATCCAAACATAGGGCGTGGGCGCATCGATGCGTGTGGCATTCGCAGGCACCGATCCCATCCAGCCAGGGGGTGCGATGAGAAAGTTGCCTGCCTGGGCGCCGGTGGTGCGCCAGCCAGGCGAAGCAAACACATCCGTCCACATGTCCAGCATCGGCAATAAATAGTAACGCCCGCTTGTGTCGGGCACCGAGACGATGACCGGCTCCTTGGTCAGATCAAGCCAGGAACTCGAATACAGCGTGTCGAAATTCGGCCGGACGACAACCTTCATATCGGCCGCCGGATACGCACCAATATTGGCGAACGTGTTCACCGGCGCCTGAACCGGTGACATCGTCGGCCCGCCATTCGTAAGTTGCCGCCGCGTCAGGTCCATAGTGACGAGCGGATAGAAATACAGATAGGCGTCCACCCCAATGGCATGCGCCTCCGCTTCGCTGATCGGGTCGGCGGCGCGCGCTGCGGGCAAGCCGTAGGCGCCCAAAGCGACCGCGACAAGGGCAAGACCGACCAATGTGCGAGGCAACAACATTTCGGTTTTCTCCTATCGCCCAGACGGTCTCGCAAGACCGCGATTAGGCAGATGCCAACCTAAACCGGGCGCCAACCGTGCGTCATCGCCATTGTTCAGTCAAAAGGTCAAGATCATGAGCCCCATTTGGAAATCCGCATAAGCGGCCACCCTCTGCACGGCGCTCCTCGGCAGAACGGCAGGACAGGTATCTTCAAAAAATTTCGAAATATCGCTTGACCTGCGCCGCGCAGTCCATATTTTGACCATCGTTGGAATATGGAATACGTCGATGGATGAGAAACGCGCGATCGCCGCGCTCGGCGCGCTCGCACAGGAAACCAGATTGGCGCTATTTCGATTGCTGGTCACGGCGGGGCCGGGGGGTCTGGCGGCGGGCGTGATCGCCGAACGGCTCGGGGTTCAACCCTCGTCGCTCTCCTTCCACCTGGCGCAGCTTGTCCATGCCGGGCTGATCACCCAGCGCCGCCTCAGCCGGCAATTGATCTATTCGGCCGAATACGGCGCGATGAATGCACTGTTGGCCTACCTCACGGAAAACTGCTGCGGGCGCGATGCGGTCAGCGCGCCGGTCTGCGATCCGGCGGCCGGTTGCTGCACGGCTGCGATGCCAAAGACCACAGTTGCTTAGGGAGACGAGGCATGGACGAGGCTCGGATCAAGGAAATGGTGCGCGTTCGCTATGGCGGCATCGCGGCCGCAAGCGAGGCGGGTTGCTGCGCGCCGGCGTCGTCTTGTTGCGGCTCGGAACCGACCTTCGACGAGAAGGCGCGGCGCATGGGCTATTCCGAGGCGGAGCTGGCGGCGGTTCCCGAGGGGGCCAATCTCGGCCTCGGCTGCGGCAATCCGCAGGCAATTGCCGCTATGCGGCCGGGCGAGGTCGTCGTCGATCTCGGCAGCGGCGCCGGGTTCGACTGTTTTCTGGCGGCGCAGCGGGTCGGCGACGCCGGGCATGTGATCGGCGTCGACATGACGCATGAGATGCTGAACAAGGCGCGCGACAACGCCGCCCGCATCGGCGCCGAGAATGTCGAATTCCGCCTCGGCGAGCTCGAGCATTTGCCAATTGCCGACGATACCGCCGATGTCGTGATCTCGAATTGCGTGATCAATCTCGTCCCCGACAAGGCGCAAGTGTTCCGCGAAGCCTTTCGCGTGCTCAAGCCCGGCGGCCGCCTCGCCGTCTCGGATGTCATCAACGTCGCGCCGCTGCCGGCCGAGCTGCAGGCCGATCCGGCGCTGCTGTGCGGCTGCGTCGCCGGTGCGGCACCAGCCGAGCGCATCGAAGCCTGGCTGAGCCAAGCCGGTTTTGCCGATGTCCGCGTTACGCCCAATTCGGACAGCCGCCAGATGGTCGAAAGCTGGGCATCCGGCTGCGGTGTTGAAAATTACGTCGCCGCGGCCATGGTCGAAGCCCGCAAGCCCTGAGGCGGACGGTCGAGGTGAGCGAGGCGCGCGTCTACAATGTTTTGTTTCTCTGCACCGGCAACTCGGCGCGGAGCATCCTCGCCGAAGTTCTGATCGGGCATTGGGGCAAAGGCCGGTTCGCCGGCTATAGCGGCGGCAGCTTTCCGAAAGGGGCGGTGCATCCGCTGGCGCTCGAGGAGCTCGAACGGCACCATCTGCCGACAACAGGACTGCGCAGCAAAAGCTGGAACGAATTTGCCCGCCGCGGCGCGCCGGTCATGGATTTCGTCTTCACCGTGTGCGACCAGGCGGCGGGCGAGGCGTGTCCGGTGTGGCCCGGCAATCCGGTGACCGCCCATTGGGGCGTGCCCGATCCGACCGCTGTCGACGGGACGGAAGCCGAGCAACGCAAGGCCTTTCGCGCCACTTATCTCGCGCTCGAAAACCGCATCAAGATTTTTATCGCCCTGCCGATCGACCGGCTCGATCGTCTGGCGATCCAGCGACAAGTCGATGACATCGGCCGCTTGCGGATCGTACCGAAATAGGAGCCGCCATGACCTCGGTCACTGAAACCGGCCGGCCGCGTGCAGGGCCGGCGCTCGGAACCTTTGAACGCTATCTAACGCTGTGGGTGGCGCTCTGCATCCTCGCCGGCATCGTGCTGGGTCGGCTGGGGCCCGCGCCGTTTCAGATGCTCGGCCGCCTGACCGTGGCGCAGGTCAACATCCCGGTCGCGGTGCTGATCTGGCTGATGATCGTGCCGATGCTGCTCAAAGTCGATTTCGGCGCGCTCCACCGGGTGGCCGAGCAATGGCGCGGCATCGCCGTGACCGTCGGCGTCAATTGGCTGGTCAAGCCGTTCAGCATGGCATTGCTCGGTTGGCTGTTTATCGGCCGGATCTTCCGCCCGTGGCTGCCGGCCGGCGAAATCGACAGCTATATCGCCGGGCTGATCCTGTTGGCCGCCGCGCCGTGCACGGCGATGGTGTTCGTCTGGTCGAACCTCAGCGACGGGGAGCCGAACTTCACGCTGACGCAGGTGGCGCTCAACGACACGATCATGGTGTTTGCCTTTGCGCCGATCGTCGGCCTGTTGCTCGGCCTGTCGTCGATCGCGGTGCCATGGACGACCCTCTTCCTGTCGGTCGTCCTCTACATCGTCGTGCCGGTGATCGCGGCGCAGCTCTGGCGGCGCTCTCTGCTGAGACGCGGCGGCGATCCGGCGCTGGCGCAAATGCTGCGCCGGCTGCAACCGGTTTCGCTGCTGGCACTGCTGGCGACATTGGTGCTGCTGTTCGGCTTTCAGGGCGAGGAGATCGTCCGGCAGCCGCTGATCATCGTGCTGCTGGCGGCGCCGATCGTCGTTCAGGTCTATCTCAACGCCGGCATCGCCTATGCCCTCGACCGGGCGCTCGGCGTGCCGCACAACGTCGCCTGCCCGTCGGCGCTGATCGGCGCCTCCAATTTCTTCGAGCTGGCGGTCGCGGCCGCCATCGCGCTCTTTGGCTTTCAATCGGGTGCGGCGCTCGCGACCGTGGTCGGCGTCCTGGTCGAGGTGCCGGTCATGCTCTCCGTCGTGCGGATCGTGCGGCGGACGCGGGGATGGTACGAGCGAACGATCCGATGACGGTTTTCTGAGTATTCGCGAAACCGCAGATAGTCGCGCGCGGCAGGAGCGCAGGAGATGCTCCACCCGCCCAGGCTAGGTGCTATTATTGGTCGAATGTGAGGTGTTTTGCGGGCAAGGCGGCCAAACCGCCGTTACCGTCCACGAATTCGGCGCATCCTGTTTCTTGTCGACCCTAACGGGCGCCGGAACTGTCGCCTGATATATCGCTACCACGTTGTCGACATCATTCGTGCTGACATCAGTTGTTTTGAAAGTTCCACAGATCGACATCTTTTGTCTCCTATGGTATGTGTAATGCTGTTATAGCACGTGCGCGATCGGCTTCGAGGTCCTCATTTTCGTTAAGTAGTTGCATTGGTGGCATATCCTGGAGCCGAGGATCTTCAGTGTCTTGCTTCATCCATTGTTGGAGTCGTGCCATATTGGAACTATCTACTTTTCCCCCCGGCAATAGCCAAGCCATTATTCTCTGACTGGTAGATGACGTGCTGAATCGGAGCGATCGGAGAGGAGCGAGCTTCGCCTGCGCATCTTGATTATCTTTTGAAGTCATCTTCGTAATTACGGATATCGCCGAAGGTATACTCCCAGATTGTTTAAGGATTTGAAGATCTATCTCCGCCCGAACAAGGGGATATTGGGAGTCTGGAAGAGTCAACCCTTGAAAAATAGGAAGCTTTGCTTTTGCTCGATTTGCCTCCATCTGGTCGAGCATCGCCGGCAAGGTCTTTTGGAAATAGAGGTCCTTGTTGACCGCGGTCTGGGCGCCCGCAACGGCGGTCGAGGCCGCACCCAACGCCGCCTTTGTGGTGGCGGAGCCCAACGTCGCCGTCAGCGCGCCGAGAACCAGCAAGGTCACATCTCCGCCTAACGCGACAACGTTGCTATCGCCGTTCAACCGCCGCTCAAAGCTGTCAAATTCCAGATCGTATGCCCGCATGCGGCTCATCACGACGAGGTCGCGATAGTTCTGGCGGTTTAGCGTGCCGGGCGGCACGTCGGCGGGCATGGCATTGTATGTCTTGTCCACCGCAGGGTCGAAATAAGGCGCCAGTGCTGCGAGGGTGGCGGTGGTATCCTCCGGATCATCGGGATACCCATGGAGCGGTGCACATGCCGCGACGATCCCGGCTATTGCCAAAAACGCAGTGACGATATGCCCAGTCTGAAAGTGCGGCGGCATCGGCGGTTCCTCCGGGCGGGGATTGTATTGGCCGCGCCGACTCTCAACTTAACCGATCCTCCTTACAATCATATTATGGCCTGAATCGGGGGATCAGAACGCTAATTCTCGATAGCCGCTTGGCATCGCTTACGATGTCGTGGTCGGCCGCCCGACACCCACCGCCGTGCCCGTGCCACCCAACCGATGGCGACCCTTTTTATGCGCGCCCGCTAGACCAGAGCTGGCGATCACGAACAAACTTTGCCCGGAAAACCCTGCGCTTTCGCGGGAATGACGAAGCGATTTGATCTAAGCTGAGAGATTACGCTCCAGATTCGCACCACCAGCTCAGAGGTGATCCGATGGCCCGCAAGGAATTGGCGGTCGCGAGTGTCGGCGAGGCGTATCTGGCATTGTTGGCCGAGCGCGGGGTCGAATACCTGTTTGCCAATGCCGGCACCGATTTTGCGCCGCTCGTCGAGGCGTTTGCCAAGGGGGCGCGCACCGGGGCGCCGATGCCGCGGCCGGTCATTGCGACGCATGAGAACCTGGCCTTATCGATGGCGCATGGCTGGGCGATGGTGACCGGGCGGGTTCCGGCGGTCATGGTCCATGTCAGTGTGGGGACCGCCAACGGCGTGTGCGCGGCGATGAATGCGGCGCGCGAGAATGTGCCGATCCTCTTTACCGCCGGCCGCTCGCCCTTGACCGAGGAGGGGCTGCCGGGGGCCCGCGACGTCTACATCCACTGGGCGCAGGAAATGTTCGACCAGGCCGGGATGGTGCGCGAGATCGTCAAATGGGATTACGAGCTCAAAAACGGCCAGCAGCTCGAGACCGTGGTCGATCGCGCCCTCGCCGTCGCGTCGAGCGAGCCCAAAGGACCGGTCTATCTGTCGTTGCCGCGCGAGGTCTTGGCCAACCGAATTGTCAGCTTCCGCTATGACATGCCCGGTCGAAGGGTTGCCGCTGCGCCGCCGGCGCCCGACAAAAACGCGATCGACGAGGCGGCGCGGATCCTCGCTGCGGCCGAGCAGCCGCTGATCATTACCGCCAGCGCGG
>DASXAM010000267.1:0-7082 GCA_036404275.1 Allostellaceae bacterium
CCGCGGCAGGCGCCGGCAATGAGCGGGTGTAGATCACGGTGGCGACGGCATTGGCGGTGTCGTGGAAGCCGTTGACGAATTCGAAGCCGAGCGCGATCAAGAGCGCCACAAACAGCAGCAGAAACGGCAGAATTGTCGTTGCCCGGATGCCGCTGGCGCTGACATCGGCGTAAAGATTGTAGGCAATGAACAACAGGCCGACGCCGAGCAGCCCGAAGAACACGAAAGCGGTCCGCAGGTCGAAGCCGGTGTCGAGCGCCGGGCGCATTGGGCCGGTCACGGTTTCCCGCTGTGCGTGCAGAGCAAGGTCGGCCAAGAATCGTCTCCTCTCACGAGCCGCAGCACGTCGCCGGCGGCAATCGGCCGGCGACGCCTATCGCGATAAAATCAGCCGACAGGTCAGGGGAGACCGGTCAGCTCGTTGAGGATCAATCGGCTGGTGTCGGGCCGATGGTTGAAGTCGAACATGTTGAGGATCGATCCGGCGAGCTGGTCGAACGAGAACGACCCGAGCGGCTTGCCCGCGGGCAGCTCGGTGCGATCGATAAAGCCCAGGTCCCAGTTTGCCTCGATAAACCGCAGGCTCGAGGTCTGGTCGGTCAGCGTATGGTCGATAAAGTTGCGCTTGGCCCAGGGCGAGACGACCAGAAACGGCAGGCGCGGGCCATAGCCGCAACGGCCCGCGCCCAGCGGCGCGTTGGCGGCTGTCGGCCCACACACGCCGGAGGTCATGATTTTCCCTGCATTCGCCGGAGTTGACGAAGTCGACAACGGCAGGGTCGGGATGAGCGAGTCGTTGGCATTGGTGGAGTTGTTGTCGCCGCCGATATTGGGATTGCCCTTGTCCGTCGGTCCTGAATTCGTCGAATTGTTGACAACCGCCCCCAGCGCGTGGTCGTACCAGCCGTCGGAATCGTCATAGTTGATGATCACCGCCGTCTGCGGCCAGAACGACGAGCGCTGCAACGCATTGAGCACGGTTACCAGAAATGTCTGCTCCAGCAACGGGTCGGAATTGCCGGGATGCGCATTCTGGTATTTCGGCGCCTTCACATAGGACACCGCCGGCAGATTGCCGTGCTGCAGCGCGTTGAAGAAATCAGTGATATCGTATTGGTGGTTGGCCTGGTCGCTTTTGCCGGTTTGCGCCGGTGTGTCGGGCGACGGCCGCAAATGATGCGGGTTGCGGGTCGAAACATAATACTGGAACGGCTCGTGATGCGGCACGTAATCCGCAGTCGGCGTATGGATGTTGGTCGTGCTCGACCCGCCGTTCTGTTTGGTCGGGTTCGGCACCACCAGCGCCGGCTTGGATGATCCCGCCGGGGTGAATTCATGCTGGGTGTGCATGCTGCCACAGACTGCCGGGCTGGTTGCAGTCGCCGCGGCGGTCGGTTTGAACCCGCCCTGGAACCAGCCCCAGGTGATTTTTTTGGCATTCAGCAGGTCGCCGATGTTCTTGCCCGCCAGCTGCACCGTTCCCTGCCCGGCCTTGCGGCCGCCCTGGTCGGCGCCGCAATCGTCGAGCGCCGGGTCGGGATCGCCGGTGATCGCCACCTGCGGGCTGAACGATGTGACCCGGCCTTTCGAGAAGGCCAGCGCGATGCGGGCATTTCCGGTCTGGCCGGAAACGAGGTTGAGGGCGCCGACCGTGGAAGGGCCGAACATCGTGCCGTAGGAGTTGTCGTTCATCGCAAAACGCTGCGCATATTTCCACAGCGCGGTGACGGTATTGCCGTCGAAATAGGCCATCACCGTGGATCCGTCGCTGCGGCAGCCGACGCCGATGACGCCGGTCGCCTGCACGAACTTGTCCATCAGACCGCATCCACCGCCTTTTGCTCGTCGGTGTAGTCGTGGTCCATATCGCAGGTGAAGGCCTCGGTGCGCTTTAGCCGAAAGGGCTGGCGCAGGTTTGGATTGTTTGTCAGCAAGCCGGCGTCGAGCAGCGTATTGGCCGATGGCGTGTCTTCGGCGGCGACAAAGCGAGGCTCGTTCTTCGGGTTTGCCGCGAGCGGATAGGTCCCAAAATAGTGGCCGAAGCTGATGTTTTCGCCAAAGATGACGACGACGTGCTTGATCGGCGTTTGCGCCGATGGATCGGCAAAACTCGGGCCGGCCGCGAGCACCGCCAAGACGGCACCCGCGGCGACGGTCGCGAGCCTTGCTTTGCGACGCTGCCTCGATCTCGATGACATGATGGTTCACCCGCAAAGGTTGAAAAAGAAGCGTCCGCCGGCGGGCCCTGTGGTCTTCTCGCGGACGGGCGGCAGACCGGCCGTCGGCCGCTGATTGCTGCGCCTTCGGGGCGCGGTCCGGGCGAAATTAGGCGGGCGATGTTTCAGTTTTTTGCCTGATTTATTGCGGTTTCAGGTCATTGGCCGGATCAGCCGGCTGTCATCAAAATGCAAAACGGAACAGCTAACGTGGCCGTCGCCGCGCCAGGAGCGAGCGAAGCAACGGAGGACCAATGCTGCAAAAGGCGTCGGTGCGTCGTCCGGGCGACCGAATTGCGCAGCCGAAGCGGCCCGTGTCGCTAAAGCGGCGGCACCTGGCGGGCGGTATGCTTGCCGGGTTTTGCCTCACAACAGCACTCGCCGCGGCCTGGGCGGCGCCGGCCGTGCCCCCGGCCGCCGGCGTCAACCTTGCGCAGAGCGCCGAGCAATACCGGCCGTTGATGACGCGCGACATCGACCAGTCCTTGGCCGGTGCGCGGCTGCTGCGCGCGCGGCTCGTGGCGGGCGACGTGGCCGGCGCGCAAAAGGCGTGGATCGACTCACGCGTCGGCTGGGAGCGCGCCGAGGTGTTCACCAGCGGCTTTGTTCCCGATCTCGACGAGGAAATCGACGCCTGGCCGAACGCGCTGCTCGGCTTTCACGCGATCGAAGCCAAGTTGTTCGGCGCCAAGCGCACCGATCTGACACCTGAGACCGATGCGCTGATCCTGCATCTCGAAGATCTGGATGTTAAAATCCACCATCTCGATCTGCTGCCGCAGCGTTTGCTGAACGGCACCGCCCGGCTTGCCTACGAAGTCGGAGAGAGCAAGGCCGGCGGCGGCGAATCGGCGTTCAGCGGCACCTCGCTCAATGACATGCGCAACAATGTGGACGGGATCGATACCGCGTACCGGACGATTTTTGCCGCCGCCGTCGAAGCGAACGATACGAGGCTGGCCACCGCCATCCCGCAAAAGATCTCCGAGCTGAAAAAAGAGGTAGACGGACGCGATCTGAAAAGCGTCGATCCGGCAAAGCTGCGCGCCCGCAGCGAAGAGCTGATCGTGCTATTGCAGCAAGCGGCGCCAAAGATCGGATTGCGCTCGCCGACCCTCGAGGAAATCGCCCAGTGAGCTGTCGGCCCGCGGGCCGAAGGACGAAACTGCCGGTGGTGTTGTCTCTGGCGCTGTCGTTTGCCTTTATTGCCGCGGATCGCGCGCCGGCTTTTCCGGTGCACGGCAAGCAGGCGGTGCTGCCCAACGGGACCGAGCAGAACGAGGACGCGCTGGCCCGGCCGCGCGAAATTTTTCACTCTGAGGCGGCGGGCGGCGCCAAATCCTATCTGATCGATCTGGGCGACATGGCGTTCAACTCGCCGCAGCTATTGGGTGGGCTGGCGCGGCAGGCGGGGATCAGCTGCGGCACGTGCCACGTCAACGGCGCCTCCAATGCCAAGCTTTACATTCCCGGCGCGTCATTGCGGCCCGGCACGTTCGACCCGACCGGCGGGCTGTTCAACGGCAAGGCCGACAACCATGTGCTGGACGCGGTGACGGTGCCGAGCCTGCGCGGCGCCCGCTATCTGGCGCCCTACGGCCATAACGGGCGGACGGCGTCGTTGCGCGACTTTGTCCGCAACGTCATCGTCAACGAGTTTCGTGGTCCCGAGCCGTCACCGGCGGTGCTCGACGCGATCGTTGCCTATATCGAGGACATCGATTTTCTGCCCAATCCGCGCCTGGGACCGGCCGGCCGCCTGACCGGCACGCCGAGTGCCGCCGAACGCCGCGGCGAGGCGTTGTTCATGAAGCCGTTCCCGCACGATCCGGCGCTCAGCTGCGCCGGCTGCCATATCCCGTCGGCGGCGTTTGTCGACCATCGCCAGCACGATGTCGGGTCCGATGGATTGTACAAAACGCCGACCCTGCTGAACGCCAACGTCAACGCCCCTTATTTTCACGACGGCCGCTATGACAGCTATGATCAGGTCGTCGCGCATTTCGACCGGGTGTTCGAGCTGGGGCTCTCGGCGCAGGACCGGCATGACCTCGTCGCCTATCTGAGCGCGGTCGGCGATGGCGAACGGGCCAACGAAAACGACAGCATCACGGCCGAGCTCAAGGAGGCGAGCGATTTTTCCAGCGTGCTCGCGACCGCGATCCCGGCCCACGACACCGACATCATCGCGCTCGCGGTCGAGACGGTCGGGCTCGACCTGCGCGAATTGGCCGAGGATTTTCCCGATCGCCGCGACAGCACCGTTGCGGGCGGCGTGCGCGAACGCGCCCTGGCGCGCGCCGCGCTCCAGCAACTGGTGATCGGCCTGCGCCGGATCGACATGGCGGCCGCCGCCGGGCATTTCGACGAGGCCGCCGCCGAATATGCCGATTTCCGCAAGCAGCTCTCAACCACCGTCCCTGCCGCGCTCGCCGCCGCCGCACCCTGGTCGTTGTTCAACCCTGCCGTGCACGACGCCCATTACCGCGCGCTGCGGCAAATGCTGCAAGCGGCGGAGGGCGCCCGCCGCTGACCGACGGGGCTGCCCGTGGCCGGAGTTGATCCGGCCGCCCACGTCTTATCGGTGCGCTCCGCCACCCGCGCGCAAGACCTGGTTGCGCGGGTAAAGCCCGCGTAAGGGGTGCCTGCGATTGCTTCGAGCTCATCGCGGACAACCGGTTTTGCCGAACCGGTGAACGTATGCAAAGAGCGGGGTGCCTGGCGAGCAAGAGCTGCGGGTCCTCGCTGCGATTGTGTCGGCACGGTTTCGGTGGCCGCACCGTTGCTATATAGACCCCCAGAGGGCGGAGGTCGGTCGTGAGCACGCATCAATATCGCTACACCGTTTTGTTCGAGCCTGCCGAGGAGGGCGGTTACATCGTCACCTGTCCGTCGCTGCCGGGGTTGGCCACCGAAGGCGACACGCTCGAAGAGGCCCGCGCGATGGCCGCCGATGCGGTGCGCGGTTATCTCGAGGTCCTCGCCAAAGACGGTCGGCCCATCCCCCGCGCAGACCCGGCGCCTCGGGACGGCAGCATCGCCGAAACAGTCGCCGTCGCCATCGAGGAGGCGTGAGCGGTCTGCCCGCTGTCCGGCCGCGCCAACTGATCCGCGCGCTGGAACGGGCCGGCTTCGTCGTGCACCATATTCGCGGCAGCCATTATTACCTGCGCCATCCGGATAAGCCGGGGATGCTGATTACCGTCCCATTTCACAACCGGGACCTGAAGCGCGGGACGGTGCACGCGATTCTGCGCCAGGCCGAGCTCGGCTTCGACGATTTGCGCCGCCTGTTGTAATCGGGCGGCTTTCGGCCCGCGACATCGCGGCTCTCTTCGAATAGCTTAGGGGCGGAGCATGCCTCGAACTGCCTCGGATCGGAGACGCTCGATGAACGGCGCGGAAAGCCTGGTGCGCACCTTGGTCGGCGGCGGCGTCGATCATTGCTTTACCAATCCCGGCACCTCGGAGATGCATTTTGTGGCGGCACTCGACCGGGTGGACGGGATGCGCTGCGTCCTGGGGCTGTTCGAGGGGGTCGTGACCGGTGCCGCCGACGGCTATGCGCGGATGAGCGACAAGCCGGCGGCGACCCTCCTCCATCTCGGCCCCGGCCTCGCCAACGGTCTCGCCAACATCCACAACGCCAACAAGGCGTCGAGCCCGATGGTCAACATCGTCGGCGACCACGCCACCTATCACCGCAAATACGATGCACCCTTGACCTCCGACATCGAAGGATTGGCGCGGCCCTCCTCGCACTGGGTCAAGACCTCGCCAAACGCCAAATCGATCGCCGCCGACGGTGCGGCGGCGATCGCCGCGGCGCGCCAGCCGCCCGGGCAAATCGCGACCCTGATCCTGCCGGCCGACACCGCCTGGAACGAGGGGTCGGGCCCGGCGAATGTGGCACCGGCCCCGGCGCCGAAGGCGGTGTCGAGTGAAGCGGTGGCCGAGGCGGCGCGGGCGCTGCGCTCGGGCGAGTCGGCGCTGATCCTCGTCACCGGCCGCGCCTTGCGGGCGGAGGGGCTCGAGCTCGCCGGCCGCATTGCCGCCAAAACCGGGGCGCGGCTGATGGCGCAAGGCTCGAACGCGCGCACCCAGCGCGGCCGCGGGCGCGTCTTTGTCGAGCGCATCCCCTATGTCGTCGATCAGGCGGTCAGGGTGTTGTCCGGGCTCAAGCACATCGTGCTGGTCGGGGCCAAGATGCCGGTCGCGTTTTTTGCCTATCCCGACAAACCGAGCCTGCTCGCACCACCCGACGCGCAAGGCCATGTGCTGGCCCGGCTCGACGAAGATCTGATCGGCGCGCTCGAAGCCCTGGCCGACGAGGTCGGCGCGCGCTCGACCCCGGCGCCGGTCACCAACAAGCGGCCCGGCGCGCCGGCGACCGGTCGGATCACCCCCGAGACGCTCGGCGCTTCGCTTGCCGCGCTCTTGCCCGAAAACGCCATCATCGCCGACGAAGCGGTGACCACCGGGCGCGGCTTTTTTGCACCGACCCGCGCGGCCGCCCCGCATGACTGGCTTTCCAATATGGGCGGGTCGATCGGGCTCGGCTTGCCGGTGGCGACCGGCGCCGCGGTCGCCTGCCCCGACCGCAAGGTCGTCTGCCTCGAAGGCGACGGCAGCGGCATGTACACGTTGCAAGCACTGTGGACGCAGGCGCGCGAAGGGCTCGACGTGACCACCCTCCTCTTCTCGAACCGCAGCTACGCGATCCTCAAGGGCGAGCTCGCCAATGTCGGCGCCGGCAATCCCGGCCGCAAAGCGCTCGACATGCTCGACCTCGACCGGCCCGACCTCGATTGGGTGAGCCTGGCCAAAGGCATGGGCGTGCCGGGCGCGCGGGTCGAGACGATGGAG
>DASXAM010000268.1:0-6590 GCA_036404275.1 Allostellaceae bacterium
GTGGTTCGAGGCCCACGCGACGACCGGCGCGCTCAAGCCGTAGGCGACCGAGCCCGCGGTGAAGACCAGGCCGACGACACCGGGGGTTACGCCCAGACGTGTCAGCTGCACCGGCAAAAGCGGCTCGATAATGCCCCAGCCAATCGCCGCCAGGGCGACCGCCGCGGCTGCCACCAGCACCGATCGGTCGACCAGCAGCGGCCAGATATCGGGGCTTCTCGCGCGAACCGTCTGTTGTCGAGGCAGCAGAAATATGCAGGCCGCGGCGTCGATCACGACCAGCATGCCGGTCACGACAAAGGCCAGGCTGTAGCCGCCGAGCTCGTAAAGCGCGCCGCCGATAACCGGGCCCAAGAGCGAGCCGGCGGTGCTGCCCATCAGCGCGACGCCCATCATCTCGACGCGGTCGTCGCTGTAGTGCTCGGCGATCAGCGCCAGGCCCGCGGTCCAGTTCGCCGCCGACGCCGCCCCCTGGAGCAGCCGGCCGACCAGCAGCAGCTGAAATTGCGGCGCCAGCCAAAACAGCAGCAACGCCGTCGCCGACAACGCCACCCCGCCGATGATCGGTCGGCGATAGCCGATCCGATCGCCGAGATAGCCGAAGAGCGGCGTGGCTGCAAGAACGCCGAGCGAATAGGCGCCGTAGAGCAGGCCCAGCTGCGCCTCGGTGGTGGCGCGGGCCGGCGAATAGGGGGTCAGCGGGATCAGAAGGCCATAGATCAGGTAATCCATAAACAGCGCGAACGCGACCACGCCGACCGGCCGCCAACGATCGAGCCGCACCGTCTTCAACAAAGTGCCGCCTTTCTCCAAATGTCCCGGCAGCGCCGATCCCCCATGGATTTGTTTAGCGGCGAGAGCCTATACTTGTCAATGATGGCGAATTGATGCAGATAGTAAAAAGAGTGTTACTTGTTGCAAATTGCTTAAGGTCGTGTGGGGGGCGTCGTGGCAATACGACCGATCGGCGTTGTTATCGACGGGGCAACCGGGCGGCTCGGCAGCACGCAGCATTTGCGGGCGTTGATGGCGATCCGGGGAGAAGGCGGATTGGCGCTCGGCAATGGCGATCGGCTCGTTCCGGAACCGGTGCTGCTCGGCCGCAATCAGGAGAAGCTCGCGGCACTCGCGGCGGCGAGCGGCGGGCTCAAATGGAGCATCCGGCGGGACGATTGCCTTGCCGATCACAATATCGCGATCTATTTCGACGCCAATGCCACCGGCGGACGGGTCGCGCGCGCCGGTGCGGCGATCGATGCCGGCAAGCACGTCTATCTCGAAAAGCCGGTCGCCGAGAGCCTCGAGGCGGCGCTCGACTTGGCTCGCCGGGCCGAGCGCGCGGGGCTCAAAAGCGGAGTGGTTCAGGACAAATTGTTTCTGCCCGGCCTGCGCAAATTGCGGCGGCTCTATGAAACCGGATTTTTTGGCCGGGTGTTGTCGGTGCGGCTCGATTTCGGCTGGTGGGTGTTCGACGGCGAGCTCTATCCGGCGCAGCGGCCGAGCTGGAATTACCGCAAGGCAACGGGCGGCGGCCTCGTCCTCGATATGTTTGCGCATTGGCGCTATATTTTCGACCGGCTTTTGGGCGAGATCCGCGCGGTATCGTGCCGCACCACGACCGCGGTGCCGGTCCGCCGCGACGAAAGCGGCCGGCGTTACGACGTCGATGTCGAGGACACCGCCTTTGCCGTCTTCGAGCTCGAAAGTGGCGTCTTGGCGCAAGTCGCCTCGTCCTGGGCGAGCCGGGTCAAGCGCGACGATTTGCTACAGATCCAGGTGGACGGCACGTTGGGCTCGGCGGTGTGCGGCTTGCACCGCTGCTTGCTCCAGCCGCTGGCGGCGACGCCGCGGCCGTTTTTCGACCCCGAGCGGCCGCAGCCGATGGTGTTCGACACGCAATGGCAGGAGATGCCGGACCTCGAACCGGTGACAAACGGCTACCGCGCCGGCTGGGAAATGTTTCTGCGCCATGTCGCCGAGAACGCGGCATTCCCGTCACCGCTGATCGAAGGCGCCAAAAGCGTCCAGCTCGCCGAAGCCTGTTATCAGAGCAGCCGCGAGCGGCGCTGGGTCGAGCTGCCGCCGCTGACGCTCTGACCGCCGGGCTGGACGCGGTCGGCCGCGCCACGCACACTGCGCCGGACGAGAAGGGAGCGCGCGGAATGGATCTGGGCAAGCTCGGGGTGTGGGCGCCGTTGGACACGCTGAGCGCTGCGGCCGGGGCAGCGTTCGCCAAGCGGGTCGAAGCCTGGGGCTACGGCGCGCTGTGGTTGCCGGAAAGCCGCGGGCGCAACGCGCTGGTCCATTCGTCGTGGCTGCTCGCCAATACGCAAAAGCTCGTGATCGCGACCGGGATCGCCAACATCTACGCCCGCGACCCGATGGCGATGGCGCAGGGCCAGCGGGCATTGGCCGAGCAATCGGGCGGTCGCTTTCTGCTCGGGATCGGGGTGTCGCACCGGCCCGCCGTCGAGGGGCTGCGCGGTCATGCCTACGGCCGGCCGGTGGCGACGATGCGGCGCTATCTCGAAGGCATGCGGGCGGCGACCTATCAAGCGCCCGAGCCGGCCGAAAAGCCGCTGACGGTCCTAGCGGCACTCGGCCCGCGGATGATGGCGTTGTCGGCCGAGCTGGCGGACGGCGCGCATCCCTACAACACGACCCCCGAGCACAGCGCCGGGGCGCGGGCGATCCTCGGCCCCGGTAAATTGTTGTGCCCGGAGGTCTGGGTATTGCTCGAAACCGATCCGGCAAAGGCTCGCGCCGCGGCGCGCCAGGCGCTGTCGCGCTATCTACAGCTCGAAAACTATGTCAACGACTGGCGCCGCCAGGGCTTTGCCGAGACCGATCTCATCGGCGGCGGCTCCGACCGGTTTCTCGACGCGATCGTCGCCTGGGGCGACGAGAACAGAATCCGCGCTCGCATTGAGCGGCATTGGGCGGCCGGCGCCGACCATGTCTGCATCCAGCCGGTGGACCCACAAGGCGGGCGCGCGATCGACGAGCGGGTGCTCACCCTGTTGGCACCCACGCCGCGGCCTTGACGGCTCTCGCCGCCGAACCGACATTGACCGCGCCGCTTGGACAGGAGAGGTTCGCCTCAATGTATTCGGAAACCACCCGGTCGATCAACGTCACGGTCAAGCCGGTCTATCTCGAAGACCAGTCCTCGCCGGCCGAAGACCATTACGTCTGGGCCTATCACGTGCGCATCGAGAACCAGGGCGCGGAAACGGTCCAGCTGCGCCGGCGGCACTGGAAGATCACCGATGGCCATGGCCGGATGCAGGAAGTGCGCGGGCCGGGCGTAGTCGGCGAGCAGCCGGTGCTGGAGCCCGGGCAGAGCTTCGAATATACGAGCGGCACGCCGCTGCCCACGCCCTCGGGCATCATGGTCGGCAGCTATGAGATGGAGACGCGCGGCGGCGAGACGTTTTCGGTGCGCATCCCCGCCTTTTCGCTAGACAGCCCGCATCAGCCCGTCCGGTTGAACTGATCCGCGGGCGCGGGTTGCGCACACCGCCTTTCGCCAATCACAACAGAGAAGAATGATGTCTCCCAGCCTCGTCCCGCCTTTGGCGGTGCCCGCCTCCCGTTCCCGAAAGCCCGATGCGGCACCGCGTCCGACTCGCGCCGAAGCCGAGGAGGCGGTGCGCACGCTCATTCGCTGGGCCGGCGACGATCCGACCCGCGAAGGGCTGCTCGGCACCCCCGACCGGGTGGTGCGCGCCTATCGCGAATTTTTTAGCGGTTATGACGAGGACCCGGTGGCACTATTGCAGCGCACCTTCGAAGAAACCGACGGCTATGACGAAATCGTCGTGTTGAAGGACATCCGCTTCGAATCTCATTGTGAGCACCACATCGCGCCGATCATCGGCAAGGTGCACGTCGCTTATCTGCCGAAGAACCGGGTGGTCGGCATCTCGAAGCTCGCCCGGCTCGTCGATGTCTATGCCAAGCGGCTGCAGATCCAGGAAAAGATGACCTCGCAGATCGCCAATACGTTGGACGAGGTATTGCAGCCGCGCGGGGTCGCGGTCGTCATCGAGGCAGCGCATCAATGCATGACGACGCGCGGCACCCACAAGCCCGGCGTGATCATGGTGACGAGCCGGATGCTTGGCACCTTCCGCGACGACCCGACGACGCGGCGCGAGGTATTGGCCATGGTCGGCACTCCGGGCGGCGACCACCTCGCCAATGTGTGAGCGGCGTACGTCCGGGTGAGCCCGGACGGCGCAGAGCGCGCCGAAAGGACCGCACGTCTCACGCTCAGCGGGCCGGCGGAATAGTCGGACCGGCGCTGATTTCGATCCAGGTCCTAAAGTTCTGCACGGTATCGGAGCAAGCACCGACGCCGACGTAGCGGTGCAAGAGGCGGCGGCCGACGCGGAACTCTGGTTTCAGGTCTATGGGATCGACGCGGCACCCCGTAAACTCGGGACCGATGACCAGCCGCCGCGACCTGTTTGCACCGATCGAGCCGTTTCGCACCGGCGCGCTTCGCCTCGATGCGCGCCACATCATGTATTGGGAGGAGTCGGGCAACCCGCGTGGGTCGCCGGTGCTGTTTCTGCACGGCGGGCCGGGCGCCGGGGCCACCTCGGTGCACCGCCGGTTTTTTGATCCGGACCATTGGCGGATCGTGATTTTCGACCAGCGGGGTGCCGGCCGCTCGAACCCGCTCGGCGAAACTCGCGACAATTCGCCGGCGCATCTCGTTGCCGATATCGAGCGGCTGCGCCTCGAATTACGGATCGAGAAATGGTTCGTTTTCGGTGGCTCCTGGGGCTCGACCTTGGCGCTCGCTTATGCCGAAGCGCATCCCGACCGTTGCGCCGGGCTCGTGCTGCGCGGGATTTTTTTGTGCCGGCGCGCCGAGATCGATTGGTTTCTTTATGGCGTGCGTCGGGTCTTTCCCGAGGCCTGGCGGGCGTTCGCCGGGTTCCTGCCGGAGGCGGAGCGCGCCGACATTCTCGCTGCCTATCATCGGCGCCTCACCGACCCCGACCCGCACATCCATATGCCCGCGGCGCGCGCCTGGAGCAGCTATGAGGGGGCGTGCTCGACGCTGCTGCCCAATCCCGAAACCGCGGCGGCCTTTAGCGACGACCGGCTGGCGCTCGGGCTCGCGCGCATCGAGGCGCATTTCTTCAGCCATTATCTGCTCGACGGAGAAGCCGATCTCATCGCTCATATCGAGCGTGTCCGGCATCTGCCGGGGATCATCGTCCAAGGGCGCTACGACATGGTCTGCCCGATCGGCAGTGCCGATACGCTCGCTCGCGCCTGGCCCGAGGCCGAATACGTGATCGTGCCCGATGCCGGCCATTCGGCGATGGAGCCCGGCATCCGCGAGCAGCTGGTGCTGGCGACCGAGCGGATGAAGCGCCTATGACTGAGGGTATGCACAGCCCGCCAGTGTCCTGATCGGGGAGTGACGAGTAGGCTATAACCGCATGAATTTCTCGATCAGGACACTAGAAGCGGTGGATCGTAGAGAATTCGAGTGCAAAAAAGGCTTTGCGCCCCGCCGCCCGACCGTGGGCGGCGGGGCGCTAGCCCGGGGTTCCTCACCGCTTTGGCCCCGCTTCTTTTGCTTGACCGCGACGGCTGGGTCGGGCGGCATCCAGCTTGAGTTTGCTTTGCAGCCGGCGGCGGCCCCGCTCGGTACTCGTTCAGTGGGTTACCGCCGCGACACAATTGCATGACGGTGGAACGGTCGGCATCGCCGGCAGGGTGTTGGTGTCGGTGCGCGGGATGACCGCCCATTTGGGGCCGCCGGCGTTGGTCGCCCAGTCGGTGACCTTGGTGTAGACGTTGTCGTGCATCCAGCCCCAGGCTTGCGCCCCGCCGGGCTCGTCGGCGATCTGCGCGGCGGCGGCGACGGCCCAGCCGACATAGCCGTCGGCGTTGAGGTTTTGCGCAAAGAATTGCGGCAGCGAGGTTGCCCCCGCCTGCGGCGGCGACCAGCCTTTGCCGGTCAGCCACGCCGGCTCGAGCGCCGCGACCAGAGACGGCCAATCGGGGAAGAAGCCGCCGCCCTTTTTTTCGACCGGCATCTGGTATGTCGTCACCAATTCGGGATAGCCCGAATTGTCGATCATGCCGGTGAACCATCGCGCGGTATGCGTCAGGAGCGGCCCGGCGGCAAACCCGATCTCCTTTGCCCGGCCGAGCGCGTAGAGCACATAGTTCTGCATCCAGGGCGCGGTGAACGTGCCGGCGGCGCCGGGGACAAAGATGCCGGCCGCCTCATCTAGAGTGATCGTGGCGTTGGTTTGCGTCGGGTTGCCGTTCGATTCCCAATTGCCGAGGGTCGGTGCGGCGCCGTTCACCGGACCGAAGGTCTGGGTCAGGGGATTGCCGGTCTTGGCGCCCCAGAGCTTTTCCGCGGTCCCGTCATAGACGGTCCCGGCGATGCCGAGGCCGCCTTCCCAGCGCGCCAGCGCATCGTTTGCCAGCGTGGTGAACCAGGCCTTTTCGGGATCGGCGTCGGGCGCCATCAGCGCGGTCTCGACACGGCCGCGCAACACCCAGCCGTCGCCGCGCAGCTCGTCGGCGACGCCGCCTTCGGCCCCGGTCGG
>DASXAM010000269.1:0-12003 GCA_036404275.1 Allostellaceae bacterium
GCCGGGGTGGTCGAGACCGCCGCCGCCGACGGCAGCGGTCCGCCCCCAGGCACCCGTGTCGTCGGCATCCTGCCTTCGGGCGCCTGGGCCGAGCGCGTCAATTGTCGCAGCCACGCGGTGGCGGCGCTCCCCGATGCGGTCGGCGACGCCGAGGCCGCGACCCTGCCGGTCGCCGGGCTGACCGCACTCCATGCGCTGCGCCAGGGCGGTCTCCTGCTCGGCCGCAAGGTCCTGGTCGACGGCGCTTCGGGCGGGGTCGGACATCTCGCCTGCCAGCTGGCGGCGGCGGCCGGCGCCTTTGTCTGGGGGCATGTGCGCCGCGACGAGCATCGCGGCACGGTCGCCGAGTGGTGCGGCGCGCGCGTCGTCGTCGGTCGTGAGCTCGCCGCCGCAAAGCAGCATGGCCCGTTCTGGCTGATCCTCGATTCGGTCGGCGGCACCGCCCTCGGCGCCGCCCTCGGCATGCTGCAGCCGAACGGCACCTGTGTCACCTTCGGCGTCTCCGCCAGCGGCACCGCCGGCATCGAAAGCCGCGATTTCTTTGCCACAGGCGGGACCCGGCTCTATGGCCTGACGCTCTTCCACGAGCTGATGAGCGTCGAGCGCGCCGGGATCGGCTTGCGGCTGTTGGCCGAGCTGATCGAGGCCAAGAAACTGCGGCCGCAGATCGCGGTCGAAGCGCCGTGGAGCGAGATCGGTCGGCTCGCCCGCCGCCTGATCGACCGCGACTTCACCGGCAAGGCGGTGCTGCACATTGAGCGGCAATAATTCTCACCAAATTTGGTCGAGCTGTACTTTACGACGTCGGTGATCGGCCAACGCCCTCGGGTGTCTCGCGGATCACACAGCGAAAGCCGACATGGCTCGTCGAGGTGTCGACCGGCTCGGCATGGCGTGCCGCCGGCCGGTAGCGGCGGCAGTAGTTGGGCGCGCAAAGATGCGAGCCGCCTTTCAGCACTTTGCGCGGGATCCTGATCCTGGGCAGGCGCGGGTCGTAGCTTTCGGATTCGGGGCCGCCCCGCGGATTTTCCGGGATGCAGCAGGGCTTGGCGGCATCGGCCGGATGGCGCTGCGAATACCAGTCGGCGGTCCATTCCCAGACATTGCCGATCATGTCGTAGAGCCCGTAGCCATTGGCGGGAAACTTGCCGACCGGCGAGGTGCGCAAAAAACCGTCGAGCAGCAAATTCTGGCGCGGGAACTCGCCCTGCCAGGTATTGGCCATCTGTCGGCCGTCGGGGGTGAATTCGTCGCCCCAGGCGAACTCAGCGCCGTCGAGCCCACCGCGTGCGGCAAACTCCCACTCCGCCTCGGTCGGCAATTCCTTGCCGGCCCAACGCGCATAGGCGAAGGCGTCGGAATAAGCGACGTGCACGACAGGATGGTCGTAAAGCCCATCGGCGATCGCGCTGTTCGGGCCATAGGGGTGGCGCCAATCCGCGCCCTTCATAAACTGCCACCACTGGCTCCAGTCGCGCAGATCGACCGGGTGCGGCGGCGCTCTGAAGACCAGCGAGCCGGCGTAGATCATATGCGGCAGGGCACCCGGATAATCCTTGGGATCGGGCGGGATCTCGGCAAAGGTGACGTGGCCGGTCGCCTCGACGAACTCGGCGAACTGCCGGTTGGTGACCGGATGCCGGTCGATCCGGAACGGACCGACCGCGACGAGGTGGGCCGGCGCCTCTTCCGGATAATGCCGGTCCGATCCCATGCGGAACGTGCCGCCTTGCAACGGGACCATGTCCGCGCCACGCATCGCCGTCTCCTCATCAGCTGCGAGCTTTCGACGGGTTGTCCATTCGGTCCCGTGCGCAGACAGCTTGCCACAACCACTCGCTATCCCGCCGATCTTCCGCATCCTCGAACGCGATCAGCCACGACTTCCGTGACGCCGGCTCCGCAATCTGTCGGAAACCGCTTTAATCATTGGGAACTGTACATAAAATCTGGAGCGGGCGAGGGGATTCGAACCCCCGACCCCAACCTTGGCAAGGTTGTGCTCTACCCCTGAGCTACACCCGCATCCGGCGCGATCATAACTTGCGAACCCGGCTTTGCAAGGCTTGCCTTTGCTGGCGGCGAGCCGCATCGTCGCGACAATGCCGGCCGAACCCTTGACCCCCGAACAATTGTTTGCACGGCTCGACGCGCTCGGCATCGCCCATCGCACGCATTGGCATCCGCCGGTCTTTACCGTCGCGGAGGCTGCGGCGTTGCGCGGGAGCCTGCCGGGCGGCCATTGCAAGACCCTCTTTCTCAAAGACAAAAAGGCCGGGCTGTGGCTTGCGGTTATGCTCGAAGAGCGGCGGGTCGATTTGCAGCGCCTGGCCGCCCGGCTCGGAGCGCCCCGGTTTTCGTTTGGCAACGCGGCCGAGCTGTTTGCCGTGCTGGGGGTGCGGCCAGGCAGCGTGACGCCGTTTGCGCTGGCCAACGATATCCACCGCCGCGTCACGCCGGTGCTCGACGCGGCCATGCTCGAATGCGAGCCGCTCAACTATCACCCGCTGGTCAACGATCGCACCACCGCAATCGCCGCCGCCGATCTGTTGCGCTTTATCGCGAATTGTGGGCACGAGCCGCGCATCGTCGATCTCGCTGATCTCGACAAGACGGGGCAAAAAGCCGACAGAACGTCATGATCGATCCGCTACGCAAACGTGACGATGACATAGATGACGGCGGCGACAACCGCCCATGACAACAGGCTGGCGACAGTGACGGCGAGCATCGACACGCGCAGGCTCAGGCGGTCGCGGGCGGGAGAAGGCCGTCCGGCACGGGTTGCCGGCGACAGCAAGGTGCAACCGTTCTTTCGATGGTAGGAAATCTCGACCATATTTGGTCAACCCGCCGGTCCGGCATCGTGTTCCGCAGGTTGCCGCTCGGCTTTGGGTCGAGGCGACGGCCGCGAGCCGGTGAGACGAAGGGGAGACGGGCGCTCAGAGGCCGCCGCCATGACCGGCGACCGGCGCCGGCAGCGGGCATTGCCAGCCGGATGCGCTCGCCGCCATCCGGCAATGCCGCTCGATCATGCACCGCTCGAATGCAAGGGCGGCCGGCATCCCCGTCTGTGCTGCGGCATAGCCCCGGCAAACCCCCGCGATCGTCGCCGTAAAGGCGGCGGCGGAGCCGGTTTGCGCGGTGGCGCCGGCGCCGCTTGCCAACCAGATCGACACCGTCCAAAGGATCGGTCTCACCAGGCGCGGCTTTGCCTGCCGCCACGCCAACTTTGGCGGGACCGCGCGGGCGACATCGTTCGGCGACCTTTGGCAGGCCGGGTGCCCGGAGCGGGACAAGACGATGCCTCAACGGCGAGATGGCGTCCCCAAGGGGATTCGAACCCCTGTTGCCGCCGTGAAAGAGAGGATAAACCGTCTAATTGTGTCCAAACCGACCACCAGTAACGAGTTGATCCAAGGGGTTTATAAGCATTCTCGCGCACGCTTGCATACCGCTGTCTAACCGCATATATTGGACACCCGTTGGACAGGCCGTTGCCAAAGTGCAAGGCGGCAAGCGGGAGCGGTGGGTGAAATGGCGAGGACGGTACGGGACGCGAAACTCGAAACTCGGACGGCGAGGTCGCGATTGGAGGCGGCGGGAAAGCCCTACTACCGAGCCCTCGATCCTGGTTTGCACCTCGGCTACCGAAAAGGGGCATTCGGCGGCCGATGGGTCATGCGGTGGTATGCAGGCGACGGCGCCTACAAGGTCGAAACGATCGGGACCGCTGATGACACCGCTGATGCCGATGGGGTCGCGGTGCTCAACTTTCAACAGGCGCAGGCTCAGGTTCGCGATTTGCATGTCCGGCGCACCCGGGTTGCAAAGGGTCTGCCCGCCGAAGACGGGCCGTACACAGTGCGGCGCTGCGTCGAGGAATATCTCGGCTGGCTCGATCGTAACCGCAAATCGGCACGAGACGCCAGATACCGCGCCGAGGCGCTGATCCTGCCGAAGCTTGGCGACGAAACCTGCGCCGAGCTGACCGCCGACAAGATCCGCCGGTGGCGAGACGAGCTCGCCGACCAAGCCCCGCGGTTGCGAACCGGCAAAAAGCAAGCCGAGCAGAGATATCGTGCGATTGACGAGAATGACGACGAGGCGCGCCGGCGCCGCAAGGCGACCGCGAACCGGACCCTAACGATCTTAAAGGCCGCGTTGAACAAGGCGTGGCGCGACAAAAAGATCGCCTCGGATGATGCCTGGCGCCGGGTCGAGCCTTTCGAGGAAGCCGATGCCGCCCGCGTCCGGTATCTATCGATCGACGAATGCAAGCGACTGATCAACGCCGCCAAAGGCGAATTTCGCGACCTGATCCGCGCCGCGCTGGCGACGGGCTGCCGGTTCGGCGAGCTCGCGGCGCTGCAGGTGCGCGATTTCAATTATGATGTCGGGACTCTCAACATAAAGGTCAGCAAGAGCGGCAAGGGTCGCCACGTCGTCCTGGCCGAGGAGGGCATAGCACTGTTCGCCAGGCTCGCCGCCGGCCGGCCCGGTGTCGAGCTGATGCTGCGCAAGCCCGATGGCGACCGCTGGGGCAAATCGAGTCAGACCCGCCCCATGGCCGATGCCTGCGCGGCGGCCAAGATCTACCCGCCCGCGAGTTTCCACTGCCTTCGGCATACTTATGCCTCGCACTCGGTCATGGCCGGCTGCCCGCTCATCGTGGTCGCGCGCAATCTCGGTCACGCCGATACCCGCATGGTCGAGCGGCATTACGGCCACCTGTCGGCGTCCTATGTCGCCGATGCGATCCGTGCCGCCGCGCCACGATTCGGGATCGAGCCCGGCAACGTCACCCCGATCGCCGGCGCCGCACGATGAAGGACTGGATCTCTGAAATGGCGGCGCTCGCGCTGATTGCGGAACGCCTCGGTTGTGATATTCGGACCGCGGCCGCGCACTACATCGACGGTGCTGAGGACGGCGAATTCCGCGTCCGAGAAACCGTCTTTTGCCCGCCCTATGGGATTGAGAATCGCTACATACCGGCCGCGCGGTGGGGTTCGGCGATAATCCTGCGGACCGGCGACCCCCGGTGGAATGAGGACGGTCCTATCGTATTTCTGAGCTTGATCGATCCTCCGGGTGGAGGCCGCCACGTCAATAGGTTCGAAATCGAAAAATGTTTCCAGGCGGCAGCAACCAGCCCGCCGCCCGTAACGATCAGAGGTGCAGATAAGACCGATATCGAGGATCGCTACAAACAGCGCATCGCAGATTTCAAAGACCATCATCATCGGTTTCCGAACCGCGATGAGGATCGCAAATGGGCTGGCGAAAACGGGATTAAGCAAGGCCGGCTTACGGAACTGCGGGAGCGCAACATTCCAGAAGCGGTTAGAAAGGGCGGCCGAGGAGCCGGCGTGATCCTCATCAGGGAAAAACCTACGAAGTAAACATGCGAAAAATAAACATGCGCGCAGATTAGCATGTTTGGTCCGCAGGTTTGGTGATGACATGTAAATCCTCGTCACAGATGGACGAGGATCACTAGCAGTGGAAAAATTTGCATTTTCGATCGACGAGTTCTGCGCCGCTCATGATCTCTGCCGAGCTAGTTTTTACAACGCGGTGAGGCGCGGCGAGGGCCCGCGGGTAATGCTCGTCGGCGGCCGGCGGCTCATCTCAATCGAGGCCGCCGCCGAATGGCGGCGAGAGCGGGAGGTCGCGGCCGCCGAAGCTTGCGCGCCGCGTGGCGATACCTCCGCGTGACCTGTGGTCGAATCGATCGCCGCCGGCAGCGATGGCGCGCTGCCGGGCGGCGGGGATTTTGGTGATCGGGAACGCGACGCCAATACCCCATCTTCTGCGGCTCCGCAAGCCGTAAGGCTCCGGCCCTACCAGATCGCGGTAATCGCCAAGATCGAGGCGGAAATCGCGGCGGGGCGCCGCCGGGTCCTGATGGTCGCGCCGACGGCGGCCGGTAAAACCGTTATCGCAGCCGCGATGGTGCGGGCGGCCGCCGACCGCGGCGAGCGCGTGTTGTTCCTGGATAATCGCCGCGAGTTGACGGCGCAGACCTCGCGCCGGTTCTACGACGTGGGCATCGACGCCGGGATCATTCAGGCCGGTTTTGCTGCTCGGCCAGGAGCGGCGGTGCAGATTGCCAGCGTCGCGACGCTGCATGCGCGGGCTGTCCGATCGCGCTCGCTCGAGCTGCCGCCGGCGGATCTCGTCATCATCGACGAAGCGCACCACGTTCGGGCGCGGACCTACCGGACCATCCTCGACAGGTATCCGTCGGCGATCATCATCGGCATGACCGCCACGCCATGTCGAGGCGACGGTCGCGGGCTGGGAAACGTGTTCGACGCGCTCGTCGAGAGCGCGACCGTCGCCGAACTGCAGGCGGCCGAATGGCTCGTCCGCGCCCGCATCTATGCTCCCTCGCAGCCGGACCTTACCGGCGTCCGGGTCGAGCGAGGCGATTACGTCGAGCGCCAGCTCGCCGAGCGGGTCGATACCGCGTCGCTCGTCGGCGATGTCGTGGAGCACTGGCTGCGCCTGGCTGAGCGCCGGCGCACGGTCTGCTTCGCCACTGGCGTCGCGCACAGTGTCCACATCCGCGACGAGTTCCGGCGGGCCGGCGTGATGGCGGAGCATATCAGCGGCGCGACCCCGATCGCGGAGCGGGATGCGATCCTTGCCCGGCTCGACCGCGGCGAGGTCGAAGTCGTCACCAACGCGATGGTGCTGGTCGAAGGCTGGGATCAGCCGGCAGTATCGTGCCTAGTCCTCGCGCGGCCGACGAAAAGCCTCGGCCTCTACCGGCAAATGGTCGGGCGCGTGCTGCGGCCGGCGCCGGGCAAAGCTGACGCCCTGATCCTCGATCACGCCGGCGCGGTATTCGCCCATGGCTTCCCCGATGACCCGATCAAGTGGACCCTTGACCAGGGCAAGCGCGCCGAAAACAAGGCGCATAGCGCTCGCGGTCAGCACCGTGCACCTTCACTCACCAGCTGCTCGGAGTGCGCCGCGGTGCGGTTCCAAGGGCAGCCATGCGTCGTATGCGGCTGGCAACCGCGGCCAAAGGCCGAGCCGATCCCTGTCCGGGCCGGCGAGCTCGGGCAGGTTGATCGCTCGTCCCGCAGCGTGACGGCACCGGTGCATGACGCCCCGGCCCGCGACCGTTTTCATCGCGGCCTGATATGGATAGCCCAGGAGCGCGGTTACAAATCGGGCTGGGTCGCGCACAAATTCAAAGAGAAATTTGGTATCTGGCCACCGCGGCACCATGCCGGCCCGCTGCCCCCAGACGACGCGCTGCGGGCCTGGGTCCGGTCGAGAGCCATTGCTTTCGCCAAGGCGCGAGCCGGCCAATGACGCCCGGCACCGTCGAGCGCGCCCGCGGGCGCTGGCGCGAAATCCTGCCGCGGCTCGGGGTGGACGGCCGCTTTCTGGTCAATCGGCATGGACCCTGCCCGCTTTGCGGCGGACGCGACCGATACCGCTTCGACGATCGCGATGGCAGCGGTTCATATTCTTGCAACCAGTGCGGTGCGGGAACCGGCATTATCCTGCTCCGGAAATTGCACAATTGGGATCATGCGACCGCCTGCCGCGAGGTAGACGCCATCATCGGCCGCGACCCGCCACCGCGGTCTCGCAGCCCGGAAACCAAAACCAGCCCGGGCAGAGCCCCCAGACGAGACGATGCCTCGCGTCGCCGGGCAGCCGTCGAGCGGCTGATCGCCGACGCGAGGTCGCCCCACATCGTCGCCGATTATCTGGCCTCGCGCGGGATCGTGGCGATGTCCTCGATCCTGCGCGGCCATCCCAGCTGCCCCTATTTCGCCGGCGACCGCCTCGTCGGTCACTTTCCGGCCGTCATCGCCCCGATCACGGCACCCGATGGCGAGCTCGAAAGTGCGCAGCGGATCTACATCGGCGAGCTCGAGCCGCGACGCAAAATGATGCCGGTGGTGCGGACCGTCAAAGGTGCCGCCGCCCGCCTTTGGCCAGCCGCTAAGGTCATGGGGATCGCCGAAGGCATCGAAACGGCGATGGCAGCTTCCGTGCTGTTTCGCATTCCCGTTTGGGCGGCTTTATCGGCCGCCGGCCTCGAAGCCTTCGAACCGCCGCCCGATACAGCAACGCTGCATATCTTCGCCGACAACGACACAAATCACGTCGGGCCCGCCGCCGCCTACACCCTCGCGAAGCGACTGGCGAGCCAGCTCACCGTCCAGGTCCACATCCCGACGATCGCCGGCGCCGATTACAACGATGTCCTCAACGCGCAGGGCCGGCCATGAGCACCGCCGACGCCTTCGTCAAACTGCCCCGCGACCTTCTGGCAAGCGATGCCTGGCGCTCGCTCTCCATCAACGCGCGCCGATTCCTCGACTTCCTTATGATCGAACATATGCGCCGCGGCGGCAAAGCCAATGGCCGATTGCTGGCACCCCGTCGCCAACTCTGGGATTTCGGGATCGGACAGCACTATGTCAGCTCCGCGATCGAGGAAGCCGAGCAACATGGACTTGTCATCTGCCGGCGCGGCTTCGGGCGCGCGCCGAGCACATACATGCTGACCTGGCTCACCCTCCCGGACGGCAGTTTCCCGCCTATTCAGCGGTGGAAAACCTATATCGCTGAAATTAATGGCAAATCGCCGCTAGTGAGTGCCGAAGGGAACTCGCTACCAAGGGTATCCGAACAGCATTCTCTGAGGTATCCGAAGAGCACTCACAAAGCCCGCAAACCATTGAAATCACACAATTATGCCTCCATGAATTCAGCAAGACATTCAAATGATTGAGGAAAACGCCGTAAGGGTATCCGAAGAGCACTCACTACAAGGGTATCCGAACAGCACTCACTCTATAGAAGCTTCTTCTTACCACCGGAGGGGAAAAAAAGGATGGGCGACGGGCCGTGAGCGCGCCGTCAGGCCGGCTGCCCGGGGCAGAGCCTCAACCGCGTGAACCTGCTGGTAAGCAAAATTTGGTGGCGACACCGGGAATTTTGACATTCCGCTGTAGCAGAGCGGCAACATAGACGAGGATAGACAACAAAATCATTGACTTATGAGTGGTCAGGTTTATCTGTGTCCAACGGTTGTCGGATAAGCGGGGTAAAATGGCCTCCGATAGAGCAAGTATCTCCGCGAGATGTTGGCCATTTTCGGGGCAATTGCCGGACGGTCGAACCGTTCTCGGCCGGCGCCTTCGGCAATTGCGGCGTGAGCTGAGCGCACATTGCGGCGGCAATCCTGGTCCGCAGCAACGTGCTTTCATCGCCGAGGTGCTGCGCCTTGAGACGATCTTGGCGGGTTTCGACGCGCGCCGGGCTCGGGGCGAGCCAGTTGACGAAGGATTGGTTGTCTCGGCCACCGGGTTGAAAGCGCGCTTGCTGCGCCGCCTCGGGCCGCCGGCGGCTTCGCCGGCGCCGAGCTTAATGGAAAAGCTCATGGCCGAGCGGCAAGCGCGGGAAGAGGCGGCGGCATGATGGGTTGGCCCGTTGTCTCCGCCGGCAGCGCGGTCCTGCGGCTCTTCCGGGTGGTTGAGCCAGCCGTCGATCGTCGTGGCAGACGATGACCGTCGCGGCGACACCACCGCTCGATTTCTTTGCCCGGCTGGCCTGGCTTGATGGCCGCCCGCTCGAAATTGAGGAGTATCGGCGGGAGATTTTCACGAAATCGCTCTACACCTTCGATGCTCGTGGTAATCCGCAATACAGCATGGTTTTGTGTGGTCGCGCGAAGAAGAATTACAAGACGACCGACCTTGTCCTTGCCGGATTTTATCGGTTCTTGGTCTGGCCGTCGCAACAGGGTAACGATATCTTCATTGTCGCGAATGATGAGGAGCAGGCTGCAGACGATTTGGACTTGGCGAAGAAGCTGATCCGGGCCAATCCGGAACTTGCTGCCGAGGTCGAGATCAAATCCAAAGAGATTGTACGGCGGGATGGCCGCGGCCGCATGAAGATCTTGCCGGCGCAGGACGCCGTAGGTGTTCACGGCAAGACGTTCTTGATGGTTGGTTACGATGAAATCTGGGGCTATCGCGATTATTCGCTGATCGAGGGGCTGGCGCCCGACCCGAGCCGTCGCGATGTCCTGTCGTGGATCACGTCCTATGCGCCGCTACAGAACAAGATTGGGGTGCCGCTCGTCGATTACATCGCGGCGGGGAAGAAGGGTGAGGACCCGCGGCTGTTTTTCAGCTGGTACAGCGGTGATTACTGCAGCGAACCGGGGCTCGACGATTTGGCGCCGGAGGCGAAGGCGAACCCGAGCGCGGCGACCTGGGGCGACGATGGCGAGTACCTGCTGACGCAGAAGCGGCGGCTGCCCGTGCATCGGTATCGGCGGCTGCATCTCAATTTGCCAGGGCTGCAGGATGGTGCCGCGTTCGACCCCGAGGCGGTGCTGTCGTCGGTTGTGACGGGCCGGAAGCGCCTGCCCTTTGTCAAGGATACGAGCTACGTCGCGTTTTGTGATCTGTCGGGCGGCAGTGCCGATGATGCTTGTCTCGGCATCGCGCACTACAGCGAAGATGACAGGCGCGTCATTACCGACGTGGTGGTGTCTCAGACCGGGGCGCCACCGTTTAATCCGCGCCACGCTGTCGAGAAATTCGTCGGGTTGTTGAAGGAATACCAGATTTTCCGGGTGACCGGCGATCGGTATGGCGGCGAGACCTTCCGGCGAGACTTTGAGGAGCGCGGGATCACCTACGAGGTCTCCGACCTGACGACGGCCGAGGTCTACGACGCCTTCGAGCCGAAGCTGAATGCAGGCGAGGTCGAGCTTCTGGATATTCCGAAGGCGACCGAGCAACTCTTGGGGCTTGTGGTTCGCGGTGCCGGCAAGATCACGCATATGCCCGGCGATCATGATGATTTCGCGACGGCGCTTTGCGGTGCGGTGGTCTTTGCGGAGCGCGGCCACAGTGATTTGGGGTCTTGGGGGCTCCTGCTCTCGGAAAGCAGGCGGGATGCGGCTGCGGCGCAGGCGGCGGCCGAGCGTCGGATCGAGGCTGCGGCTTCGGCGGAGCGGTCGCGGCGGATTGAGGTCGAGTCACGGCTCGACGATACCGCGACCGAGATTTGGGTTCAGTTTTCGCGGCCGGTTGGTGTTGCTTATGTCGCCAATCGGGCGTTTCCGGCAAGTATTCAGACGTTTCAATACGTGCCGGGCATTTCGTGCATTCAGCGTGTTGTTTGGCAGCAACATGAGAAATACCTGCGCGGTGCCGGGGCACGGCCGGTCAATCAGCAAAAAGAGGCGGCATGATGAGAGTTCGGGTTCGCGATGCGATCGGGGCGACGCGCCTGCGATCGGCGCCAGCGAGAAAGGTCAGAATTATGGGCAGATTTTTGGTGCGAGATGACGGTAGCTGCGGCTGCGGAGCTGATCCGTGCCGATGCGGCCGGCGGGAGCAGACCCGCGATGCGGCGCCGGTGACGCTGGCGAGCATCAATCAGCGCAACCGCGATTTCTGGGCTGGCAAGGCCGAGCCGCCGGCACCGAAGCCCCCGGCCCGCGATGCGGCGGCGACGCTGGATTGGTCAGCCTCGTCGGCGGCACAGATTGGTGGCCTCCGCGGTTTGAACCTCTTCTATCGGAAATTCTGGGAGTCCCGCCGATGACCGATGCTCGCGAGGCATTGCGCGCCGCGATCGCTGCGCGCGCCGAGGCCGCGGCTGCGCTCGAGGACACCCGCGTTGCGCTTCGCAGGGCCGAGGCAATGGCGGCTGAGGCCGAACAGGCGCTCGCGCCGCACGTCGATTTTGACGATCGCGTCGCGGCTCACAGAGGCCGCGTCGTCGAGATATGGGCTCGCGCCGGCAAGTCTGACGCCCCGAAAGTCGAGTTGTCGCCCGCGCTCGCTGCGGAGGCCGTAGAGCGCGATCGTCGGCTGGCGGCATTGGAGGCCGCCCGAGCGGGAGTTGCCCATCTGTCGCGCGCTGCAGAGGCTGGCAGGCACGATTTGATGCGGGCGGATGATGCTGTGTTTCATGCGGCCGAGGATGTGGTTCTCGCCT
>DASXAM010000270.1:0-6829 GCA_036404275.1 Allostellaceae bacterium
AGGGCGAGTATTTCTACGCAATTCACAACACTATCTTCAACAACGCCAATTCCGCACCGGGGGGCTGCGGGGCGCAGGGCTCCGGGATCTCGTTCTTCAAGCAAATTGGCGTGCCCGGATACACGCCCACGCCCGACGATCTCAATAATCCGATGATCGGGAACGTCGGTTCTGCGTTCCACAACGCGATCGAATGGAACGTCCTTTACAACAACGCCACCACCGCCGTTTGTGGCGGCGGCAACACCGACGGCAACAACATCATCATCGACACGTGGGACTGGGCCGGCGTGAGCGGCGCCATCCCCTACGCCGGAGGCGGCCTCGTCGCCTTCAACGTCGCCTACAACGCCGGCGGCGCCGGCATCGCCCTGACCAATTCGCTGGGCGTCACCGTCGCCAACAACACCTGCTACAACAACTTTCTCGACCCGAACAATCCCGGCTCGTGGCGCGGCTGCATCAACAGCGCCGGCTATGTCGGCAGCTACGGCAACACGATCATCAACAATATCGCGATCGCCATCCCGGCGGCGCACGGCACCTGCGCCTACAACACGCCCCCCTATGCGATGTGGAACCTCGCCATTCTCGCCTGGCCGCCGAGCTCCGGCAGTCCGCCCTTGGACACGTTCAGCAACAACATCACCCAGATCCAAGGCAGCTACACGAGCTGCTGGCGCAGCGATGTCAAGATGTACAACGGCGACAGCTATTCGACGACGGCGAACAAGCTGAACACCGACCCGTTGCTCGTCAACGCCGGCAGGACCTCGGTCGGAACCGCGACGACGCCGCCGGTCGGCGCCAATTTCGCGCTGCAGCCGGGGAGCCCGGCGATCGGCTACGGGCTGGCCAAGCCCTATCTGTCGCCGCAGTCGGTCGATGTCGGCGCCTGCCATCACACATTGACGGTCTGCCCGTGACGGTCGCCGGCGCGCTTCCTCAACCCGCGCGCCACGGCGGCGTCGACACCACGCTTGCGAGCCGCGGCTGGGACGGCAGCGCCGCTCGAACGCGGCGGGGACGGCACCGACGAGATCGGATCGTTCGCTCGCAAACGAGGCCGGTCATAAAAAACAGGCTGGTCGAAAGCTGGAACGGTTCCAACAGCACGGTTTCGCTGATGCCGGTCAAAACGATTGCGGCGCAGCACAGGATCGCCGTCACCCCCATCTCTCGCCCAGCTGTGTCAAGACAGCGAAGACCTAAATAAAAATTGCGGATCCACAATAGTCCATAAATAGAGGCTCCGCCTGCTCCGATGTTGAGAAGCATCTCCAATATGCCGTTATGTGCTTCTGGCACATGCCATTTTACAGCGTACGATATTTCGACCGCGGCGGGATTTCGCGGTGACCAAAATGCAGAGTACCCCCATCCCAGGATTGGATTTTGTGCGATATCGTTGAGCACAAAGGGCCACAATTCGGTGCGTCCCGTCAGCGTCGGATCGCGTCCGACCGCCTCGATTACCGAGGCCGGGTGCAGCATCACGAGGGTCGCGATCGGTGGCAGGCAGATGGCGCCCACGATCGCGCAGTAGAGACCGACGAGCCGCCGGACGCCGCTGCGACGAAGCAGCGCGACGACGCCGCTCGCGGTGCAAAGCGTGACGATGATCAGCAGCGAGGTGACGGATCTGGATAGGATCGCGAGAATCGCGAACAGCAGCAGCAGCACGGCGCTGGTCCGTCGCCTGCGGCCGAGCCGGATGCAATGGAGGCTGGCTAGCACGCCGGCAGCCATGACGGCGCCGAGCACGTTCTTGTGCGGAAAGACACCGCGCAGCTCCCCTAACGGGTACATCACCGCCTGATGCGGAACTGCCGCCAGCAGCAGCAGCGAAGCCGCGGCCGCCACCCCGCTGCTCAGCATGACCAGGTCCATCAGCTCGTCGCCGTCGAGATTGCCGACCAGCCCGATCGTCCCGACCACCAAGACCAGATAAAGGAAGCCTCGCCGCAGGGTCGTATCCGGATCGATCGACCACAGCGTCGAGAGCAGCAGAAAGCCCGCGACAGCGAGGAAGAGCGCGCTGCCGCTCCGAATGGCCCAAATCCGAGGCAGCCCCCGGACGAACAGCGCCAAGCTCGTCGTAATCAGCAGAATATTCAGCGCCTCCGTTATCTTGGTGCCCGGCCTGCCGTACCACTCGCCGTAAACGACGCGATCGACGATGTTGAATGCTTGCATCGTCTGAAGCAGAAAAAAGACGCCGGCAAATCGATGCCCGATCCGCATCAGCTTCTGGCGCTCGGATGCAGTCATAAGATTGAGCAGCGACTGGCCGCAGTGTGAGCCCCAGGGCCCTCCGGGTGTGTGCGAGCGGCGATCACCAAGCCTGCGGGTACGACTTCAACCCCGCCAGCTGGCGCAGGGTAAGCGCGACAAAGATCGTGTTGTCGACGAGATAGCGTCTTGCCAGGCGGCGCGGCTCGCTCGCCAGCCGAAACACCCATTCGAGACCCCGGCGCTGCATCCACAGCGGCGCCCGCGGCTTGACGCCGGCGCGAAAATCAAATGCCGCGCCGATGCCGATCAGCGCCGCCGCGTCGATCCGCCCGACATGCGAGGCCATCCAGCGCTCCTGCTTGGGCATGCCGAGCCCGACCCAGACGTAGTCGGGCCGTGCTTCGTTGATCGCGGCCACATCGGCCGCGTCTTCGGCGGCGCTCAGCGGCCGGAACGGCGGCGAGCGGTAGCCGGCGACGACCAGCCCCGGATGGCGCTCGGTTAGCCGAGCGGCCAGCTTCTCGACCACGCGAAGGCTGCTGCCGCCGTAAAAGTAGTGTCGGTGGCCGCGTCCGGCCGAAAACGCGCACATCCCGTCGAGGAAATCGGTGCCGGCGACGCGACCCGCCTGCGCAAAGCCGGCGCCGCGGCACCACCAGACGAGCGGCATGCCGTCCTCGACGGCCAAGCCGGCGCAATTGAGCGCGCGACGGATTTCATCGTCGCGCTGCGCCGTCACGAGGCTGTGAACGGAGACACAGCACATGTAGTCGCGCCTGCTCTCCGCGCGCCACCGGTCGAGGCCGGCGATCGCCCGGTCCAGGTCGACCGGGTCGATGCCGACGCCCAGCATGTTGACCCGGCGCCGGCGATCCGGCGCTGCCGACACCGGATCGTTGCCGTCATCCACCAAACGAGGTTGTGCGCGCGCAGCCACCACGCCGATCTCCTTGCCTTGATCCTGCAACAGGCTCGCATGCAGCCCGCTCAGCCGCTCGGCGTACCCGCGCACGTCGAATCTTTCGAGGTAGCGCCGGCGCGCCGCGGCGCCCAAGCGGCGCCGCAGCCCAGGCTCGTCGATCACCCGAACGAGCGCATCCGCGAGCGCCTCGACATCTCCCGGGGGCACGAACAGACCCGAGACCTCGGGCTCGATCGCGTCGGGATGCGCCCCGACCGGGGTCGTAACCACCGGCAGGCCGTAGGACAGCCCCTCGAGCACCGACATCGCCAACCCCTCGGCATGCGACGGCAGCACGAGGGCGTCCGCGTCGGCGCAAAGCGCCCGCACCTCGGGCTCGCCGACCCAGCCCGAAAATTCGACGCGCTCGGCGACGCCGAGATCGGCGGCGAGTCGGCGGGACGCATCGACGGCGCCACCCCCGGCCAGGGTCGCCCGCCACTGCCGCATGCCAAGCCGGGGGCGCGACAGGGCCCGCAGCAATTCGGGCACGCCCTTGCGCGCGCTGAGATCGCCGAGAAACAACAGCCGGCACGGACCTTCCCGTCGTTCCCGCGCCGCGCCCTCCGGTTGCGGATCCGGCACCGCGTTCGGCACCACCGCGAGCCGATCGGGCGGCAGGTCCATCAGCGGCGCCAGCGCGTCGCGTTCGCGCGACCCCAGCACCAGGACGATGTCGGCGCCGCGGAAAATCGCCGCGACCACCCGTTTCACGAGCCGGCTCTGGCGGCGGAACCAATCGGCATAGCTGGGCTCGTGAACGTGAAGCAGATAGCGCAGGCCGATGCCACGGGCGAAAGCGGCCAGCACTGCCTTGCGCAGCGTGCTCCCTCGCCCGGAAATGTTGATGTGCGCGAGACATCGCCCGGGACGCAGGCGGGCCGCGGCGAGCCGCGCCATGGCCGACGCCAGATAGCCGGCGGCAAGGCCGGTGCGGAGCGGCGAGTCGCCGAGAAACCAGGGACCCCGTGAATCGACGACGCGGTAAGCGAGGCCGTCTTCCGCCCGGCGCGATCGCAAGAAATAGCCCATCTGCCGGCCGATGCCGCCGCCGTGCTCCAGACCGCCCGCGCCGAGGATGAGGACGGTGCCGACAGCGGGCCGCCCGCGATCCGAAAACATGTGCTGAAGCCCCAACGGGTGGCTCGATCGATGTCGTCGCTTTTCCAGCGACCTCGGAACGCTAGCACGGAGGCGATCGTAAGTCGAGCGTTGACGACGTTTCTTTTGGTGTTGTGCGTTGTAATCAATGATCTGGTAGTTTAACTATGTTAACGACGCGAGACCAAGACGCGCGGCGATCCTGGCCGCTGTTCGTCTTTGCCCGCCGCTTGATCTTGGTTCGGCGCTCGGCTATAAGGGCGGCTGCGGCAGACGGCCGTTGTCGGCCGATGCGCGGAGCTCGGCGACGGGACAGCCATCGCGTATTGAGGGCCGGGCGTGCGGACCCGTATCGTTTTCTTGCTGGCGCGGCTGATCCTCAATTTCCTCGGGATCGTCACGACCGCGGTGCTGACGCGATTGTTGGAGCCGGCGGAATACGGGCTTTACGCGCTCGGCATGTCGGTTTTGCTCTTCCTCACGATCGGTGTCTTCGAATGGCTCGGTCTCAGCCTGCTGCGGCTGGGCACGACGACCGGGCAGCCGGAGCGGTTTTTCGGCACGATTGCCCCTTGCTTCTGCGCCCTGTGCGGCTTGTGCGCGACCGCTGCGGCGGTGGCGCTCGCCGCAGCCGATCTCGGAAACCAGGCGTTGCTGGCCTGGGCGTGCCTGGCGGCGACATTCGCGGCCGCCTGGTTCGAGCTGAACCAGAGGCTGCAGCTGGCCGAGCTGCGGGGCGCGGCGTTTCTTCGCGCCGCCGCCGTGCGCGGCGCCGCCACCACCCTCCTCCCCTGCGCCGCCGCCTATTTCTCCGGCAGCGCGCCGGTGATCGTGTTGGCGAGCGGCGCCGGCTTCCTGATCGGTGTGGCGGCGTCTTGGGAACCGCGCCTCAACCTGCTGCGCTGGCGGTTCGACTGGTCGATCTGTCGGGCGCTGCTCCGATACGGCTTCCCGCTGTCGGTCAGCGTCGGGCTCGCGACGCTGCTGATATCGGTCGACAAATGGCTGCTGCAGGCGTTGCTCGGACCGCGGGAGGTGGGACTGTACTCGGCCGCGGCGTTTGTTGCGCAGATACCGATTCAAGCGCTCGCCTTCGGTATCGGCTCGTCCTCCTACTCGCTGGCGGTTCAGGCTGTCGAGTTCCGTTCCGCCGAGGCGGCGCGGGATCAGCTCCGGCAGAACTTCACGATACTGCTCGGCGTCGTGCTTCCGGCAGCGGCCGGGATCGTCGCGCTTTCGGGCAATTTGGCGCATGTCATGGTCGGCAGCGCTTACTGGGAGGCGGCCGTTCGGCTCACCCCGTGGCTGGCGGCGGCGGCGGTCTTCGCCAGTCTGCGCGCGTTCTACCTCGACTTCGCCTTTCAGCTGGCGAACCGCACCGCGCCGCTGATCTGGATGATGTTGGTCACGGTCGCGGTCAATGTCGTCCTCGACCTCTGGTTGATCCCGACCAATGGCGAGCTCGGCGCTGCGATCGGCAGCTGCTGCGCCTTCCTCGTCGGCCTCGTCGTCACCGCGATCGCCAGCCGGAGCGTCTATCGGCTGCCGCTGCCGCTGACCGAGCCGGCGAAGATCGCGGCGAGCGTCGTGGTCATGTTCGCGGTCCTCTACCAGCTCTCAGGCCGTAGCGGCGCGGCGGCGCTAGGCGGCCAGATCGCGATCGGGGTTCTGGTCTATGCCGGCGGTCTGCTCGCCGGCAACGTGCTGGGCATGCGCGACCGGCTGCTGCGACGCGCGGTCGCGGTCTGAGGCGGTCGGCCGCAGCCGTCGGCGAGCGTGCGGAGACGCAAAAAGGAACAGCGCCGAGCGGCCGATTATTCGGCCGCGGACACGGCGGCAGCCGGACGCAAGATGCGGAACAAGAAGATGCCCGGCAGAAGCGCGACGGCAACGCCGGCCATGATCCGAAAGGAGCCGGCATAGGCGGCCAGCTTGGCCGCATCGGCGAGCTGAGGCGGCGCCCCGCCGACGGCGCCGCCGTCATGCGCGATCAGAGCAGCGAGCCGGGATTGCAGCACCGCCGTCATCACGGCGACGCCGCTTGCGCAACCGAGCTGGCGCAGCAGGCTGTAGACCCCGGCGGCGTCGGTGCGCAGCTCCGCGCCGAGGGTCGAGAAGGCCAGCGCGCTCAGCGGTGTGAACAAAAGCCCGACGCCGATCCCTTGCGCAATGCTGGCGCCGGCGATCCACAGCCCGGCGCCGGCGGGCGGGATGCGGGCCATCATCTCGAACGCGCCCGCGGTGATCGCGAGGCCGACCGCCAGCAAGGCTCGATGATCGATGCGGTCGATCAGCCGGCCGACCACCAGCATCATCGCCATGGTGCCGACGCCGCGCGGGAACACCATCAGGCCCGCCCGCGTCGCGTCCTGGCCGAGCGGGCCCTGGCCGAGCGCCGGCAGGAACACGATCGTCGTGAACAGCAGCGCGCCGACCATGAAATTGTAGAAGGCGGCGGCGGCGAAGTTGAGGTTGCAAAACACCGCGAAGCGAAACAGCGTGGAGCGGGCGCGGCGGCTGCGCACCGCGATC
>DASXAM010000271.1:0-6755 GCA_036404275.1 Allostellaceae bacterium
TGCACCGGCTCGGACCCTGTCAGGTAGGGAACTCCCTGCATCAATCCCACGGGATCGAACGGCGCCCGGGAGAAGAAGTCGAAATCGAGCGATTGCCTGTGTCCCAGCCGCAGCGCGAGCGCCGTGCCACCGTAAAGCGTGAAATGGTTCGGCGTAGCATCAAGCTCTTGCCATAACGTTCGCTGCGGTGCCGGTAAAATGTCCAAGCGCGGCTGAAAAGTCATCATAGAGCACTATCCATCATTATCTAGTAGAATGCATCACCAAGAAGCTTGCGGCAAGGGCTCACCATCGCTGGTCTTGCATATGCATCACGGCGGTGAATGTGCTGGCTCTACATTGCCCGGTTGGTCGGGGCAGGGACGCAAAGTTCAGCGAGGAAGATCCACGATCAACCGAGCGCCGCGCTTGTACGAGAACCACTCCCAGGCCCATTCCACAAACACAGTGGTCCGGTTGCGAAACCCGATCAGAAAGTAGATGTGCGCTAAAGCCCAAACCAGCCACGCGGGAAAGCCGGTCAAACGCAGCCAACCAAAATCGACGACCGCGGAAGAGCGGCCAATGATCGCGAGCGATCCGGGATTACGAAAAACGAATTTTGCCGGTGGTGTTCGTCCGTTGGCGCGCGCGTCGATAACTTGCGCGACAAACGCCCCCTGCTGTTTCGCGACCGTGGCCAGTTGCGGCAGCGGCCCCCCGCTCTGCGCGCCTACATGCGCCAGGTCGCCGATGACAAACACCTCCGGATGACCCACAATCGACAAATCCGGCGAAACGGATACGGTGCCGTGGCGCGTCGGCGGAACACCTAACCAGCTACCCGCCGACGAACCGCGTACCCCGGCGCACCAGATCACCAGCCCCGCCTCTATGCGTCCGTTGCCGGTATCGACGCCGTTCGCGTCCACGCTTTCGACCGGCGTCGAGAGCCGGACCTCGACACGCATCCGTCGGAGCGCCTTGAGCGCGTAAGCAGAAAGCCCTTCGGGAAAAGCGCTGAGCAACCTAGACCCCGCCTCCACCAGGATCACCCGAGCCGATGCGGGGTCGATGCGCCGGAAATCGCGCCGCAGCGCAAAACGAGCCAGTTCCGCGATAGAGCCGGCCATTTCCACCCCTGTTGGCCCGCCTCCCACCAGCACAAACGTCAGCAATTGCTGGCGACGCACAGGATCGTCCGACTTCTCCGCCTCCTCAAAGGCCAGCAGCAGCCGGCGCCTGATCCGGATCGCATCGCCGGCGGATTTCAGGCTTGGCGCATGCGCCGCCCAGTCCGCGTGCCCGAAATAGTTGTAATCGACGCCGGTTGCGACGACGAGCACGTCGTACCGCAGCGCATTGCCGTCAGCCAGCAACAGATTTCGGCCCGGCAGGTCAACACCGACTGCCTCGTCCAGCCGCACGGTCACGTTGCGTGCCCCGCGCATGATGGAGCGGATCGGTTGCGCGATCTCGGTCGTCGAAAGCGCCGCGGTGGCAACCTGGTAAAGCAGCGGCTGAAACAAATGGTGGTTGCTGCGGTCGATCAGCAACACCTCCACCTTTTTGTCGCTCAGCCCCTTCAGCACGGTCAGTCCGCCAAAACCGCCGCCGAGCACGATCACCCTCGGCCCGGTCTGCTTCATCGGGCCTTTCGCGCCAGCATTCGCCTGCATCGCTTCTTCCGCGCTCCCAAACCGGTCAAGCCGCTGTTTCATTGACGCTTATACGTGACCAGCCGGTCGGCATCGGCGGTGTCGACGACGAAGACGGCAAGCAGGCTCGCAGGTTCGGTGGCGCTCGCTTTCTCTGATGGGTGATACGCGCCGGGCAGCTCCGTCCAGTGCTGGCCTGCGCGGAACACCTGCGTCTTGCCGTGATCCACCTGGCTTCGGATCGTCGATCGGATCTTCATCTTGCTTCTCCTGCGTGATGGCTGGTGACGACGGCGCCGTCAGCTCTCAGCCTTCGGCCCTATAGGCTCCGCGACTAACTTCCCTCAGCGGCGCTCTGCCACTCAGCTATCAGGCCGCGGCCTCGCCGAAATCGGACGGCGCCTCGGCGTCCACGTCTGCGGTGAGCCAAGGTCAACGCTTGCGCGATCAGCATGTTCGCAACCCGCTCGGCGAAGGTGTGTGACGCCAACATCTTGCGCATTCGCGCTCCGCCTTAGCGGTCGTGCTACCCGACAGAGGAATCCCGATTATCGATATTTCAATCTTTTGCTGTCTTGTTGCCGAACGGCCATTGCTACGGACCGATCCGCAAGACTTTGCCGCATTGAGCGATCCTGGCGTCATCGGCCGGCCTTTTGCCGGCGAAATGGCAAAAACCGGCACGCGCGGCTGGAGCCGGCTCGTCCCCTCGTTGTCGATGATCGCGGGGCTCGGGGTGCTGGCGCGGGCGCTGGCCGAGCCGCGGGCCTTGCTCAACGACCCCGACACCTATCTGCACATCGCCGCCGGGCGGTGGATCCTCGCCCATGTGGCGTTGCCGGTGCACGACCCGTTTTCCCACACCTTTGCTGGGGCGTCGTGGGTGCCGCACGAATGGCTGGCCGAGGTCGTTCTGGCGGCCGTCTGGCGCGGCGCCGGGTGGAGCGGGGTGGTGCTGCTCGCCGCGATCTGCTTCGCGCTCAGCGTGGCATTGCTGACCCGCTATCTGTTGCGCTGGGCCGAGCCGTTTTCCGCTTTGATTGCGGCCGGGCTCGGCGCGGCATTGGTCGAGGGCCATGTGTTGGCCCGGCCGCATATGCTGGCGATGCCGCTCCTCGTCTGGTGGTCGGGAGCGTTGTTCGCCGCCCGCGACAACGGCGCACCACCGCCTTTCCGGCTGCTGCCAGTCATGGTGCTGTGGGCCAATCTGCACGCGAGCTTTCTGGTCGGGATCGGCCTCGCCCTTTTTCTTTTCGCTGAAGCTCTGCCGACACCGGAGCGCGGGTGCTGGGGCTTGTTTGCCGGATTGGCGGTTGTCGCCGCAGCGCTGACGCCGAACGGTCTCGCCGGCTTTATCGAGCCGTTCCGGCTGATGGCGATGCCGGCGCTGCAAGCCTCGTTCGGCGAATGGCAAAGCGCCGATTTCCAGCATTTCCAGCCGCTCGAAATCTGGCTGCTCGGACTGGTCGGGCTGGGCCTTACCACCGGGGTCAAGGCGCCGCTCCCGCGCGTCGCGTTGGTGGCGCTGCTGTGCCATATGGCGCTCGCCCACATCCGCCATGCCGACCTGCTCGGCCTCGTCGGGCCGCTTGCGCTGGCCGCCTCTCTGGGGCCGCAGCTGGCGGCTCGCCTTCGCTCCGTGCCGGCTTCGGTGGTGACGCAATTTCTTGAGCGACGCGCCCGGCCGGCCGCATTACCGGCGGCGATGGTGACCGTCGCCATTGCCGCGGCGATCAGCCTGCCGCTGCTATTGCGGCCGATCGAACGCGGCGACGGCACGGTGACGCCGGCCGCGGCCGTTGCCGCCGCGCGGGCGCTCGGCCTCGACGGTCCGGTATTCAACAGCGAGCGGTTTGGCGGCTATCTCGCCTACAAGGGGGTGCCGGCCTTTATCGACGGCCGCATCGAGCTTTACGGCAACGCGTTCCTGGCACGCTTTATCGCGGCGGCGGCCGGGAATTTGCCGGCGCTGACCGCGCTGCTCGACCGTTACCGAATTCAATGGACATTGCTGGCGCCGGAAGACGGTGCGGTGGCACAGCTCGACCGCCTGCCGGGATGGCGGCGCATCTATAGCGACACGCACGCCGTCATCCACGCTCGAGCCGTTCTCGGCCCCTGAGGTTACCCGCCGCCGAGCGCGTCGATCTCGGCATCCTCCGGAAACCGTCCGAGCTGCTTTTTCGAAAAGGCCAGCCGCCCATCGACGGTGATCTCGAACACCCCGCCGACCCCTTTGACCAGCTCGACCTCGGCCCCATACTTCTCGACCAGTCGCGCCCTCGCACGGAGGGCTCTCGGTTCATAGTTTCAGGGCACGCAATATTCGATTCTGACCTTCATCGCCGCTGCTCCACCAACAAACTCGACGGCGGCAGGCTAGCACGAGCCGCAACGCCCCGCCAGGACCGCGCCGTGGTGCTATACCTCGGGCCGAGGGGAGGCGCGGGTGAACGGCTTTTTTGCACTCGGGGCGGGCGAAATCGAAGCGGTCCGGCTGAGCGTGCGCGTTGCCCTTTGGGCGATGCTCGCGAGCCTGCCGTTTGGCATCGCCGCCGCCTTTCTGCTGGCGCGCGGGCGGTTTTGGGGCAAAGGCCTGGTCGACGGCCTGGTCCATCTGCCGCTCGTCATGCCGCCCGTCGTCGTCGGCTATCTGCTGCTGCTGCTGTTTGGCCGCAACGGCCCGCTCGGCCGGCTGTTCGCCGATTGCTGCGGTGTCGTCTTCGCTTTTCGCTGGACCGGGGCGGCACTCGCTTCCGCGGTCGTGGGCTTTCCGCTGATGGTGCGCGCGATCCGCCTGTCGCTCGATGCGGTCGATCGCCGCCTGGAGGAGGCGGCCGCCACACTCGGCGCCGGCCGGTTCTTCGTGTTCCTGCTGGTAACCCTGCCGTTGACGGCGCCGGGGATCATCGCCGGCATGGTGTTGTCCTTTGCCCGCAGCCTCGGCGAGTTTGGTGCCACGATCACCTTTGTCTCGAACATTCCGGGCGAGACCCGGACCCTGCCTCTGGAGATCTACACGCTGACCCAGACCCCCGGCGGCGACCCGGCGGCGTTGCGGCTGACCGCGATCGCAGTGGTGCTGTCGCTGGCGGCGCTGATCGCGTCCGAATTCCTGGCGCGCCGCGTCGGTCGGCGGCTCGGCGGCGAGTGACCGGATGATCGAAGTCGATCTCGAGCACCGGCTCGGCACTTTCGCGCTCGACATTCATTTTCGCGCCGGGCGTGGGCTGACCGCATTGTTCGGCCGCTCGGGCGCCGGCAAGACCTCGGTCGTCAACGCGGTCGCCGGGCTGATCCAGCCGGCACGCGGCCGCATCGTCGTCGACGGCACGGCGCTGACCGATACCGAGCGCGGCGTCGCGATCCCGCCGCACCGTCGCCGCATCGGCTATGTGTTTCAGGAGGGGCGGCTGTTCTCCCACCTGACGGTGCGCCAGAACCTGATGTTCGGGCGCTGGTTTGCGCGGCATGCGCGCCATGCCGCCCGGCTCGACGAGGTGGTGGCGCTGTTGGCGCTGGGTGGCCTGCTCGACCGGCGGCCCGGACGGCTTTCGGGCGGCGAAAAGCAGCGCGTGGCCCTCGGCCGAGCGTTGCTGGCGAACCCGCGGCTCCTGCTGATGGACGAACCGCTTGCGGCGCTCGACGCCGAGCGCAAGGACGAGATCCTGCCTTATATCGAGCGGCTGCGCGACGAAGCGGGGTTGCCGATCGTCTATGTCAGCCACTCGGTCGCCGAGGTCGTGCGCCTCGCCAACACGATCGTCCTGATCGCCGACGGCCGGGTGCGCGCGCTCGGCCCGGTCGCCGAGGTGCTGGGCCGCGCCGAAGCCCATCCGCTGGCCGGCGCCGCCGAGGCGGGCGCGGTGCTGGTCGCCCGGGTCGCACGCCACGACCGGGAATGGGGCCTGACCGAGCTCGAAGGCGGGTTCGGCCGGCTCACCGTGCCGTTCCTCGATCTGCCCGAGGGTGCCGCGCTGCGTGTCCGCATCCGCGCCCGCGACGTGATCCTCGCCACCGCTCCGCCGCCCGGGATCAGCGCCCTCAACGTGCTGGCCGGCGGGGTCGAAGCCTTGGTGCCGGGCGAGGGGCCGGCGGTCGAGGTCGAATTGCGCGCCGGCAGCGAGCGGCTGTTGGCGCGGGTAACGCGGCGCTCGGCCGCGGCACTCGCGCTCGCCCCCGGCCGTCCCGTCTACGCCGTGATCAAGACCGTGGCGATCGATCGCCGCAGCCTCGGCCGCCACGACCCAGCCGATTTCGGCGACGAGCTCGAAATCTTCGACGGCTGACAGCGCCCCGCGCCGATCTCACACGATCGGAAACTGGTTCATGATCATGCAGTTTTCGAGAATGCCCCGGCCGTGGTCGGGCGGATGGCGTTCGCGCACAAAGCGCGCGTGAACATCGGCCATCGCCGCGCAATCGAGACCGGGCTCGGTCGGCACGTATTGCACGAGATTGTCCCGAAACCCCCGCCGGGTAACGTAGATTGGTTCGAAGCCGCGGGCGCGGGCAACCGCATGCAACGCGTCGGCCATCGGCCGAACCGCCGGATTGACCGCGAAATCGGCCCAGTTGTTGGCGAGGACCCCGCCCGGCGCCAGCGCATCGAGGCAGCGCGTCCAGAACAGCTCGTTGCTGTCGGCGGGGCCGCCGGAATCGTAGAGGTCGACGAGGATCGCGTCATAGCGGGCGCCAGTGGCCGCGATGTATTGGTGCGCCGGCTCGATGGTCACCGGCTGGGTCAAATAGAACCAGCGGCGGGCAATCGCGACGACGGTTTCGTCGGCGTCGACGAGGGTCGCCGCGGTATCCGGCAGATAGGCGCGCATAAACCGCCACATCGCCGCACCGCCAACCCCGAGCAACAGCGCCGTCACCGCCTGCCGGCTCATAGCGAAAGCGAGCGACATCAGCCGCTCGTAATGAAAGACGAGGCGCGCCGGGTAGAGCATGTCCATGCTCGACTGCTCGGTCACCTGCATGCCGCTGCCAAACGATCCCAAGGTCCGGAAGTGGCGCGCCCCGCGGTCGAAATCGACGACAAAGACCGGCGCGCCAAAGGTCGGCGCGCGGCGCAGCAGGCGCAGCCGCGCCTCGCCGCCAAAATAATCCAGC
>DASXAM010000272.1:0-9209 GCA_036404275.1 Allostellaceae bacterium
ACCAGTACCGGAGGCTTGTCAGCTTGCAGATCGTAGAGTTGGGGCCGGGCTCCCAGGTGGACGCAAGGTCACCCGCAGATTGCTGCAGTGACAGCCGCCGCGTGCTCAGTCATCAACTCTCTCAGTCGCGTGAAGCGATCACCCCGGCCGCCCGAGCCGGTCGAGTTCGCCCGCGGTCAAACCCGCCTGCCGCCAGCGGTCCGCCATCAAGCCGCGGCGCGGCGACGGAAAGCGTCGAGACTGCCGGCGTGGATCAACTCGCCGGGAAGTTGGTGCCCGACGACTTCCTCGGCCATTCGCCCGACCTCGATCAGCGCGTCGAGATCGACGCCGGTGTCGATCCCCATTTCTTCGCAGAGCAGCACCAGCTCCTCGGTGCAGATATTGCCGGCGGCTTTGGGTTGACCGGCAAACGGGCAGCCGCCGAGACCGCCCACCGTCGAATCGAACTGCGTGACACCCATCTTGAGCCCGGCATGGGCGTTAGCGACCGCAAGCCCCCGCGTATCGTGCAGGTGGAGTGCTATCGGCATGTCCGGCCAGCGGCTGCGCACCTCGCCGAGCACGCGGTCGATGCGCAGCGGTGTGGCCCAGCCCATCGTGTCGGCGAGAGAGAAATATTTGATGTCGGCGCCGGCCTCCTCGGCGATCGCCAAGCCGTCTTCCAGGGTCGAGACCACTTGCGCCGGGGCGATGTCGCCCTGGTAGTTGCAGCCGAACGCCGCCATGACGCCGATGCGTGGCACATCGACGCCGTTTTCGAGATGCAGCGCTGTCTGCTTTTTCATCGCCGCGACATTCTCGGCGTGGCTGCGGTGCAGGTTTTTCTGCGTGAAGCCTTCCGACGCGGTCAGCGAGATGGCACCGGTGATCGTCAGCTTGTTGCGGAAGACGAGCGCGCGGTTGAGCCCGGCCGCGTTAAACCACAGCGCGGTATAATGCACACCCTCCTTCGGAGTGAAGCCGGCGACGACCTCCTCGGCATCCGCCCAGCCGGGGACGATCTTCGGGCTGACAAACGAGGCGGCCTGGATGTGGTGCAGCCCGGTCTCGGCGAGCGCCTCGATCAGCTTGATCTTGTCGGCGGTACTGATCGGGCCGGGTTCGATCTGAAAGCCCTCGCGCGGGCCTTCCTCGTGGATGTCGACATGTTTGGGGAGATCGGTCATCGCCTGTCTGCCTTGTTGGATGCCGGAACGATATCGCACCGCCGGGTCCCGCCGAAAGGGGCACTCACCACGATCTGTCGCGCCTCGATACCGCTCTCGCCATGAGTAACGAGCAGATCGGCAACGCGAAGATCGTCGGTTGACCACTCGCGAATTAGACCACTGCCCCTCCTCAAGGGAAGATCGGCAAAGGGCATCAAGAGCGGAGTTTCCAATGCGATTCCTCCGGCCACCCTCCTTCCTGAGCGGGCGATAGGTCGCATCGCGAAGGACGAGTGACACTGAGGCGGTTGAGGCGGTTTCACAGGTTAACGAACAACGGTACAACCAGGAGAACTGCGGGGGAGACGGCGATGCGTCGAGCAGTGGCGGCAAGCGTCACGATCCTGTTGACGGCAAGCGGGCCGACATTCGCTGACGAAATGGCGAAACGCGGGGGAACGCTAACCTACATGATCCCCGCCGACGCGCCGCCAAGCTTTGACGGGCACCGCGAGGCCACCTTTGCGACGATCCATGCGGTAGCACCGTTTTACAGCGTGCTGATTCGGGCCGACCCCGAAAATCCGTCCGACACGACGCACTTCGTTTGCGATGTCTGCACGGCCATGCCGGAGCCGGCCGATGGCGGCCGCACCTGGACCTTCACGATCCGCGACGATGTCAAATTCTCCGACGGCTCGACGCTGACCGCAAACGACGTCGCGGCAAGCTGGAACCACATCGTCAACCCGCCATCCGGGGTCGTCAGCCCGCGTCGGGGCTATTACGCGATGATCGAGAAGATCGAGGCGACCGACCCGCGCACGGTCGTTTTCCGGCTCAAATACGCGACCAGCGCGTTTCTGCCGGCGCTTGCCGACCCCTATGCCTTTATCTACCAAAAGCAGGTTCTCGACCGCGACGCGCATTGGTACGAGAAGAATATCCGCGGCTCGGGCCCTTTCCGTTTTAAGGAATACGTGACCGGGCAGTCCATCTCAGGAGTGCGCAACCCGGATTACTACCACTCTGGTCTGCCTTATCTCGACAGCTTCACCGGGATTTTCGCCGAAAAGCAGGCGACACGGGTCGCGGCGATCCGCGCCGACCGCGCAATGATCGAGTTCCGCGGCTTTCCGCCGGCGACCCGCGATGAATTAAAAGCCGATCTCGGCGACAAGATCGCGGTGCAGGAAAGCGACTGGAATTGTGGCAACCCGATTACCCTCAACCATAAATACAAGCCGTTCGACGATGTCCGGGTCCGCCGAGCGTTGACCTTGGCGATCGACCGTTGGCGCGGGGCGCTGGCGATGGCGAAGATCTCGGTGATGCACACGGTCGGTGGCGTCGCGTTTCCCGGCTCGCCGCTCGCGGCGACAAAGGACGAGCTGCAGCAACTTGCTGGCTGGTGGCCCGACATCGACAAATCGCGCGCCGAGGCAAAACGCCTTCTCAAGGAAGCGGGGCAGGAGCATCTCAGCTTCGAACTACTCAACCGCAACGTCGATCAACCTTACAAGTTCAATGGGCTGTGGGTCATCGACCAATGGAGCAAGATCGGCGTCAAGGTGACGCAAAGGGTGCTGCCGACAGGTCCATTCGGCGAGGCGGTGCGCAACGAGGATTTCGCGGCTTTTGTCGATGGCGACTGCCAGACCATTGTCAACCCGCTGCTCGACGGCACCAAGTTCCTACCGCACTCGGTCTCCAGCTCGAACTACGGCAACTACGAGGACGACGCCGAGGTCGAGATTTATGACAGGCTGCTGCGCGAAACCGATTTTGCCAAGCAGCGCGAATTGATGCGCGAATTCGAGAGGTACGTGCTCGACACCCAGGTACACGAGATTTTCCTCCTATGGCGCTATCGGATCGTTGCGTATCGGAGCTACGTCAAAGGTTGGAAGATCAGCCCCAGCCACTACGTCAATCAGGATTTGGCGACGATCTGGCTCGATAAATGAGTTGAAGAAAGCCAAACACCGCGTCGCGTAGCCCCAGGGCCAATGCTTGGCTCGCGGAAAAACCCGAGCAATCGGTATACGGGTGAGCGCTGCCGGTTGCGATCGGTCGCGTGGGGCCCTACCTCGCCTCTCCGAGTCCGCTCGCATGCGGAGGGCGGGGTTTGTTGCTTTGCGCGGCAATAGCGGTGGCACCGAGGTCGGCTGTCGGCGCATCCTCGCCGTTGCCGTGCGGTCCGGCGAAGGTGTGTTCACAAACTGATTTGCCGATCCTAGCCCTCGCTCGCCAGCCATTTTTGGGTCAGGCTCTAACGGGTTTAGATTTTGACCCGGCGTCGCGCCGCTTTCAGGGAGGACTCCAAATGCCGACTGTGCTCTGTGTCGGGATACGGGATGTCGGGCAGCGTCCGGCCCCGAAAGCCGCGGTCAGCCTCGGCCAGGCGTCTCATTGATGAAAGCTCTGGCGGGTATTCGGGTCGTCGATTTCAGCTGGGTGCGGGCGGGTCCCTGGGCGACGCGCTGGCTGGGTGCCTTTGGCGCCGAGATCGTCAAGATCGAATGGCCGGAGAACGAGCGCGGCCGGCTGCCGAGCACGACGACGCCGCAGCACCTCGAGGTCAACCTGAATACCTCGGGCAATTTCAATGACACGAACGTCAACAAGAAAAGCCTGAGCCTCAACGTCCGCACCGCGAAAGGGCTCGACATCGTCAAGCGGCTAATCGCGGTGTCCGACATCGTCATCGAGAATTTCAGCTCGCGGGTGCTGCACAGCTGGGGTCTCGGCTACGACGAGCAACGCAGGATCAAGCCGGATATCGTCTATGTGTCGATGTCGGGTTATGGCCACACCGGCCGGCATCACCACTACACGACATTCGGCCCGGTGGCGCAGGCCGTCTCCGGGCTGACCTTTCTCTCCGGCCTGCCAGATCAGCCGCCGGCCGGCTGGGGCTGGTCGTATATGGACGACACCGGCGGCATGTATGGTGCCATGTGCGCGATGACCGGTCTCTACCACCGCAACATGACCGGGCAAGGCCAGCACATCGACCTGTCCCAGATGGTGGCGAGCGTGCCGCTGGTCGGGCCGGCGCTATTGGACGTCACGGTGAACGGACGCGGCTCCCGACGCCCGGGCTACCCGCCCGGTAATCGCGCCCATTGGCCCGGCACGCCGCTAACAGCGAACTATCGGGGCGGCCCGACTGTGGCGCCGCACAATGCCTATCGCACCGATCCCGGCGGCTACAATGATTGGTGCGTTATCGTCTGCCAGTCGGACGCGGAATGGCGGCGGCTTGTGCAGGTCATGGGTGCGCGGTCCTGGGCCTCCCAGGACAAATTCGCCACGGTCGCCGGTCGGTTGCAGCACCAGGAGGAGCTGGATGAGCGGATCGAGGGCTGGACGAGGACGCTCGGCAAATACGCGGTCACCGATCAGTGCCAGGCGGCCGGTGTGCGCGCGCTCCCGGTGCAAAGTGCGGAGGACCGGGTCGAGCACGACCCGCAGCTGCGCCACCGCGAGATGTACCTGGAGAGTGAGCACCCGGCACTCGGCCGGCACAAGGTGCAGAACGCACCGTTCAAGCTTTCCGAAACGCCTGCGACGAACTACCTGCCGAGCCCGATGATCGGCCAGCATACGCGCGAGATCGTCGAGGGGTTGCTCGGGTTCAGCCGCGAGGAGCTGCGCGCCGGCTTTGCCGACGGGACCTTCTGGCCGACGCAGCGTCCCCGCTTTCCCTATCAGGAGGAGATGCTCCGGTGACCGAAGCCTCTCCTCAGCCGGGCTCCTTGCCGGGTCCGTTGGCGGGGGTCCGTGTCCTGGAGCTGGCCGACGAGACCGGCCAGTTCTGCGGCAAGCTCTTTGGCGATCTCGGTGCCGATGTCGTCAAAATCGAGCCGCCGGGCGGCGAGCCGTGCCGTCGCATTGGGCCTTTCCTAGGCGATATCCCGCACCCGGAGCGCAGCCTGTCGTTCTGGTACTACAACACATCGAAGCGCGGCATCACGCTCGACATCAATACGGCCGACGGACGCCATCTGTTCCGGAGCCTCACCGCGCCCGCCGATGTCGTTCTGGAAACCTTTCGCCCTGGCCATCTGGCGTCGCTCGGCTGCGATTACGCCACCCTGAGCAAAAACAATCCCGGCCTGATCCTGTGTTCCTTGACCCCGTTCGGCCAGACCGGGCCGTGGCGCGACTACCTATCGTCGGACCTGCTGCACATGGCGGCGGGCGGGCAGATGGCCTCGTCCGGGTATGATGAGACGGATGTCCCGAACGCGCCCCCGATCGCTCCGGGCGGCGGCAACGCCTGGCACATGGGCGGCCACTTTGCCTACATGGCGATCATGGCGGCGCTGGTGCATCGGACGGTCTCGGGCCGCGGACAATATATCGACGCATCGATCCACGAGGCGTGCGCGCTGACCACCGAGTCGGCGATCGCCAATTACATCTACCGTGGCGAGGTGCTGCAGCGGCACACCGGCCGCCACCACTCCGCCGGACCGAGCCCGCGCACCCAGTTCCGCGCCGGCGATGGCAATTACGTCTGCGCGCTGGTCGGCGGCCGGCTCAATCCAAGATATGTGAGGGAGCTGGCCGACCTGCTCGACACCAACGGCATGGCCGGCGATCTCCGCGACCCGAAATACCAGAACCAAGCGGTGATCGCCGCCAACACCTCGCGCATCATCGACGGCCTCGTCGCCGGCTTTATCGCCAGCCTGCCGGCGGAGGAGGTCTATCACCGCGCCCAGGAACGCGGCTTCACCTGGGGTGCGGTGCGCGCACCGGAGCAGCTGCTCGCCGACCCGCATCTCTCCGATCGCGGCTTTTGGAAAGAGGTCGAGCATCCGGAACTCAGCCACCGCTTCACCTATCCCGGCGAGGCGGCGATCTTTAACGGCTCGCCGTGGCGGATCTCGCGACGCGCGCCGCTGATCGGCGAGCACAACGCAGAAATCCTGGGCGGCGAGCTGGCGCTGTCGGCCGGCGAGCTGACGATGCTGATGGAAAATCACGTGATCTGAGACGGAACGGTCAGATACGGACCAGTGAGGGAGGAAAGATCGCATGAAGAATTGGCGCGCCGATCCACTCGTCTGGGGCCGCGGGCCTCGCCTCTTCGAGGTGTTTCTGGAACCGACCTGCCCGTTTTCCGTCAAGGCGTTCGGCAAGCTCGACGACCTTCTCGTCCAAGCCGGCGAAGACCGCATCACCATCAAGCTCCGCCTGCAGTCGCAACCGTGGCACATGTATTCGGGGGTGATCGTGCGCTGCATCTTGGCCGCCTCGACCCTCGACGGCGGCAAGGCAGCGGCCAAAGCCGTCATGACGGCAGTGGCCGCGCACCGCGAGGAATTCGAGTTCGAGCGCCATTGCAGCGGACCGAACCTCGACGCCACACCCAACGACATCATCGCCCGGATCGAGCGCTACAGCGGTGTGAGCCTCGCCGAGGCGTTCGCGATTCCCGATCTCGACCGCGGTGAAGTGGCACGCCAAATACGCCCGCCAAAACGGTATCCATGTGTCGCCCACCTTTATGATCGACGGGCTGGTTCAGGCCGACATGAGCAGCGGCGACCCCGTTGCCGATTGGGTGTCGCGGCTGGTGCCGTAATCTGGCCGGGCCGTGCGAGCGCCGCTTTGTTAGCGCCCGCAGCCTCGACCGGGAACTAACTTCGACAATCGCGGGAGACAGCAATGAACCGTCTCGACGGCAAAGTCGCACTGATATCCGGCGCGGCGCGCGGGATTGGCGCGGAAACCGCGCGGCTGATGGTCGAGGCCGGCGCCAGGGTCGTGCTGGGCGACGTTCTCGACGAGCGCGGCCGCGAGACCGCGCGCGCCCTCGGTAACGCAGCTCTCTACGTGCACCTCGACGTGACGAGCGAAGAGGATTGGACTGCAGCGGTCGCCGCCGCGAGCGACCGTTTTGGCAAGCTCAACATCCTGGTCAACAACGCCGGGCTGTTCCTCGGCAAGGATATCGAGGCCGCCAGCCTCGCCGAATGGGGGCGGCTCTGCGCGGTCAACCTGACCGGCGTCTTTCTCGGCACCAAGCTCAGCCTGCCGGCATTGCGGGAGGCGGCGCAGCAAAGCGCGCACGGCAGTGCCATCGTCAACCTGGCCTCGACCGCCGGGCTCGTCGGCTCGACCCAGGACCCGCTCTACTCGATGACAAAGGGCGGTGTGACGCTGTTCACCAAATCCGCCGCGCTCGAATTCGCCCGCAAGGGCTACCGCATCCGGGTCAACTCGATGCACCCCGGCACGATCGCCACCGATATGGGCGATCAGGTGCTGGTCGCCCGGGCGCGCAACCTCGGCACCAACGATATCGAGGCGGCGCGCCGACAGGTGATCGACCGCCTGCCGATCGGCCGCATGGGCACGCCGAACGACATCGCCAAAGGCATTGTGTTCCTCGCCTCCGACGACGCCGCTTTCATGACCGGCGCCGGGCTTGTCATCGACGGCGGCATTACCGCGCAGTAGCCCGAAGGAGACCACGCCATCGTTGTCTTAAGACTAGTACGGGCGGCGGTCGAGCGGTGCATGCGGCTGCTCCAGACCGTCTACCGGGATATTGCGGCCATTGATCCAGTGGGCGCGCGGCGACGCAGCGAACACGATCACATCCGCGACCTCTTCGGCGGTGCCGAGCCGACCCATCGGAAAACCGTGCCGGACGTAATCCTCGAAATAATCCGGATTGGCGCGGCGGTAGCGGTCCCAGCCATTGCCCTCGGCCAGTATAGAACCCGGGGACACCGTATTGACTCGAATGCCGTGCGGCACGAACTCCAGCGCCCAGCGCTCGGTGTCGAAAATCAGCGCCGCTTTGGAGGCACCGTATTGCCCCGACATCGCCAGCTGCGGGCTCCAGCCGGAAATCGATGCGATATTGATCACCGCGGCTCCCGGCCGGCCCTTCATATGCGGCAGGGTGAGCCGCATCATCCGCACGGTCTGGACCAGATTGCGCTCCAGTGCGCCGCGCCAGTCGTCATCGCTGCTGTCGGCAATGCGCGCACCGCCGCCGCCACCGCCGACATTGTTGACCAGGATATCGATGCCGCCGTGAGCGGCGACCGTGGCGTCGATCAGCCGGGCAGCATCGGCGGGATCGGCGACATCGGCGGAATGAGCCGCGACCGTGGCGCCGGTGCCCCGCAGCGCCGCTTCTGCATCGCGCAGCTGACCGGTCGAGCGAGCCGACAGCATGATCCGGCAGCCTTCGGCGGCAAACGCCTTGGCGGTCGCCAGCCCGATGCCGCGGCTCGACCCGGTAATCAGCACAACCTTGCCGGTCAGTCTGAGATCCATGCCGCTACAACCGAGCCACTCCAATTCGCCCGTTCTAAGACGGGCTGTCGCCGGCGAGGGCGATGCACTCGATCTCGACACCGTTGCCGTTGCTGAGCTGCAAGGCGCAGGTGGTCCGGGCTGGCGGATCGGTCGGGAAGAACTCGCGCCAGACCCGGTTCATCGCGTCGAAATCGCCGCTGTCGGCGAGCACGACTGTCATCTTGACGATGCAACCCAGACCGGAGCCGGCAGATTCGAGCATGTGCGCCATATTGCGCAGCGTCTGCCGGATCTGCTCGTCGACCGGACCGAGATTGCGCCCACCGGTGACCGGATCCACCGGGCCCATGCCGGATAGGAAGATATAGTTGCCGACCCGGATGCCGGGCGAATGCGGCAGGTTGGCGTTGCGCGAGACGTTGAGCTTGGGATTGACCGGCTCGATCACGCTGCGGGAGAGGGGTTCGCTCATCAGATAGTCCGCTTTCCTCAAGCCAGCGCAACGCATTCGATCTCGACCTTGCGACCGCCGATCAGCCCGGCTCCACACACCGTCCGGGCGGGAGGATCGACCGGGAAGAACTCACGATAGGCCGAGTTCATGTTCTCGTACTCCAGCATCGAATAGATCAGCACGTTGACCTTAACCACTTTGTCGAGCGAGGAACCGCTCGCCTTCAGCAGTTCGCCCAGATTCGTCAGGATCTGCCGCGTTTCGGCCGCCACCGTGCCGTGCATCGGCTCGCCGGTCGCCGGATCGGTCGCCGC
>DASXAM010000273.1:0-7330 GCA_036404275.1 Allostellaceae bacterium
CATGCCCTTCACCAACTCAAACGCCCTCGGTAAGCTCCGGATCGTCACAGCCTGTGGCATGGGGGGTGCTCCTTCTGCGGACCTCAGCCATCCGCGGAGTACCCCCTCTCACAGCCCTGACACAAATCTCCGTACATCACCCCGTGTCGGTGCCTAATTGCGCGTCTCCTGCCGGATTCGCTATGCTGGCTGCAGGTAGAATCGCCCGAGAAAGGAGTGTGAATTATGCCGGTTCAAGCAGGTGTCATTCGGGCCGCCGAGCGGACGACGCGCCGAGGTGCGGCCGAGACCTTTACCGGAGTCGTGTTCCAGGACCCGGTCATCACCGCCAATGCGCCGTCACGGCTCGGCGGCTCGGTTGTCACTTTCACGCCGGGTGCGCGGACCGCTTGGCATTCGCACCCGGTTGGGCAGACCCTCTATTGTCTCTCCGGCGTCGGCCGTATCTGCTTCAAGGGCGAGCAGCCACAGGTGCTGAACCCCGGCGACACCGTCAATATCCCGCCCGACACGCTGCATTGGCACGGCGCCTCACCCGACCGTCTGTTCGCGCATTTGGCGCTGTCGGAGGCCGGCGAGCAGGGTCAGGGCACGTCCTGGGGTGAGCACGTCACCGACGCCGAGTACAACGCGCCGGCGCGCGGCTGATTAGCGTATCGCCGACCGCGTCGCTTTCGCCTGTGCGAACGGCGATGGCGTCGTGGCAATTTTAGCCAGCACAGCGCGATAACCCCGACGGGAGCCTGCCCCAGGGCAGGCCGAAAGCGCGGCCTGAGGAACGGCAACTTGACCTAGCAATGGGGTGGACACTCGCGGCTGCGATGCGGAGCGCCGGCGCAGTAAAGCAAAGGGGGTGGCATGGTCGCCAGCTGCGCCGGCGCCTGTCCTGCGGCCGGCGAAGCCGGACAGGAGCAATGGCCGGGGCCGGCGCAAATCCAAGACCGCCGGCGACGGCTGAGCGTTGATGCTCTCGCCCCGTCGGTCGTCGTCTGCTAAGAACCGCGGCCGAAACGCCGCGGGACGGCGACAGGGACGGCAGGCGTGGGAATATCGGCGCAGATCGTCATCGACCGGGTCAGCCATACCTACCGGCCGCGGCGCGGCAACCCGGTCGCTGCGCTCGACAATGTGTCGCTTAAGGTGCGCGACCGCGAATTTGTGGCGTTGCTCGGCCCCAGCGGTTGCGGCAAGAGCACGCTGCTTTACCTGATCGGCGGATTTCTGCCGGTCGAAGAAGGGGCGATCCGGGTCGAGGACAAGCCGATCGTCGGGCCGGGCCCCGACCGCGGCATCGTCTTTCAGCATTTTGCCTTGTTTCCGTGGAAGACGGTGAGCCAAAACGTCCTTTACGGCCTCGAAAAGCAGCGCTTGCCGCGCGAGGAGCGGATGCGCCGTGCCCGCGAGTTTATCGAGCTCGTCGGCCTTGGCGGCTTCGAGGACAGCTACCCCTCTCAGCTCTCGGGCGGCATGAAGCAGCGCGCGGCGATCGCCCGCACGCTGGCGATCGATCCGCGCATCCTCTTGATGGACGAGCCCTTCGGCGCGCTCGACGCCCAGACCCGCAGCCTGATGCAGGCCGAACTGCTGCGCATCTGGCAGCGCTCGCGCAAGACCGTCATCTTTGTCACCCACGATGTGCAGGAGGCGGTGTTTCTCGCCGAGCGGATCGCGGTCATGTCGGCCCGGCCGGGACGGATCAAGGAAATCGTCGAGGCGCGTTTCGACAAGGAGGACCCGGGCCTCGCCCGCAGCACCCCCTTTGTCGAGATGGTGGACCATGTGTGGAACCTGGTGCGCGCCGAAGCGATTCTGGCGCAGCGCGGACCCGCTGCGCGATAGACTGGAGAACAAGCATACCCAAGCCGACGGGAGGGAGGGCCAATGCGTCTCAAATCGATCGTCGTCGCCGCGATGTTAGCCGCCGAGTTCTCACTCGCCATCAGCGCCGCGCCAGCTGCAGCGCAAGGCGCGCCGCTGCCGATCCGCGTCGGCTGGGCTGAGACGCCGGGCCATCTGGCGCCGATTGTCGCCGCACTCGCCAAAAAGCACCCGGAGATCATGCCGAACAACGGCAAGACCTACGATTTCCAGCCAGTGCGTTATCCCGGCAGCACCCCGCAAATCCAGGCTTTGGCGATCCACGACCTCGAGATTGCGGCGTTTTCCGACTCGGCCTTTGCGCTCGCCGTCACCAACGCCCATCTCGACGTTCAGATCGTCGCCGATGTGATCCAGACCGGGCATCCGGGCTATTTCCCGGGCGAGTACGTCGTCGCCAAAGACGGTCCGATCAAGACGATCGATGACGTTCGCGGCAAGCGCGTCGCGACCAATGCGATCGGCTCCGAAGCCGATTCGACGATGCGGGCGATGCTCCGCCGCCATCATATCCAGGACAAGGATTTCACCACGGTCGAGGCCAATTTCGCCAACCAGCCCGCGATGCTACAGGAAGGCAAGGTCGACATGATCGAGCTCTTGCCGCAATTCGCCTCCGAGCTGATGGCGACCGGCAAGTACAAGATCCTGTTTACCGGTGTCGATGTGCACGGGCTGTCGGAGGCGGTGTTCTGGTGTATGCGGGCTGATTTCATCGCCGCGCACAAACCGGTTTTGATCGACTTCTTCACCGACTATATGCGCGCCGTGCGCTGGTTTCTGACCCCGAAAAACCGCGACGAGGCGATCGCGCTCACCGTCGCGGTCACCCACAAAACCGCCAAAGATTTGGATTTTGCTTTCACCAAGCACGATTTCTACCACGACCCCAACATGGTGCCGGAGGTGGGTGCGGTGCAGCGCGAGATCGACGAGGACGTAAAGCTCGGCGTCCTGCCCAAGCCGGTGCGGGTTAGCCCGAAATACGTCGATCTGTCGCTGATCAAGGTGGCGAAGGAGCGGCTCGACGGCCATGGCGCTTGACCAATCCAAGCTCACAATCGCCGCACCGCCCGTTGCCCGCGCTCTCGGGCCGGCCGCGCGGCCTGAGCCCGGTGCCGCGGCGCGGCTCGGCGCGCTGCTGTGGCGCTATCTGCCGATCGCGCTGTTGGCGCTGGCCTGGGAGGCGGCGACCCGGCTCGGGGTGGTTTCGCCGCTCGAGCTGCCGGCGCTCGACCGTGTTTTCACCGCCTGGTGGAAGCTCCTGCTCAGCGGGGACCTGGTCGATAACGGCGTCGTCTCGCTCGGCCGAGGTGCGGCCGGGCTTGGCCTCGCGATCCTCTGCGGCACCACGCTCGGGGTGGCAATGGCCTGGTGGAAGCCGGTCCGCACCCTGTTCAACCCGGTGGTCCAGGCGCTCTACCCGATGCCAAAATCGGCCCTGATCCCGGTCATGGTGCTGTGGCTCGGCTTTGGTAGCGCGTCGAAGATCGTCTTTATCTTTATCGGCTGCATGCTGCCGATCACGTTGAGCGCGTTCAACGGCGCGCGCGGCGCCGACGAGGTGTTGATCTGGTCGGCGCGCAGCATGGGTGCGAGCCGCACCGCGATCCTGAAAGAGGTCGTGGTGCCGAGCGCATTGCCGGAAATCCTCGCCGGCATCCGTACGGCACTCGCTTTTGCCTTTGTCTTGCTGGTGACGACCGAATTGATCGCGGCGCGCCAGGGTCTCGGCTACATGATCGGCTGGCTCGGCGATGGCGGCGTCTATGACGCTATGTTCGGGGTGGTGCTGACCGTGGCCCTGCTCGGCTTTGCCGCCGACCGGCTCTATCTGCTGGCAATGAAGCATGCGCTGAGGTGGCGCGAATGACCGAATTGCAAGACGGCGCCGCGGTCCTTGCGGCCCCGCTCGGTGGCGGCGAGCGCGGCGCGCTGGTCCGCGGGCTGGCGAGCCTCGGCCGCGGCCTCGCCAGCATTTTGACCCTCCTTATCGTGCTGGCCATGTGGGAGGGCGTCGCCCGCGCCGGGGTCGTCAGCAGCTTTTTGCTGCCGCCCTTGTCGGTCGTTGTCGAGCGGGTCTGGGACGACACCCTCTCCGGCGACCTTCTGGTCAATCTCGGGCTCACTCTCTACCGCGGGCTGCTCGGCTTTTCGATTGCCGGCTCCGCCGGGGTGGCGCTCGGCATCCTGATGGCGCGTAGCCGGGCATTTCGCTGGTTTTTCGACCCGATCGTGTCGGTCGGGTTCCCGATGCCGAAAATCGCGTTTCTGCCGGTCTTTATGCTGTGGTTCGGGCTCTACGACGCCTCCAAGCTGACGATGATCGTGTTCAGCGCGATCTTTCCGGTGGTGGTGGCGACGGTTGCGAGCACCGAGGGGGTCGAGAAGGAGCTTTTGTGGTCGGCCCGCAGCCTCGGCGCCGGCGAGCGGCGGCTCCTATGGGAGATCGTGCTGCCGGCAGCACTGCCGCAGATCCTGACCGGGCTGCAGGTGGCGTTGCCGGTGGCGCTGATCGTCGCCATCGTGACCGAGATGCTGATGGGCGGCGCCGGGCTCGGCGGGGCGATGATCAACGCCTCGCGCTTTGCCGATTCGCCGGGTGTCTTTGCCGGCATCGTCGAGATCGCGGTTGCCGGCTTTGCCCTCGTCCGCGGCATCGCCGTCCTGCGCCGCCATCTGCTGCGCTGGCATCAGGAAGCCCGCGACCCGACCACCGTTTGAGAGCCGGTGCCGATGTTTCTAAGACAACGAACCCGAACCCGCCTGAGGGCGCTCGCCGCATTTCTCGGTCTTCTCGGGTTAGCGCTCTGGGTGGTTGCCGTAACATTGCACGTCACGCCGCCCGCCGCCCGCGACGTGGCCGTCGGTCATGTCGAAGGCCGCTCGCTCGGGATTGTCGGCGGCGGTATCGCGGTAGGCGCCGGAATCGCGCTCTTCGCGATCACCGCCTGAGGGAGTACAACCCCCCGCAGAATTTTCGACGGAAAACAGGGTTATGACGACGGTCGATGGCGGGACAGGGCTGCTGTCGGAGGTCGAGCATCGCCGCCAACTGCGCCGCGCGGTGATCGCCAGCACGATCGGCACGACGATCGAGTGGTACGATTTCTTTATCTACGGCACCGCGACCGGGCTCGTCTTCGCCAAGCTCTATTTCCCGCAATCCGAGCCGTTTATGGGAACGCTGCAAGCCTTTGCCGTCTACGCGGTGGGCTTTGTTGCGCGGCCTGTGGGAGCCGTCATCTTCGGCCATTTCGGCGATCGGGTCGGGCGCAAGGCGGCGCTGATCGCGACGCTGTTATTGATGGGAATCGCAACCTTTCTTGTCGCCTTTGTTCCGGGCTACGCCGCGATCGGCGTGTGGGGCGCCGTCATCCTGACCATCCTGCGCACCTTGCAGGGCATCGGGGTCGGCGGCGAATGGGGCGGCAGCGTGCTGATGTCGATGGAATGGGCGCGCACCAACGCGCATCGCGGCTTTATCGCCGCCTGGCCGCAATTCGGCGTGCCGTCGGGGCTATTTCTGGCGAACCTGGCGGTGCTGTTCTTCAGCTGGGTCTCGGGTGCGCAATTTCTGATCTGGGGCTGGCGGATCCCGTTCCTGCTCAGCATCATTCTTGTCGGGATCGGGCTCTATATCCGGCTCGGTATTCTCGAAACGCCGGCTTTTCAGCGGATTGTCGCCGAAAATCTCGTCGAGCAGGCACCGGTGATCGAGGTGATCAAGCGCCAGCCGAAAGAGATCATTCTGACCGCCTTGGCAAGGATGGCCGAGCAGGCGCCCTTCTATATCTTCACCGCCTTTGTCTTTACCTATGGAACGCGGGTGTTGCACAGCTCGCGCGACTTGTTGCTGGCGGCGGTTTTGGTCGCCTCGATCGTCTCGTTCTTCACGATCCCGATAGCCGGACATCTCTCCGATTTGATCGGGCGCAAGCGGATGTACCTGATCGGTGCGGCGCTAGCAGGCTGTTGAAGAAGTCACTCGCGGCGTCCAATGAGGATCGCGTCGTCGCCGTTGTCGAACGACAGCGCGATTTCGAGGCTGCCGTCGTCCTCGATTTCGGCTGATCCGTTTCCGGCGATTTGGTCGCCCTCGTCAAAACCCGACCACCGGAAGAAGACGATGTTGCGGCCGTATTCGAGTTCGGCAGTTGCGTTGAGGGCGCCGAAGGCAAATTCTGCTCGGCCGTCGCCATCGATCTGGAGATAGGCGGGCTCGACCAAGTCGAGGTAGTCAGCCTCCCACAGATCGGCCTCGACGATCCGCCATCGGCCGACGACTTCGCGCCCGGCCGGGGCGCTCACGGAACCACCGCCATCAGCTTGGGCGCTCGCACGAGATCGTAGGCCGCGGCCGCGAAGGTGAAGGCCCAATCCACCTTGGCCAAGCCTCGCAGCTTGGTCTGGCGCAGGCCGCCGATGCCCTTGACCCAACCAAACGCTTCCTCGATGCGTTTGCGGATACGCTGGCTCTTGGCGTAACCAGAGTGGCGCGTCGTCCGTTTGTCGATCGCCGAGCGGCGGCCGCTGGTGTTTTGCGCCACGTGCGGGCGCACGTTCATCGTGCGCAGTTCCTCGACAAAATCCGCGGCATCGTAGCCGCGATCGGCGCCCAGCGTGATTGCGCACGGCCGGTCGGCCCAATGCTGCACCATGTCGAGTGCCGCCAACCTTTCGGCATGACCCGAGACGCGGGTCAGCCGGGCATCGATGATCAGCCCCGAGCGGTTCTCCATCAGCCCGTGGCCGATGAAGCAGAGCCTCGCTTCCATTCCCGGCCCCTTGCGGTAGAGCCTAGCGTCGGGATCGGTGGTGCTTTGATGCGTTTCGTTCGAGCGCTTGTGGCCGCGGAAATCGGCCGGTGTGTTGCGCCCGCCGCCGCCCGGCTCGCCATCGCTGCCCGGCGGCTGCTTTGGCTTGAAGCTCTTCATCGAGGCCCAGGCTTGGATCAGCGTGCCGTCGACCGAGAAGTGCTCGCTCGACAGCAAGCGTTTGATCCGTGGCTGCGACAGCATCGCGGCCAGGAACTTGGCGGCGATCTCGCCTTCCAGCAGCCGGTCGCGGTTCTTTGTAAAGCTCGAATGGTCCCACACCGGGTCGTCGATCCCGATGCCGACGAACCAGCGGAACAGCAGGTCGAACTCGATCCGCTCCATCAACTGCCGCTCCGAGCGCACCGAGTAGAAGGCCTGCAAAAGCATCGCTCGCAGCAGCTTCTCGGGCGGCACCGACGGCCGCCCCATGCCCGAGTAAAGCGCCGCGAAGTCGCCCGACAGCGCCGCCAGGGCCGCGTTCGCGATCTCGCGAATCGGCCGCAGCGGATGATCCGAACGAACCCGATCCTCCAGGTCTATATAGCTGAAAAGGCTACCGCAAATCTCGTCGTCGCCGCGCATCGTAACCCCCATCCCCCGATCCAGGGGATCACGACGGCCGAAATCAGCAA
>DASXAM010000274.1:0-5367 GCA_036404275.1 Allostellaceae bacterium
ATCGAAGATCGTGTCGTCCGGCAAGACGGCGTTCCACGCGGCGCCGAAGAGAACGGCTCCGTTGAGGTAATTGCTCTGATTGACGCCGCCGATGACCGAATTGCCGAAATTCGCCTCGTCCCACTGATTGGGCGCTTTTGCTGGCCCCGAGATTGTGCTCTTGACAGTTCTGTAGAACAGGCTCGCGAGGCCGCTGGCGTAGCTCAGCGTCATAGCGGCTGCAAAGGGTTCGCCAATCGTCACGGATTGGGAAAAGCTGCCAACGGTGGTCGTGTTCGTCACCCAATTTACCGCGAAAGTCGAGCTGTTCGCGGCTATCTGCAAGGATGCGCGCCGTCCCAGGCTGTAGGCCTCGATCCCCATCAAGGTTTGCGGCGCCGGCTGTTGGCCGTCCACTTGGGCGACGACCAGAAAGGTCTGCGATCCGGGGCTCGCGGACCATGGGCCGCGGCCGGCGCCGATGGTCGTGTAGATATACTGCGAGACGCCGTCGAAACCGCAACCCTGCCCGGCGGCCGTTATCTGTCGGCCAAAGGCCGCAAATTGGGTTCGGTACGGGTAGCCGCGCAACGAAAATCCCCACAGCGGCGCCCCGGAGCTCCCCTGGTTGACGTTGAGAGCAGAGCCGTCGAGGTGCCAGGCGTCGGCGAGAAATTCAGTGCCCGGATCGTTCGCCAGCCGCGGAAATCCAGCTGGCCGGTAGAGCCCGCGGAACGGTCGTAGCACGACGGTTGACGCTCGCGCAGCGAACGATGTCGCTGCCAACGCGAGACCGCCTGCGGCAACGCCGCTCAACAGCCGCCGCCTGGTCGCGGTGATCAATATTGCACCGCGGTCGGGGCCAGGACGACCGTGTTTCCGGCGGCGTTGAGCGCTTGACCGCTGTTGTTCTGGCAAAGCACTTTGAACTTCAGCGCCGGCACGCGCACCAAGCCCTGCGACAGGAATGTGGCGGACCCCGAAAGCGTTGCCGCCGGAAGTGGAAACACGGCATCGGGAGCGCGGGGCGGCGCCGATGCGCTGCTCTCGAAGGTGAGGCCGTCAATCGACGGCAGCAGCCAGCAGGAGATATTCGCCCCGGTCTGCATGGCGCCGGCGGTCGGGCCCAGCGTAAGCACCATCGGCGACCAGATGACTTGAGCGGTGCTGGCGTGCTGTACACGCCGCCGGCGCCCCCCATCGAGCTCGTTGCCACCGCGCCCGAGGCCAGCCCGTTGAGCTCCGTGCTCATGAGCGTCACGGGCGGCGAATATAGCCCGCTGTTCGAGGCGCCGGGCTGCCACAGAAAAGGTGTCGCAGCATGACACGGGGAGGAAAGCGCCAAGGCCGCGAAAAGGGCGAGACCGCGCCGCATAATCAGTTCACCCATGAGTTGCCGGCGGCATCGCAAGTCACCGCGCGCGCCTCATAAGGAAGCGATCCGGGGGTGCTGCTGTTCATGACAAAGCTGGAAGCGCCGTCTATGGTGCCTGCGGTTGGCTGCAAGGTAATGGGATTTGTTGCGTCATTCCCTGCTCCGTCCTTCACCAAAAGAGTAAAGCCGGGGGAGCAGGTAAAATTTACCATTGTCGGCGCCGGCACCGTTTTGTTGACGACAATCATATAATCGGTGGCTGTCGACACGGTCACCGCGCCCGCGGCGGTTATTGTGCGGATCGGGACGTAGAGCGAGCCGACCCAAGCCGACGTCCCCGCATACATGTTGTTGCCGGAGAAGGTCGTATTGCTGCTGATGACAGTCGGGAGCCGGGCCGAGGCGAGCACGCCCGAAGTGATGTTCCCGGCATTTGTGCCATCGATCGAGCAGGACGCCGCCGCATCCGCCAGATCGCTGCACGACGGCTGCGATGCGTGCGGGATGCCCCCTGTCGAAATGCTGTCGAGCCATTGATGCGCGGCCCCAGCGATGCTGTTGATGCCGCCCAAGCTCGATGGCGTCGGCGTCGGCAAATCGGTGCCGTCGATCGGTCGCGGCGCCAAGGCGCCGGTGGAGCCGGCGGGCGATGCGAGAACCAAATTCGCGGCTTGCGGCGCGCCGGAAATTGCCAATGTCCCCGCGGTGGTCACCGGCGAGCCGGAAATGCTCAACCACGAGGGGGCGGACAATCCGACGCTCGTCACCGTGCCGGTGCCCGACAGCAGGCCGCCGTCCTGAATCGCTCCTGGCCCGGCCCAGCTCGCGACATGGCCGGCAGTGACTGCGCCGCTTTGGCTCACCCCGCCGCCAGGACCGTAATCGACCGATTGCGCCCAGCTGGGGGCCGCGGCGAGCAGCGCCACACCGCCCGCGAAGGTTTGAAGCCTCACTGCGCGCGCGCCTTGAAGAAGGCGGTTGCGCTCGAAGTCTTGGTAAAACATCCGGTGGTGCTGAACGCGGCGACTATCCCGTTGGAGTAGATGTCGGGCGGACCATGAAAGGTGATCGAGACGGTGTTGTTGGCGGGGGCCACGACGCATTCGATCGGTGTCACGGGGCCGTCGGCGGGCACTGTTTTGGCATTGAACGTCATCAGATAGCCGGCGGCCCCGGCGGTCGTTACATAGAGCGAATAAAGATTGCCTGACGCCGCCTTGATCAGGCGGCTCGATTCTGCCCCAGCTGAGACCACCGGCGCGATCCCCGGCTCGAAGGCGTTGGCTCGCGGCGTGCAGAAGCACACCGCCAGAAGAAGCGCGGCCAGCAGCTTTCGCATGATGATTGTTCCCCGGTAAGCGGAAAGGACCTGGCGGTTGCTCGCCCATGCCGCCAGAGGCGGGCCGAAGCAATTACTGGTAGGCGACGCAATGGTAGGCGAGGCTGTCGCCCGCGGTCAGGGTCCCGGTCAGCGCGACGCTGGTGGTCGTCACCGCTGTCGGCTGCACCAAGCTCCCGCTCGTCTCGTTGACAACCGCGCAAACCGGGGCCGTAGGCCAGGCAACGGCAAAGCTGACGGTGCATCTCCCGCCGTTGGTCGCCGAGCCGACCGTCACCCGTCCGGCGCTGTCGGTGCCGCCGATCGACGGCGCGGTCCCGCAGTCGCCGGCCCCGGCCATGACCGATGGAGTAGCCCCGGTAAAGATCTGATGACCGAGCATCCCGAGAGCCGACGCCGCGCGCGGTGTGATCGAGACGACGCGGAAATTGCTGCCGTCGAATTGCAGCGCCAGAAACTCGTAGTTGGTCGCCGCCAAGGTCACCGCTGTAGCGGCGGTTCCGCCGGAGCCGGCAGGGTAGAGAATTCGACCCCCGGAAACGCCGTTGACTTGCACCGCCAGCAACTTCCCGTTGTCCGTGGCGAAGCCGATGGTCCAGCCGGGCCCAATCGCTGTCGTGGCCGGCAAGGTCACCGCCAGCGAGCTGGTCGGAGTATTGTAGCTCGACAACGCCGCGCCCGTGTCGCTCGGCCCGGCCGCGTAGGTGCTGACGGATGGAAACAGCCATCGATTGATGCCGGTGGCGCTGCCGTTGATCCCGATTGCCGCAGCCGTCGCCGGCGTGGCCTCGGTGACGCGAAAGTCGGTGCCGTCGAACCGCAGCACCAAAAGCTCGTAGTTGCCCGAGGCGAGCGAGGCGGAGGTCGTCGTCGCGCCGCTGCCGGGATAGAGCAGCTTGCCCCCGGCGACGCCGTTGACTTGGACCGACATTGTCTTGTTGCCGTCGGTCGCCAGGCCGATCGTCCATCCCATCGGGAGCGTCGCCGTCGAGGGCAGGGTCACCGCCATGTAGGAAAGCGGGCTGTTGAAGCTCGAGACCACATTCCCATTGTCGGCAAGGCTGGCGGCGTAGGCGCTGACCGAAGGAAAGCTCCAATGGCTGATTCCGGCGGTCCCGATCGTGCCGATCGACTGCGCGGTTGCCGGCGTCGCCGCGACGACGCGGAAATTGCCGCTGCCGTCATATTGCAGCACAGCAAGCTCGTAGGCGCCCTGGCTCGTGTTCGCCAGCGCCAGGGAGGTTGCCGTCGCGCCACTGCCGGGCCAGAGAATGCGCCCGCCCGAAACACCGTTCACGCCGATTGTCAGCGGCTTGTCGTTGTCGGTGGCAAACCCCATGCTCCATCCGGTCGGCAGGTTCGTTGTCGACGGTAGGGTCACAGTGAGCCCCGAGGGGGTGTTGAAGCTCGACAGAACGTTGCCGTTGTCGGCGAGGGTCGCCGCATAGCCGGCGGCGGACGGATATAGCCAGTTGCTCGGCCACGGCGGCGGCTCGAAACCCATGGCGAGCCGCGTGCTTCGCGTCGCGGTGATGATCCGCCAGTTGTTGCCGTCGGATTGCAGCCGCAGATATTCATAGTTGCCCGACCCAAGGGTGACGGCGGGCACGAATTTGTTGCCGAGCAGGATGCTGCCGCTCGGCGCGGTGACCGTCATGCCTTTGCCGTTATCGGTGGCAAATCCCATCGACCACCCCGGATTGACCATCGCAATTGACGGCAAGGTCACTGCCATCGCGGCCCCGGGCGCGTTGAAGCTCGAGATCGACATCTGATCGTCGAGTGGCGTCGCTGCATAGCTGGCGACGGTCGGAAACATCCATTGGGCGCGGGAGCCGGTTCCCTGGACCGAGATCCCGACCGAGTTGGGACCGAAATTGATCGTGTTTCCGCCATAGTTCGGATTTATCAGCACGTTGCCGATCGAGGCGGTCGCGTCGACCGCGGTGACGCAATCGAAATAGGGGGAAACGAAGGTGTTCAGCCCATTATGGTTGAAGGTGATCGACAGGCAGGTCGGCGATACTTCGAGGTCGAGCCCGAAGAAGGTGTTGCTGAAATTGAAGCCGTTCTCCAGCACGATGCTGCGCCCGCCGGTCCCGGCGGCGGTTCCGGCGCCCGAAATTCGCGAAAATTGCGTCTGCTCGAAAGCCATCCCGGCGCCGCCGCCGGCCGAGACGCACACGGCGTAAATGTCGCTGTCGAGGACATAGTTGAACTGGCATCCGCCGGCGGCGGCGGCAGCGCTGGCGTTGTTGACGTTCAGATGGTCGAGCTTTATCGAATTCTGGGCATCCGAGAAATCCGCGCGGCCGACCACCACCGCATAGGCCGGCGTGTCGGCGAGCACGAACAGCGATCCTTCCTGCTTGAAGTAGAAGCAACCGGTCGGGCTCGCCGTGCTGCCGCCGCTGCAGAAGATCTGCAGCACCGGCGACGATGCGATCGACCGGCCGTCGAGCGTCGCCCCTTGCGAGATCACGCGGAAGCCGTTGCCGGCCTGTCCGGCATAGTCGATCGTCAGCGGCGATGTGATTTTATACCGCCCGGGCGAAATATGTACGGGCCAGTTGTTGGTGATTGCGCTGTCGATCGTGGTTTGGATCGCGGCGGTATCGTCATGGCTGTCGTCGCCCAAGGCGCCGTTGCAGCGAACGTCGATCCACGGCCGGCC
>DASXAM010000275.1:0-3462 GCA_036404275.1 Allostellaceae bacterium
TTCCTCGAAGGGCGGCGCGTCGCGCCGGCAGATTTCGGTGGCGTAGCCGCAGCGTGGGGCGAACGGGCAGCCGTCGATCCGCTCGCGCAAGGACGGCACGCTGCCGGGAATTTCGGCCAGCCGCGGCGGCTCGGCCCGGCCGACCGAGGCGCCGAGCCGCGGCACCGAGGCGAGCAGCCCCTGGGTATAGGGATGGAGCGGCCGGCGGAACAGCGCTTCGACCGGCGCCTCCTCGGCCTTTCTGCCGGCATACATGACGACGACGCGCTCGGCCATCTCGGCGACGACGCCGAGATCATGAGTGATCAGCACGATTGCGGCGTCGATCTTGGCCTTCAATTCGCGCATCAGATCGAGGATCTGCGCCTGGATCGTCACATCGAGCGCGGTCGTCGGCTCGTCGGCGATCAAAAGCTTCGGATTGCAGGCGAGCGCCATCGCGATCATCACCCGCTGGCGCATGCCGCCCGACAATTGGTGCGGATATTCGCCGGCCCGGCGCTCGGGGTCGGGGATGTGGACGAGGCGCAGCATGTCGATGGCACTCAGCGCCGCCGCCCGGCGGTCGAGGCCGCGATGCAGGATCAGGGTCTCGGCGATTTGCCGCCCGATCGTCAGCACCGGGTTCAGCGAGGTCATCGGCTCCTGAAAGATCATCGAGATCTCGTTGCCGCGCACGGCGCGCATCTCCGCCTCGGAAAGGTCGAGCAGGTTGCGGCCGGCGAAACGAACCGAGCCGGCGACGATGCGCCCGAGCGGCGCCGGCACCAGGCGCAGGATCGACAAGGCGGTCACGGTCTTGCCGCAGCCGCTCTCGCCGACGATCGCCAGCACCTCGCCCGGCAGGACGGCAAAGGAGACGCCGTCCACCGCGCGCACGATGCCGTCGCGGGTGAAAAACGAGGTTTCGAGCCCGGCGACTTCGAGCAGCGGCACGGTGGGCGGGGGCGGCGGCTTCGCGGATGCCGCGGCAAGGACGCCCTGCGGCCCGGCCATCCTCACATCCGGCGCTGCAGGCGCGGGTCGAGCGCATCGCGCAGCCCGTCGCCCAAAAGGTTGATCGCCAACACGGTCAGCGACAGCATGATGCCGGGAAAGAGCACGATGTAATAGGCGATCTCGAAGAAATCGCGGCCCTCGGCCATGATGTTGCCCCAGCTCGGGATGTTGGGCGGCGTGCCGACCCCGAGAAAGGACAGGATCGCCTCGACGATCATTGCCGAGGCGGCGGTAAAGGTCGCCTGGACAAAAAGCGGCGGCAATGTGTTGGGCAGGATGTGCCGCAAGAGAATGCGCCACGGACGGGTGCCGCTCGCCACCGCCGCCTCGACAAAAGGCAATTCACGCAGGCCGAGCACGACGCCGCGGACGAGCCGCGCGATCCGCGGCACCTCGCCGACGGTGATCGCGAAAATGACGTTTTGCATGCTGGCGCGGGTCAAGGCCATCAGCGCGATCGCGATCAATACCGACGGGATCGACATCAGCCCGTCCATGATCCGCATGACGATCGCGTCGGCCCACCGGCTGAAGCCGGTGACGAGCCCGATCGCCAGGCCGAGCCCGGTCGATAGCAGCGCCACGCCGAGCCCGACAATCAGCGACACCCGCGCGCCGTAGACCGTCCGGCTGTAGACGTCGCGGCCGAGCATGTCGGTGCCGAACCAATGCGCGGCCGACGGCCATTTGAGCCGCTCGATCGGCGAGATCGCCTGCGGATCGACGGTGCCGAGCCAAGGCGCGAAGACCGCCATCGCCGCCATCACGCCGAGCAGCGCCGCGCCGACAGCGATCGTCGGGTGGCGGCGGAGCGCCGCGCGCCAGCTGCGCTTGGGCGCCGTTGCGGCGGCAGCCGGTGCGAGGGCGATCTCGGTCGGCGCGACGGTCACGGCTCAATATCGGATGCGCGGGTCGAGGAAGGTGTAGCTGAGGTCGACCAGCAAATTGACCAGCACATAGGCAAACGAGAAAATCAGGATGATCCCCTGAATCACCGGATAGTCGCGGCGCAGGATCGCATCGACGGTAAGCCGCCCGATGCCCGGGATCGCGAACACGGTCTCGGTGACGACGACGCCGCTGATCAAGAGCGCGACGCCGATGCCGACGATCGTCGCGATCGGCACTGCCGCATTTTTCAGCGCGTGGCCGACCAGCATATGCCCGTCCGACAGGCCTTTCGCCTGCGCCGTGCGGATATAATCCTGCGCCAGCACGTCGAGCATGCTGGCGCGGGTGATGCGCGCGATCAGCGCCGCATAAACCGTGCCGAGCCCGATCGTCGGCAGCACGATATGCGACAGGAACGGCCCGAAGCCGCGGCTGATGCTGACATAGCCCTGCACCGGGAAGAGCGGCAGGCCGATCGCGAAGACGTAGATCAGGATGTAGGCGAGCACAAAAACCGGCACCGAAAAGCCGAGCACGGCAAAGACCATGACGCCGCGGTCGATCCACGACCCCGCCTTCCAGGCGGCGACGACCCCCATCGGGATCGCGACCGCGACCGAGGCGATCAGGGTCGATAGGGTCAGCGCCACGGTCGGCTCGACGCGCTGCAAGATCAATGCCGAAACCGGCAGGTTGGTGAAGATCGAGGTGCCGAGATCGCCGTGCAGCAGCTGCCAGACCCAATCGCCGAACTGCCAATAAAGCGGCTGGTCGAGACCGAGCGCGGCACGGATGCGGCCGATGTCGGCCGCCGTCGCGGTGTCGCCGGCAATGATCGCCGCCGGGTCGCCGGGGCTCAGATGCAGCAGCGCAAAGACAAAGAGCGCCACAACGACCATGACCGGGATCGTCGCCAAGACGCGGCGCACCACATAGGCCAGCATCGGGCTATCGCGAGACGAGCCTCACTCCCGGCTCCCTGTCCGAGAAATTTTTACCGCCGCGACCTTACGCGATTCGCCGCAACCGGTCCAACGGCCTCGCTGCGCGGCTCGTGCGGCGCAAAATTATGCAAAATTCATATCGTGATGACGCTCAGCAGCTCTTTGCGCGGACCAGCTGGGCGATCGGCGTCGGCACCGCGGCGCCGGTGTAACGAATTGCCAAATTGCGACCCCATCGGCCGACCGTTACATGCGGCATCGCCATCTCCTTTCGGGCTATCCTGAGGATAAGCCCGCCTGCCGCGAGATTTCCGGGACGGCATCCCATCACGCGATTGCATGGAGGCTCGGGATGGGGCAAGCTGCCGCAGCGAAAAGACGGGCGCACGAGCCGTTCCCGCCATATCTGCACGGCAGATCAAACGAGACGAAACATGACGATCGGGCTGAGTCCGGCTATATAAGATCGGGCCGATGGCGGATTCGAGCTTCACCGGACAAGCGGCCAAATCAGCAACAAGGCCGGATCGGGCGTTGTCCCCGCGGCCGAGAGGAGCCTAGTGCAGCCGACAGACATCAGCGTCCCCGACTATTTCCACAAGGTCGTGGATTGCCAATGGGCGTGCCC
>DASXAM010000276.1:0-16324 GCA_036404275.1 Allostellaceae bacterium
GCGCCGCCGCCGGTCGCGTGCGGCGCCATCTCGGCCATCACCACATCGCGCAGCGGCGCTTCCGACCACCCGGTCTGGGACAAGAGGTCGTGGGTATGGCCGAGCGCGTGGAAACGGCCAATCAGCTCGCGCTTGACGTCATCGTCGGGAAGGGTGCGCTCGGCGATCGAGGAGACGACCGCGAGCGTGTTCTTGACCCGGTGGCTCAATTCGGCGGCGAGCACCTTCTGCTGCGCCTCGGCGGCGACGATTGTGGTGATATCGACAAGGGTCAGCAAAATGCCGTCGATCTCGTTGCTGGCGGTGCGGTAGGGCAAGACCCGGACGAGATAATGGCCCTTCGCGCCGTTGAGGCTGACCGAGCGCTCAATGACTTCGCCGGCGGCGAACACCGCGCGCATATCGGTTTCGAGGTCGGGATAGTTGATCCGGTTAACAATGTCGGTCAGCGGCCGGCCGCGATCGGTCGGGATGAGGTTGAACAGCCGGGTTACCGCCGGCGTGAAGCTGCGGATCACCAGATTCCGGTCGAGGAACACGGTGGCGACGCCGGTGCTTTCAAACAGATTGTGGAGGTCGCTGTTGGCCCGGTCTAGCTCCTCGATCTTCATGCTGAGCTCATTATTGACCGTCTGCAATTCCTCGTTTACCGATTGCAATTCCTCTTTCGAGGTCTCCAATTCCTCATTGGTCGATTGCAATTCTTCGTTGACTGAAAGCAGCTCCTCGTTAGACGAGCGAAATTCCTCGTTGGCGGTCTCCAGCTCCTCGATTGTCGATTGCAGCCGCTCCTTAGTCTCCTGAAGCTCGCGCTCGATCTGCTGGACGGTTGAATCCTCGCCCTCCGGGGGTAATGCGCCGGGAGCCTCGTCGGGCGTGCGAACCGGGCCGCGGTCGATAAAGACGATGCCGTAGGCGAGTTCCTTGCCCTCGTCGATCGGCTCGACCGCGAGGCTGATCAGCTGGACCCCGCCATTGATCTGCACCGCAATCCGGTCGCGCACCGCGCGCCGCCCGGTTTCCTTGGCGCGGTTGAAAACCGTACGCAAATCGGCGCGCAGACCGGGACGGGCCATCGCGACAATATCGCGGTTAGGCGGACCGGGTGCCGCCTGCAAATATTTCCCGGTGCCCGACGAAAAAAACAGCGCCTGCCCGGCCTCATCAACAATCACGTAGGCCGGCGCGAAATGCTCGACGATGGCGCTGGCGATCCGCCGTAACGTGTCCGATCGCTGCAACAGCCCGTTGGAATTACCCTCGGCGGCGGCTGCCTCGCGCCGGGAGTGCGGCAGGAATTGCCGCAACGGCAGCGGCGGGCGGGCAACCAAGTCGCGGCGCCGGAACAGCCGGTTCTTGCGGTCGAGCGAGGTAAACAGCTCGCCAAAGCGCGACACGTTCTCGGAAATGCCGAGAAACAAGAATCCGCCAGGCCGCAGCGAATAATGAAACAGTGGTATGATCTGTCCCTGCAGACTCGGCTTTAAATAGATTAACAGGTTGCGGCAGGAAATTAAGTCGAGCCGCGAGAATGGCGGGTCGCGGATCACGCTGTGGGTCGAAAAAATGCAGGTATCGCGCAATTCCTTGACGACGCGATAGGAGCCCGCTTCCTGCACAAAAAAACGGCGCAGCCGCTCGGGCGAGACCTCCTTGACAACGCTTGCCGGATAGCGTGCCGCGCGCGCGGTCGCCATTGCGGTCTCGTCGATGTCGGTCGCGAAAATCTGAATCTTCGGCGGCGAGCTCAGCTTTTCCGAATATTCGCGCAACAGGATTGCGATCGAATAAGCTTCCTCGCCGGTCGAGCAGCCGGCGATCCAAACCCTCAGCTCGTCGTCAGCGCCCTTGTCCTCAAACAGTTTTGGCACGACGACGGTTTCGAGCGCCTTGAATGCCGCGGCGTCGCGAAAGAAATCGGTCACCCCGATCAACAGGTCGCGAAAGAGCGCTCTGACCTCGTCCGGCTGCTGCTGCAGCTCCTCGGCATAATCTTCAAGCTTGGCGGTCTGCAGCACCTGCATCCGGCGCTGCACCCGGCGTTGAAAGGTGCGCTCCTTATATTCGCTGAAATCGTGCCCGGTGCGGGTTCGTAGGAGGGTGTGGATCCGGGTCAGCGCATCGCCCGGCCGCTCCGGATCGAAGGAGCCCCAATTGCGTACATAAGCGATGATCCGCGCCGGAATGTCCTCGACGGGCAACACCAGATCGACAAAGCCGGCGGCGACAGCGCTCGACGGCATTTCGGCAAAGCGTGGACGGGTCACATTCGCGCCTTGGGCGACGGTGAGGCCGCCGTTTTCTTTGATCGCCTTCAAGCCCAGTGTGCCGTCGCTGCCGCCGCCCGATAGCACGACGCCGATCGCGTGCTCGCCCTGATCCTGCGCCAGCGAGTTGAAGAAGACGTCGATCGGCGCCCGCTCGCGATCGGCGGGCCCGGTGCGGCGCAGCCGAAGCTTGCCGCCACCGATCGTCAGGATCGCACCCGCCGGCAATACATAGACATGCTCGGCTTCGACCGTCTGGTCATCGCGGGCATTGACGACCGGCATCGCCGTTGCGCGGCCGAGGATTTCGGACAGCATGCTTTCGTGGTCCGGCGGCAGATGGGTGACGACAACAAAGGCGAGTCCATTACCGCTTGGAACCGATTTGAAAAATTGTTCGAGCGCCTCGACACCGCCCGCCGACGCCCCGATGCCGACAATGGGAAAGTCCGACGCCATCAACCCCATCCGAACGCTGTTGCCACAGCCAGAAAACAACTTTTCTCGACCGTTGTTACAAAATGCTGGCAGCTGCGATCATCTTGCGCGCGGAACGGGCTGCCCCGCGCGACGTTCTGCATTCTGAGCACTCTGCTCGCGCCGGTCGAGGGACAATATGCAGCGAGACCTGATCGCGATCGGCGGCTCGGCCGGCAGTCTTGACACCTTGTTGTCGATCGCCGCGGCGTTTCCCGGCAACTTTACCGGGAATTTGTTTATCGCCGTGCATATCGGCCACGGCCCAAGCCAACTGCCGGGGCTGCTTGCCCGTAGCGGCGGACTCCCGGCGAGCCACCCGCGCGATCGCGAGCCGATCCGGCCAGGGCATATTTATGTCGCGCCGCCCGGCCGTCACCTGCTGATCGAGAAGGAGATGCTGCGATTGTCGCGCGGTCCGCGCGAGCATTTTACCCGTCCGGCGATCGACCCCTTGTTCCGCTCAGCGGCGGCGACCTATGGCGCACGCGTGATTGGCGTCGTGCTGTCGGGTGGCGGCAGCGACGGTGCGGCCGGGCTCGACACGATCAAGCGCGCGGGCGGTCGAACAGTCGTGCTCGACCCGCAGGAAGCGGTCTTTCCCGACATGCCGCAGGCCGCGGTCGGGATCGTCGCACCCGACTTTGTTTCCCTTGCTGGCGAGATTCCGGGCCTGTTGATTAGACTGGCGCGCGAGACCGTGCCGGCGGCGCAGGCGGCCGGCGAGCAGACGGAGGCGGTCGCAATGCCCGAGCGTCCGATTGCGCTGACTTGTCCCGAATGCGGCGGCGCCTTGCGCCGGAAGGGCAATGGCGGCGGGCTGCAATATCGTTGCCATATCGGCCATGCGCTTGGTGCGGCGGAAATGCTGCCGGCGCAGCTCGAGGCGCTGGAAAAGGCGCTCGATGTCGCGCAGCGCATCTTGAACGAGCGGATCGAACTGGCGCGCAATATGATCGAGGATGCCACCGCCGCCGGGCGCACCCAGGGCGTCGGCTATTGGCAAAAATCGCAGGCAGAGGCCGAGAGGCACATCGAGGCGATCCGTCAGATGCTGTCTTCAATCGAAGCAGACTCGGATCAGATGGAGGCGGTTTCGGCAGAGCCCGCGAAATAACCGCAGGAACGGACGGAGAGCCGACGCGGTTTGCCGATTAGGCATTACGAGGCGCTCATGTCAGGCCTGCCCCCAGACCGACGCTTTCCGCTCGCCCGCGTTCTGCGGAAGGTCCGCGAGTTGGCCGAGCAAGTGCGGCAAACCGCCGACCGGGTCCATCAGGAAGCGGCCGAGGCGCACCGCCTGACCGAGATCGCTCGCGACCATCTGGCGCGGGGGCGCCAGCTGTCGAAATCGGGACAAGTCGAGGCGCATCATGTGCAAGGGTCAATCGGCCGCAGCCTCGACAACGCCCGCGAAGCCGGTCGTCGCCTGCTCGGCAAAAGCGAGACGTAGCTCGGTAACCCTCACATTCGTTGTTCCGTAGCGCTGAGCTGTCCCTACCCAAAGCTAAGGCGCACCGGGCGGTGCAGTTCGATCGGAGATTGCTCTAGGTCGCGAGGCGCCAGCGCAGGGTTTCGCCGGCGCGAAACGGCACGATAGCGATATCGCCTTCGCCGATCTGCTTCGGTACCGGAAATGGCTCGCAGCGCAAGGTCACGCGCGCCTCATTTGGCGGCAGATTGTAGAATTCCGGGCCGTTCAGCGAGGCAAAAGCTTCGAACCGGTCGAGCGCTGCGCATTCTTCGAACACCTCGGCATAGGTTTCGAGCGCACAGGGCGCACTGAAGATACCGGCGCAGCCGCATTCCGCCTCCTTAGCCGAGCGCGGATGCGGCGCGCTGTCGGTGCCGAGAAAAAAATGCGGGTCGCCCGAGATCGCCGCCCGGCGCAAGGCCTGCCGGTGCTTTTCGCGCTTGGCGACCGGCAGGCAATAGAGATGCGGGCGGATGCCGCCCGCAAAGATCAGGTTGCGGTTGAATGAAAGGTGGTGCGCGGTGATCGTCGCCGCCAAGTTCGGGCCGGCGGCGAGAACGTATTGGACCGCCTCCTCGGTCGTGATGTGCTCGAGCACGACGCGTAATTCCGGGAGCCGCCGGCGCAAAGGGGCGAGCACCCGGTCGAGAAACACCGCCTCGCGGTCGAAGATGTCGATCTCGGGGTCGGTGACCTCGCCATGGATCAGGAGCGGCATGCCGATTTCGGCCATCCGCTCCAACACCGGCTGGACGCGCGCAATATCGGTGACGCCGTGCGTCGAGTTGGTCGTGGCATGCGCTGGGTAGAGCTTGACCGCGGTAAACACGCCTTCGCGATGGCCGCGGACGATCTCGATGGGATCGGTCGCGTCGGTCAGATAGGCGGTCATCAGCGGCGTGAAGGCGACACCCGGCGGCAACGCTGCAAGGATGCGCTCGCGATACGCGCATGCCGCGGCGACCGTCGTCACCGGCGGGACCAGGTTCGGCATCACGATCGCCCGGGAGAACTGCCGCGCCGTGAAAGGCAGCACTTGTGCCAGCATCGCGCCGTCACGCAGATGCACATGCCAATCGTCCGGTCGGCGGATCGTGATCGTTTCGCCCATTGGCTGGGCTATCCGCCGCCGCGCCGCGGCGCGGGTGCCGGCTCCGGCGGGAACCAGTCGCCAAGGATCTGATCGATCGAATAGGAGGCGGCAATAAGGTGCTCCGCGCTGATGGGCGGCTTCAGCTCTCCGTGGTCCTCGAGGTCGCCGGCGGCGAGCTTGGCCCCTTCCGCCGATTGCTCCCCGGCAAACCTCGGCAGCTCGCTGCGCAGGCTCCGGTTTTCGTTGAGCAGTGCAGCGACCTCCGAGCGCGCTTCGCGGACCGAGCTTTTCCAGCCTCTGCGTCGGTTTTCGGCCGGTGAAAATTGAAGCTTCAGCAGATGGTGAATGATGCGGGTCAATTGGCTGCGCAACCCGCGCCGCACCGATCTGCCCAAATCCTCGACCTCCTCGGCGAGGTTTTCCCAATCGAGCCGCTGGTTCGAACCGGTACGGGCGGCCGCGCGCAGCGCCTCGGCCTGCTGCTTCGACCAGGCGACAAAATCCTCTTCGTAAAGCGTCCGCGCATCCGACACGTCGGTCATTTCGTCCCGTTCTCCGACTCCTCGGCGCTCGCCGATCCGTTCAGCTCCGGCGGGAACCAGTCGGCGAGGATCTGGTCGACCGTGTACCGGGTCGCCCGGACTCGGACGACACCTGCGGCATCGATCTCGCCGTATCGCTGCAGATCGCGGACAGCTCCACGCGCACCACGCACCAGTTCAGAAGCGACCGTGGCCTCGAGCTCATTCCTTAGGCTTGGGCTCATTTCCAGCACGAGCTCGAGCTCTCCCCTCGCGTCATTGACGGTCTCGACCCAGCCGCGGCGCGGTTCCGCGGTGGGGGAGAATTCGAGCTTCAAGAGGTGGCGGATGATGCGCTGAACCTGGCTGTGCAACTCGCGGCGTTCGGAGATGCCCAAGCTTTCGACCTCCTCAGCCAGATTCTCCCAATCGAGCCGCTGGTTCGAACCGGTACGGGCGGCCGCGCGCAGCGCCTCGGCCTGCTGCTTCGACCAGGCGACAAAATCCTCGTCATAGAGGGTTTGCGCATCGGCCATTCGTGTCGCTCCGTGGCTGCTGGCCCCATATAGGACTGGCCCCATATAGGATAGGGCGCGGCGCGGGGTCTTGCTATCGTCGGCCGTGACCGAAAGATCGGAGGATTGGATGAGCGGGTGCATCGTCGGCTGGGCGCACAGCAAATTCGGCAAGCATGAGGGCCGGGACATCGAATCGCTGATCGTCGAGGTGGCGCAGTCGGCACTCGCCGATGCCGGGGTCGCCGCCGCCGATATCGACGCGGTCTATCTCGGCACGATGAACGGCGGTTTTGTGCGCCAGGAGTTTCCCGCCTCGCTCGTGTTCCAGGCCGATCCGGGGTTTCGCTTCAAGCCCGCGACACGGGTCGAGGATGCGTGCGCCACCGGCTCTGCCGCAATCCATCAGGGGCTGAACGCAATCGCCGCCGGCCGGGCGCGGCTGGCGCTGGTCGTCGGCGTCGAGAAGATGTCCGAGGTCTCCGGCGCGCAGGTCGGCGACATCCTCTTGGGCGCCAGCTATCGCAAGGAGGAGGACCGGATCGAAGGCGGGTTTGCCGGCATATTCGGTCAGATCGCGCAGAGCTATTTCCAGCGCTATGGCGACCAGTCCGACGCGCTCGCCCGGATCGCCGCCAAGAACCACAAGAACGGCGTGTCGAACCCGCTGGCGCAGATGCAAAAGGACCTCGGCTATGAATTCTGCCGCGCCGTCTCCGACAAGAACCCGCTTGTCGCCGGGCCGCTAAAGCGCACCGATTGCTCGCTCGTCTCGGACGGGGCGGCGGCGGTGGTGCTTGCCGATACAGCAACCGCGCTGGCGATGAAAAAGGCGGTGATCTTTCGCGCGGCCGAGCAGGTCAACGACTTTCTGCCGATGAGCCGGCGCGACGTGGTCGCGTTCGAGGGGCCGGCGCTCGCCTGGCAGCGGGCGCTCGCCAAAGCGCGTCTCAAGCTCGACGACCTCGACCTGGTCGAGACGCATGACTGCTTTACGATTGCCGAATTGATCGAATACGAGGCGATGGGCCTGACTGCGAAAGGCGAGGGGGCGCGCGCGATCCTCGAAGGCTGGACCGAAAAGGACGGGCGGCTGCCGGTAAACCCGTCGGGCGGCCTCAAATCGAAAGGCCACCCGATCGGCGCCACCGGCGTGTCGATGCATGTGCTGGCGGCGATGCAGGTGACCGGCCGGGCCGGCGGCATCCAGGTGCCCGATGCAAAGCTCGCCGGGGTCATGAACATGGGTGGTGCGGCGGTCGCCAATTTTGTCAGCATCCTCGAGCCGTTGCGTGCGTGATGGCGACGTTCCGCGCGCTCGTCCTGCATGAGGAGGGCGGGAAGGTTGTCCCGCGGATCGAAGCGGTGGACGAGGCGGAGCTGCCGCCGGGCGAGGTGACCGTCGCGGTCGAATATTCGACGCTGAACTACAAGGACGGGCTGATCCTGCAAGGGATCGGCCGGCTCGTGCGCACATATCCGCATGTCCCGGGCATCGATTTCGCCGGCACTGTCGCGCATTCGCAATCGCCGGAGTTCAAGCCGGGCGATCCGGTGGTGCTGACCGGCTGGCGGGTCGGTGAGGTGCAATGGGGCGGGTTTGCCGAAAAGGCCCGGGTCAAGGCGTCCTATCTGGTGCATCGGCCGGATGGGCTGAGCGCGCGGGAAGCGATGGCGATCGGCACCGCCGGCTTTACCGCGATGCTGGCGGCGATGGCGCTCGAACGCCACGGGCTGACGCCGGGCACCGGAGACGTGCTGGTCACGGGGGCGGCGGGCGGGGTCGGCAGCGTCGCCACGGCCTTGCTGGCGGCGCAGGGACATCGCGTCGTTGCTTCGACCGGGCGCCCGGAATTGCGCGATTATTTGACCGGGCTCGGCGCGGCCGAGCTGATCGAGCGCGCGGCACTGGCGGCCAAGCCCGAACGGCCGCTCGATCGCGAGCGCTGGGCGGGCGCCGTCGATACGGTCGGCGGCACCACATTGGCGCGGATATTGACCCAGCTGCGCTACCGGGCGAGTGTCGCCGCTTGCGGGCTTGCCGGCGGCAGCGATCTGCCGGCGAGCGTGATCCCGTTTCTGTTGCGCGGGGTCAATCTGCTCGGCATCGATTCGGTGATGTGCCCGCCGCTGGAGCGCAACGAAGCCTGGCGCCGGCTCGCGCGCGAGCTGCCGCGCCAGCGGCTCGCGGCACTGGCCGAGACTGTCCCACTCTCGGCGCTACCGGCCTTGGCGCCAAAGATTTTGGCGGGCGGTGTGCGCGGCCGGCTGGTCGTCGACATCTCCGGCTAACGGTCGGGGAATTTCCGCCGTTTCTACCCGTTAGCAGGATAGGCAGGCTCACGGCGGCCTCGGCCAGCAGGCGGCAAGTATTCATGAAGTATTCCTCGAAACAGCGCAGCATCGGTCCGGCGCAGCGCGGGCAAATCGTTCAGCGGATCATCGTCGACGGCTGGAGCACCGCCGCCGCGGCGGCGGCCTTTCACGTGCCAAAGCGGCTGGTCGAGGCGTGGCTCTCGGATTACCGCCGGCACGGCATGCAGAGCCTGCGCCACAGGCCGCGCAAATCGGTCATCGCCGAGATGGTCCGCCTCAAAATTGTCGAGCCCGTGCTGAGCGCGCTGCACCTCGTCGCCGTCCTGCTGCACCCGCTGGAGACCCGCGAGCCGCATGTCCAGCCTTTGCCGCTGCGCCGCTCCCGCGACGAGCGCCGCGGTGGCGGCACCGCTTGATCTGGCGCAATCACCGGTTTTGCCGCATAGTCTCCGGCGGAGGGCGGTTTCTCGTGTGGGGCGGGGACCCGCCGTCGGGGGCGGGGGATGGAAGACGTTTTCCGCGCGCGGCGCCGCGTGCTCGGATTTTTTGTTCTGGCGGCGCTGACCGCGAGAGGGGGCGCAGCGGTTGCGGCGCGGCTGCCTGGGCGTAAGCCGCCGATCCCGCGACGTCTGCCGATCGTCGTGATCGATCCGGGCCATGGCGGGATCGACCCGGGTGCGATCGGCCCGGGCGGCGTCTATGAAAAAGACATCACGTTTCCGGTCGCGCAGTCACTGGCGCGGGAATTGACCGCGAGCGGCCGCTTTCGCGCCGTGCTGATCCGGCGCGAGGACGAATTTGTGCCGCTGCGCGAGCGGGTCAGCCGGGCGCGTGCGGCGCATGGCGACCTGTTCTTGTCGATCCACGCCGATGCTCTTCCGAATACGGCGCTGCGCGGCCTCTCGGTCTTTACCTTGTCGGCCAAGGCGTCGGACCGCGAGGCCGCCGACCTCGCGGCGAGCGAAAACCGCGAAATCGTCGACGGGGTCAACCTGTCGCGCAAATCGCAGCTGGTCGGCGACGTGCTGCTCGACCTCGCCCGCCGGCAGACGGACAATCTCTCGATCGCGCTCGCCCGCGATGTGGTGACGGTGCTCGGCCGTGCCGTGCCGCTGCTCGAAAACCCGCAGCGCTCGGCCGATTTCGCGGTGCTGACGGCACCCGACATCCCGTCCGCCCTGGTCGAGCTCGGCTGCCTCTCGAACCCCGCCGAAGAGCGCCTCTTGCAGCAGCGCGCCTATCAGGCGCGCCTCGCCCGCGCCCTCGCTCTCGCGATCGAGCAATATTTCGCCAGCCATCCCCCGGCTCGTTAGGTGACGTGGCTGCCTGCGCCGAAGTAAGCGCAGCGGCACCAGCTCAGCCTCGCGCGCTGCGCCGGCGGCGTGCAGACTGCTGACCCTGGGTCGGCCCGATTTGCTGGTGCGGTCCAGCCGGAATGGGCGCCGCGCGGCGCCGCATCGCGACGTAATTTTCCGTGGGCTCTGCGCTCCGAAAGGCTGGCGAGCACAGTCGCGCTTTGTTGCATATCAGGCCTCCCAAGTGCTCTCGAAAGATTTCCTGCGCTTCACAATCCGGCTGGAGGAGCAACTGTAGCATCTGCCATTAACGTCTTCCCGGTGAGGCCCGGGATCCTTAGCGGCCATGGGCGCCGGCCTGGGCCGGTGTGACGAGCGAAAGCTCGAACCGCTGTGCGTCCGCCCGCTCTCATTTCACCCAGGCGCGCTATGGCCGGCTCTCGAATGCGAAAATGTGCTTCCAGTCGTTTTTCATGCTGATGACGGTCCAGCCGCGTTTTTGCGCTTCGGTGTAGAGCGCCTTGGTAAAGCTGCCCACCTTGGTGTCGGCAAGTCCGTGGGCCGGGCCATAGGCGTATTCCCGCGCCGCATCGTCGTGCAACACCAGCATGCCGAGCCGGGCGCCGTCGCCGATCGTCGTATATTCGAGCATCTGCCGGTCGCCGGTCGAATTGCCAAAGGCGGCGCGCGGCACGCGGCCGATCATCAGATGGATGCCCTCGGGCTTGCCGGCCTTGTCGTCGTTCAACAGCAGCTTCGGCTCCTTGGTCAGGGTCGGCCGGCCCGATTTGTCAAAGCCGTATTTGGTGGCACCTGCGGTGCCGACGACCTGTTCCGGTGGGACTCCGTACACTTCTTCGGAGTAGACGCGGACAAAGTCCTGGCCGCCGCCGGTGACGATGTAGATTTTGTAGCCGTTGGCGCGCAGCAATCCGATTGCTTCCAGCATCGGCTGGTAGACGAGATCGGTGTAGGGCCGGTGCCAGCGCGGGTCGCGCGCCGTTGTCAGCCACTGCTTCACCCCGGCTTGAAATTCATCGACCGTCATGCCGGAGAGCGTGAGGCCGAGAATTTTTTCGAGGTCGTGCATCGTCAGTTTGGCCATGTCGGCGCGGTTGCCGGAGAGCACGGTCTTGAACGGCTCGATATTTTTCAGCTCCGGCTTTGTCGCCACGATCGCCGGCACCTGGTCGAGGCAATAGACGACCTGCGCATAGATCGGGTGCTCGACCCACAATGTGCCGTCCTGGTCAAAGGTCGCGATGCGGTCGGCCGGCGCCACGAATTTCGGATCGCCTCGGGTCGTGGTGGCGTGGACAAAGGCGAGGATCGCGCGTTTTGCCGGCCCGTCGTTCCAGGACGCGAGCGGAACCGCTTGCGGCGCCTGGGCGAGGGCCGGTTCCCGCAACGGGAACCAGGCCAGCAGCGCCAGCACCAGCCACCGGCCGAGACCCGGTTTCCCCATCGTCATCCCCCTGGTCAAGGTGCCCGTCCCGGACGGCGCCGAAAACCGCGGCGGCGGATACGCTGTCGCCCGCCTTTCCGCGGCAATCGGCCCGAAGCCGAGGCGCGGCGGGACGCTATTGTTGCGGCGGCGGGCCGGACATCGGCGCCGGCGGCGCGCCGCCCTGGATGCGCGCCAGCTCCTGCTGGTTGAGCTGGCTGGCGCTTGCGCCGTCGAGCGGCGCGGTCCTGGCATGGGCGCGGGCATGCCGGCGCGGGTGATGACGCGGCGCCGGCGGTGCGATGGGCGGGGCCGCGGCCGGCGGTGCGACACCGGCCTCGGTCGACATCGGCCCGAAACCGGGGTTGGGGCTGTCGCCGGAAAAGCCGCCGTAATGACGGCCGGTCGGCGGCGGCCCTTGCGCCCAGACCGGTACCGCAATCACGAGCCCGGCGGCGATCGCGGCGCCGCTCAAGAGTGAGTTCAGCTTCATCCTCGGTCTCCATCGGTCGAATGCCGCGCCGCGGGCCGACTTCACGGGGGCTTGCGTCAGATCGGTCGAAGATTTCTATAAATTGCGCACCACCCGGTCCATCCCAATCATCGGTGTCGGAGGCGTATTAGGCGCGTGCAGGTCGCAGTTCGGACCGACCGGGGTCCCGCACCCGCACGGCGCGAGACCCCTGGGCTCCGGCTAGTGCCCGACCGCGCGCTCGGCAATTGCTTTGTCGATCTGCGCCTTGACGGTGGACATATTGAAACTGGCGCCGGGCTGCATCGGCGGGAACTCGATCAGCGATTGCGCTGCTTTGCCAACGACTTGCTGGGCGAACGCGAAGCGCCAGAATTCGAAGACGAACCAATTATAATAGCTGATCGAGCCATTGTCCTTGCCGTTGAACATACCGGTGCGCTCAAAGGGATCGAGCCGCAGATTGGTCAAGATCGGCCAGTCGACTTTTTCAGTGGGGCCGAACCAACCGCCGGGCTGGTCGGTAAAACGATATTTGAAGTCGTCGATGCGCACCGCCGCCAATGTGGACTCGGTAATATAGAAAATCTCGTGGCGGGCCGAAGGACCTTTGCCGATGATAAAGTCGAGCTGATTGTAGCCGTCGAGATGGACCTTGTAGTTACGGTCGCCGAGCTGCTTGCCGGCCTTCAACTCCTCGACGATGTCCGGATTGCCGGCGGCTGCGACCAGGGTCGGGAACCAGTCGAGCCCCGAGATGATCCCGTTTTCGACCTTGCCCGCGGGAACCTTGCCGGGCCAGCGGAGAATGCACGGCACGCGAAACCCGCCTTCGAGGCCGGTGCCCTTGCCGCCGGCGAACGGGGTCTGTCCGCCATCCGGCCAGGTGAAGTTCTCGGCGCCGTTGTCGGTCGTGAAAACCACGATCGTATCGTTATCGAGACCGTTGCTTTGCAGATAATTGATGATCGCGCCGACGACATCGTCGAGCTGCGCCATGCCGGCTTCCTCGATGCTCCAGCCGTTCTCCGGGGTCCGCATCGATTCGTATTTCTCGGACAGATGCGTCACGACATGCATGCGCGTCGGGTTGAGCCAGACAAAAAACGGCCGGTTCTGCTGCCGCGCCTTGTCGATAAACTCCAAAGCCTTGTCGCGGATGACCTCGTCCACCGTTTCCATGTTGTACTTGATGTTCGGCATCGGGTGCGGCGGCAGCGGGCCTTCGTCGGTGATCTTCTGCTTGCCGACCTTGCCCCAGCGCGGGTCAACCGTCGGATCGTCCACGTCGCTTGCCAAGCAGTGCAGCAGGTTGCGCGGACCGACGCTATTCAGAAGAGCCGGCGGGTAGTTGCGATGGAACGGGTCTTCCATTGCGTCGAGATGATACAGGTAGCCCCAAAACTCGTCGAACCCGTGCACCGTCGGCAGGTATTCGTTGCGGTCGCCAAGATGGTTTTTGCCGAATTGGCCCGTGGCATAGCCCATGGCCTTTAATGCCGTGGCGATCGTCGGGGCCTGTGCCGGCATACCGATAGTTGCGCCCGCCTGGCCAACCGTCGTCAGGCCGGTGCGGATCGGCAATTCGCCGGTGATGAAATTGGCGCGGCCGGCGGTACAGCTCGCCTCGGCATAGTAATCGGTAAAGCGCATCCCCTCGTTGGCGAGCTTGTCGAGGTTGGGCGTCTTGCTCGCCATGACGCCCTGGTTGTAGGCGCCGATGTTGAACCAGCCGATATCGTCGCCCATGATGACGAGAATATTGGGCTTTTTCGTGGTCTGCGCGGCGGCGCTGGAGATGAGGCTCTGCGCCTCGGCTTCGCGCACGAGCGGCGGGCCGCCGACCGCGGTAGCGAGCGCCGCGCCGGCGGTCGTCGTGAACAATTGGCGTCGGTTCATCGCATTGTCTCCCTCGTTAGAAGCGGAACGTGGCCGCGAGGATCGGGCCTTTGATGTGCACGTTGAAGCCGAGGCTGTCGGCCGCGGTGTAGTTGAAGTCGGGTCTCAGACAGCCGAGGCGCAGCGAGGCGCGCGGCGACAGCGCACAGGTCGATGCCCGGCCTAGCAATAGTAGACACCGGCCGCACAACGCCGCGCCGTCCGGCGCGCGACGCCGGCATAGCTCATCGGCGTCAGCGGGCGGCCGACGATGGCGTGGGCGGCGGAGACCAAACCCGGCACGCCCGGGACCTCGAAGCGCTCGCCGAGCTCCGCGCAAAAGGCCCAGATGATCGCGGCCAGCAACACAACGCCGATGCGTTTGAACATGGTCACTTGGCTCCCTTTCTGGAAAAGAGGCTGGGGATTTCGTCGAGGCCGGGGATCTGAGTCGGCGCCAGCTTCTTGGCATCGGCCGGGATCTCCGGCTTGAACGGATCGGCGGCGACCTCGGCACCGGCTTTCCACGCCCAGATGTCGAGGGTGTATTGCGGCCACCCGACAACCTTCTTGCTGGTGATGACATAGCGGCAGGGATAGGGGCGCGCTCCCTGCGCGATCCAGATCTGCCAATCGACCTCCTTGGTCCGGAACGCCAGGTGGTCGCATTCGACGCCGTGGATGACGCCGCTGCCGAGATCCTTGGCGTCCGTAACCTCCGGCATCAGCTCCTTAAAGGGATCCGACATCAACAAATCCGCAGCCGGCACCGGCCGGTGATACTTGTCCCGCAGCACATCGACGAGGTGATCGATCGTGCCGGGCGCGTCGATTTGAGTATAGAGGTTTTTATTCTTGCCGAGCGCGGTCAGCGTCTTCCCGTCAAAAACCAGCTCGATGCTGGCAAACCCGCCCGTGCGTGTCGCGTGCAGCTTGTCGGGGCGCGCAAGGGTCAAGGCGCCGGAGCTGACGAGCGCTATCTTCTGCTGCTGCGTCGAGACGATTTCAAGGCTCGAATCATAATCGAACGATATTGCCCTTTGCGCGGCGAGGTAATCGGACATGGCCTTGAGCAGGCTTTTGGCGTTCGCTTCGTTGGCCCGGCCGGCTGACAGGTTTGCGGCTCCCGCGACCGCCACGACTGCAAGAGCAATTGCCAATTTGCTCACGATCTTTGGCATTTTCGTCATCGCGATGTCATTCATCTCCGCTTTCCCTTCGGTCGCGAGGCTTTCAGCGCGCCAGCCGTCGCACGATTTCCACCAGTTGCCGGTGAGCGCCGCTGCTCGGATCGCGGAATTCCTGCTCGGAATGCGCGTCGGCAAGCCGGCTCAAGCGCACCAGGTCGCGGACGCGCCGGCGGCGCGTCATCTTCAGTTCCGATGAACGGCGCGTAAGAAATATCCGCCGCAGCTCGCCCTGGCCGAACAGATCGTTCAGCTCCGCCGCCGTCACGTAGATCAAGAACAGGACGAAGATCCAGATCTGGATCGCCGCGAACCGATGCCAGGAGAAATTCGTGTGCAGATGCGCCGGGAACTCGCCGATCGGATGACCGTCGATCAGCCAGAACCGGATCAGATGCTCCAAAAGGCGCGCGACAAAGACAAACGCCCAATAGACGACAGTCTTGAACAAGATCGGCTGGATCAGCGGCGCCCGGTCGTAGCGGGCGAGAAACGGCATGGCATCGGCGACCAGCACCGCCTTGCCGACGACGAGCGCCGCCGCGCTCGCCAGCATGAAGCTGGTGAAGGCCACCAAATAGTCGGCGAGGATCAGGTTTGTCGTCAGCACGATCAGGTTGAACCCGATGAAGAAAAAGATCGTCGGGGGCAAGACGTGCTTCAGCTCGTGCAACAGCCGCGCGCCGATGTGAGGGGCGAGGCCAGCACGCGCGACGGCCGGGTCGGCGGCATCGTCAGCGATCATCGGCTCGGTCTGCACCCGCTTCCCCTTTCGATATTCTCCAAAGGTCCAGCCAGGATCAAAATCGGAACGTGGCGGCCAGGATCGGCCCCTTCATGTGGACGTTGAAGCCGAGGCTGTCGGCCGCGGTGTAGTTGAAGTTGAGGCTCAGGTAACCCAGGCGCAGCGCGGCGCGCGGCGACAGCGCATAATCGATCGTGCCAAAGACTTGCCAATCGATATGGGCGCCGACGCCAAAGCCGCCGAGATCGGCATAAACGGTGCCGCCAAAGCCGTTGCCGAATTCGCGGTGGTAGCGAACCGCGAGCAGCGGGTCGGCCCATTGCGCCGAACGGTTGACGCTGACGGTCGGTGCGATCCGCCCGTTCAGGGTAATGTTCGTGGTGTACGACCAAGCGCGAAACCCGATCCCGGCATCGAGCCGCTGCACCGGGTCGTCGAGCCAATGGTAGAGAAAATCGGCGGTGCCCTGGTTCGCCGTCAACGTCGCATTGCCGCCGTTGAAAAACACGTTCCGCGTCGTGATATTGGTGCCGACCGGGACATGGAACGAGTCGCCTAGCAGGCTGAACGGCCCGTCTCGGATCTCGATCGAACCCATAAACGGGATCCCGTCGAGATGACCGAGGAGCTGGAACGCGCC